>JBLHKS010000077.1:0-28960 GCA_047620505.1 Verrucomicrobiales bacterium | reverse complement strand
CCGATGCGCCCGCGCATTGACCAGCGGCGCGTATTCCAAATGCTGATAACGATGGCGCTGAACCGGATCGGACACCACCAGCGCCGACTCGATCGCCAAACCGCACGTATCGACAAAACCCTGTTGAGCCAACAGGAACTCTCGGATCGCAGGAACGCGATTGTGGCGAACGCCATAACTCCATAGAGTCTGATTGAAGACCCCACGCTGACCCAGCATCGCTACCGCCTTATCAAAGAACGTAACCTCCTTCACTCTCCACGCGATCCGCTCTAGGTTGATACGGCCAAGATTGTTCTCATCCATAAACTTCAGAACTTGCTCTTCAGTTCCAAACTGACTGATCCAGTCCCAGCTGGCCTTATCGATATTCGTCAGCTCGTCAACCACATCAAAAACAAACGGGGCTGTCGTCGCTACTCGCTGTTCGTCCTTAATAATTTGAACCGGATAATGAGCACAACGGCCCTCAGCGATCGGGAAGTAGAAATAATACTCGAACTGCTGAGTGCTGAACGGCTCGACCGCCACTTTACGACTGTGAATTCGGCGCGCGCCCGCGAGCGGAAGTGATTTCTCCGGGATTTGAGTCAGCAAATCCACATTCTGACGGGATGAAGTCGGATTCGTCACCACGATCGAACACCCATAGGCTTTTCCGCGCAAAAACTCGTCTGAAACGAACTGATCCGTGCGCTGTCCGTTTTCTTCGAGGTAACGATTCTGTGGATCGAAGAAATTCTGGCTCACCAGCAGCTGCTGGCCCTCCGCCTGTTCGGCAGGCTCGATCTCCTGATGAAATATAATACAAGGCGACGCCGCTGTGATCTTGATCACGCCATTGTCGACCTCGATCTTATGTTCGCCAGATTCTTCCGGCAGATCGAGCAACGCCAACGCGTAAATCATTTCGCTCAAGTTGCTCGTCGCATGCGTGAAGTGCGGAGAAAAGAACGCTCCTTCGCCATCCCACGCCGCATAATCGCGCCAGAATTTGTTCACCGTGATCAGACTGGCGATCTGGTATTCGATCGGCACGTGATAATAATTGTTCTCCGCCCACACCTTCGTCGAATCCAGCTTGCGGTAGAGCTGGCGGAGTTCGACCCGGCGCTTCAGTTGTTCTTCTCCAAGCACGAGGTAGCCCTGATCAAATCCTCCCAAATCAGCGGCTAGCGCCACTTCACGCAGCTCTTCCTCCATATCCTCTCCGTCTCGCAAACGGTCAGAGGCGCCTTTTTGTTTCACCTGAGACTTTTCGGCCAATTTCCGCATTTCCTTCGCGAGCGCCACGGGTTTGGGAGCTGCGGGCCTGTTCGTCGGAGCCGCCGAAGCGGGCGAGTCAGCAAAACTATCAACCGGGCCGCCACCTCCGCCACCTCCGCCGCCCATTCCGCCGCCCATTCCGCCGCCCATTCCGCCGCCCATTCCGCCGCCCATTCCGCCGCCCATTCCGCCGCTCTTGCGCCCTCCCTCAATAGATTCGGGTAAATACTCATTTCCAAACCCATCAAGGTCGACATCCTCGGCAGAAAGCGCTGCCATCAGCCGCTCAACCGGATTGCCCGACATCGACTGGCTTCTCAACGCAGTTTCAAATAGCGAATCATCCAAAGCGGGATTGGGCAGAAGCATCGCGTTTGCATCAAGGATGTGGCGCTCGATTCTCTTCTCTTGATCGCCCCCGAGGCGACGAGCGAGAAGCAATTTCTCTACAGCGTTAAGTCGGCCGAACTCGTACATCTGGAGGTAGGTTTCCAGATTCTTCCCAAGCAGATAATCATCGATAAAGGTCTTATCCCTTTTATTCGCGAGATAAGGTTTAACTACAGCGTTAAAGAATTGCGGATCCCGGCGAGAAACGAAAAAGTTTAGCTCGTGACTCGCGTACTTTGAATAGACTTCGCGTTTGGCCTCCTCCTCCATCTCGTTCCAACCAAGTAGGTAGACGAATTCACCCAGCAGCTGCTCATTCGTGAGGGAAACCAGAATCGGGTGAATATCTCGACGAGTACTGATGATCCTGAACTCCGTCGTGCCTAATTCCAGCACTTCGCCCTCGCCCAGGACGGTGGTGTTTTTCTTTTGCGCAAAAGCGCGTTCTGGATCGAGCGCGCGAGGCACGCGAATGTCTTGAAATTCGGATTCAGCATCATCGAGGAAGACGTCCTTGGTGATGGTCTGAGTCGGATCGGAAACGACGATTCGGAGCCATTGACGATCGTCTAGATCTTCGAGCGGAACGCTCAAAAAACCGTCCTCATCCGGCCTCAGATTCACGAGCGCGATCGAGCCAGTCGCAAGAAAATCCAGATCCGGGTGAGAGCCTACCGGACCGCTAACCGGCTCCGATTCAGCCAAGAGCTGTTCTGTCTGGGCCATCAGGGCTTCGCGCCGAGCGTCATATTCCTCACCTTCCGCAGCTTGATCAACGCTCGTGTCCGTGCTGCGAAGTTCCCAGGGATTCAGAATCAATCCGGCTCGCTCGAGTTGAATTCCGGGAAAGCGCTTCGACTGCCGACGATCGATCACATATCGATATTCTTCTCCTAACGTACGGCCAGAAACGTAGCTGTTCGCCCATTTTCCACGCCGAGTCTGGCCGAGGCCAATTCGCGGAAACGAGCCCAGTTTTTCGTGCGCATCGTTCTCGGGAAAAAATCGATCGCCGAAGATGTGCACTCTCGTCAAGCTATTTGCATTCGTTAGTTGGATCTGGAGCGCGTCGTCATCGGTTTTGGTACTAACGAGCGTAATCGGCTTGAACGGCGCGGTCTGTACGTGCCGGTCGCGACCGAGAACATGGCCTTCACGAGAATCGCCATCGACGACTCGGATCTTGACCGTGCGACCAATTTTACGCAGCAGCAGTTGATGATCTCCCGCCTCCAAACCGGTTAGAACGAGTTCGCGATCTGCAATCTTCACTTTCCCAAATTCGTTTTCGCGGAGCGTTTCGCTTCTGACTGCAAACAGGGCGATCTCCTCAACTTTCGGAGCAACCTCGGATCCCGGGTAGGGAATTCGAATCGGGTCGCCGGCTTTGGCGGTGACGACACTCGGCCAGGTGCGACGCTCGTCGGGCAGCACCCAACTTGCGGGCTGCGAAGTCGGTGTATCGATCCGGAGCTGCCTAATATCGGCTAGCTTACCGAGATTCGCGCGTCCGTTTGCATCCGTTTCGAGCGAAATTCCGCGCTCAAGCGTGAAGTCGTCGTGCAAAAAGTAGCAGTTAAGCGGGACGTCGACAATTGGCTCTCCATTCTTACCCAAAACCTCAGCCGTCCAATTTCCGCCGAATCGAGTCAGGTAAATTGCCCGTGTGTACTGGGATTTATTGATCGCGCTAATCTGGAGCTGATCAGTCGCTACGAGATCGACCTTGTCTCCCTGGCTCGGTCGCTGGACCTTCGCTCTCAGTTGAAAATTGATCTGCGCCAGCCGATCGGGAACGGCGAAAAAGTGGCTCGACTCGCGGTTTTCGAAAACCTCGAAATCCTCGATTCTTTCCGTCGCGTTGATGCCGTCGATCGTCGTCGTCTGGATCTCGAGCACCACTTCTTCCAGGACATCGAGCCCCGTCGGAACTCCGCTGACCGTAATACTCGGACGGATGACTAACATTGCTCGATTTCGACTCAGCAACTGCTCCCGGTCCACGAAAAATCCCGCGTGAAGCTGGTAATTCTCGCTTTGATGATTCAGCGATCCAAGCGAGGCGAATCCACCCGCCTCGAGCACGATCGTCCGCGCTCCGGGGCTGTTTGAAAACGGAAGAACGATCAAACCTTTCTCATCCGTTGGGTAACTCTTTCCATTCAGCCAGATTGCGCCTTTTTGAACTCGTTGATTATTTTCATCGAGCAGCTTGATCACGTGGCCGAGCGCGTTGTATTCGCTCAGAATCTGAAGTCCGCCTTTGCGTACCAGCGCGCGAGAACTCTTTCCGCCGCCGACAAATTCGACCACCCAGAGGCCGCGTTTGCCCTTGAGTTCGGGGAATTCAAAATTCCTGCGAACACTTCTCATCGGTGCCTCCTCGAAGTCGAACTTTCGTTCTACGTTAGGAATTAGACCGTCCAGATTGACGCTCGTGTCGATCTCAGTTCCACCATTCAAATAGTAGTTCAGAGCGTTCACCTCGAAAATTTTCACCAGCAGCTGCTGAACGTTTTTCACGTCCGCCTTCAACTCAACCGGGTCGCCGACGCCGAGAATTCGCGGATTGTCAGGACGCAGATCGATGTCGACGCGGTCCTTGATTTCCTGGACGAGCCCCGGCCCGAGAATCGAATACCACTTCTCCGCATCGCCCTTATCGGCGAGGAGCATCGTTTCAGCCCAGAGGTGTTCGAGCGGCTTTTCACGGACGTATTCGCGGAATGCATCGGGCGTTTCGTCGGCGAGAATAAACGTCGCGAGATGGTCCCAAGCGAGATCCTGATCATTCGAAACCGGCGGCAATGCCGTCATTCGCGAATAGTCCAACCCGAGGTTTGCCGCTCTGCCCCGGAATTCCTGCCGCTGAAGATATTTTGGCTCAACGTATCCTACGTTTCGAGGTAGCTTGAGATACGCCATGAAAAGATCGCGGTCGTAATTTCCGCGTTCGCGCCGGGTTTGAAGGACGTGAAAGAGGACATGCGCTTTGAGCGAATTCAGCGCCGGATCAAGACCGATGACAAACTCCCATACTTCCGTGAGATAAGCCTCTTTGGCTTGGGGATCGAATTGCCAATTAACGTCGTCACTCGGTCGCATCCGAATCAAGCGCTGGGCGATGTAGTTTTCGTTTCGCAGCACCTCAGGCCGCTTTTGAGCTAACTCGACCAGCTGCGCCTCAGTCAGCTTATTGTGAATCGGAAACTCGCCAAATCCCGCACTTTCCTTCAAGGCAAGGTCCTCCACGATTCGATCAACTAAGCCAGGATAATCCGGCCACTGCAGGCGGCGCAAAAGATCCCGCCTTTTCTCTTTGTTGAGCTGAACTTTGTTCCGCGCGACGTAATCCAGCCCGGTCTGCGTAAAATTGCCCAGGCTGTTGCTCCGGGCGAGAGCATCTCGAAGAAAACTGGCCCGAGACACGAAATTCTGGTCGAGCTGAGTCGGCAGATTCGGCTTCTGATTCAGGTTATCGCGCTGATGATTGAAATTCAGATTCAACTCACGACGGATGAATTCGAGCGTGCCAGCCTGATCGTCGTTGTAGCGAAGCAGCGCCCGTCGATAGTAGATTTCTCGGCGCAATTCATGGCTATTTTGACGCTGCTCCCACTGCTTGAGGATCAGCAGCTGCTCGTCCCATTTTTGGCCCTGCTCAAGGTGCAAGCAATGGTAATAATAAAAATCGTCCGTGCCGGGAATCAGCTCAGCGAGAACGGCTTCGCGATCTTCGCCAAGAGCGAATCGCTCGATGAATCCGATTTCTTTGCCTTCATCGGCAGGGAGAATCGGCAGGAGCGCGAGCAGGAGGAGGACGGAATAAACAAAGGCTTTCATGACAGATTGATGCTGCCACAGTCGACCCCTGATTTGCGAGGATCTTAGAACGAAATGTGAATCTCTTTCTCGATCAATCGGGCTCCGCCCACCAGTCGCTCTTGAGCCCCATGATCCGGAACGCAAACCAGCTCAAAGTCAGCATGACGGCGACGCAGATCGAGTAGACGACCATCCGAGGATGATCGAACGGATGCAGAACGCGGTTCATAATGTCAGCCGCAAATGCAAACGGGCGGGTGGCGATATCCCAGGAATTCCAGCGAATAAATCGGCCGAGATAGATTCCGAATCCCGATAGGCCAACGACAGCCAGCACCGCGATTTCTGCGGAAGCCATTCCGAACGAATCGCGAAGCCGTCGATAAACCTGGCGCAACGAGACGAGCCCGATGAGCAGCCCTGTTCCTGCACAGGAAACGAGGAAACCCCAGTCGAACCAGAAGGGCGCGTCGTGCCGCGGGCGGAGATGGATCAGGTCGGTGAGAACGTAGGGAGCGTTCGGGAAAAAGACCAGCCATGGGAGTAGCCAGGCGAAAAGCGCGATCCCGCCTTCCATTCGGAGGGCGATCGTGCTCAAAATCAGCGGGATCACCGCGAGGCTGAGATTGTAAGGCAGAAAATCGTAGTAGAGATTTTTAGCAGACCAGGACCGAGCCAGCCAGAGCGCTGCGCACCAGGCGAGGCTAATTCCGACCAATAAAAAAGCTGGCGCGTCGGGGTGACGCGCCAGCAGCTGCCGAAAAAGGCGGGAAATAGATTTTGTGCGATTCATCAGGCCAACCGAAGCGGCCTCATGTGAAAAGAAGATGAATCGCGGGTGAAAACCGCCGGAAATCGGCTACAGCGAAAGCTCTTCCAGCTTGCTGACGATTTTCGCTTCAGGCTGCATGCCGACTACTTTTTCAGCCTCGGCTCCGTCTTTGAAATAAACGAATGTCGGCACGCCGCGAATCCCGAATTGCTGGGCAAGGCCCATGTTTTCCGAGACGTTCACTTTGACGATTTTCGACGCTTCGCCCTGGGCGGTCGCGATCTTATCGAGGACTGGTGCCATCATCATGCAAGGGCCGCAGCCTGGGCCCCAGAAGTCGACGAGGACGGGTTTGGAGTTCGACGTTTCAAGGACTTCGGATTGGAAGTCGGCTTCTGTGATTTCTTTAACTGAATCGCTCATTTTTGTGTTTGTGAGGGTGCGAAGGGCGGCCAACGATGGAGCGAATGCGTTTCGATGCAAGCCTCTTCTCTGTCAGCTCGGTCTTTGACGCCAGACGACAAACGAACTTTCAAATCTGTCCACGCAACTTTGCCCAAGCCAGCCCCATGTATTCGTAAAGCGCGTTCTCCGCATAATCCAAGCGGCTGATTTTCGGGACAAACCAATTCCAGCTGAACCCGATTTTTCCACGTGTCCGAAAATTCGCAGGCGCTGCGACTGGAGCCATTCCAGCAGCTTCAAACAACGCCATTGAACGAGGCATGTGGGCCGCGCTGGTTACGATCACGAGGGGGTTCTCCTCGACGATTTTGCCGACGAAAATGGCGTGATCCTTCGTATCTCGCGACTCTTCTTCAGCAATGATTTTCCCCGGATCAACACCCCAGATCTCCGCCAGACGCGCCATCTGATCGGCGATCGAATACGGATCGTCGTCCTTGATTCGCCCTCCCGTAAAAATCAGCATACTATCGGGATAAAGCGCCTGAATCCGGATCCCTTCGCTCATCCTGGACTGCGTCCTCGGGCCAACCGTCGTCGATGGCAGCAAGCCGCGACCCGGAAAAAAATCTCCAGCCAGAACCACGACGTATCGAGGCTTCCAATCCTCGCCGAACTCAGCTTGGACGGCATGCTGATCGAGCGGTTCGTAGCGCGATTCCAAAGTTCGCAGGATCAGCAGAGAAAACGGCCCGCAAGCCAGAAAAACCAAGATCGCCAGGCTCGTCGAAACCGCGATTTTTCCCCATTTCTTCTTCCTCGGCGATTTACCAAACCAGAGAAGCAAAACCCCGATCAGCAATGGGTAGAAAATCAGGGATGCGGGGAAAAAGAGACGCGAAACCGTCTTCTTAAAGCTAAAGAGAAAACTCGAAAACAGCATGATCGTTTCGACTAACGCCTACCCGGAATTCTCGGCCTGACGATATTCGATCAACGCCTCGATCGTGCAAAGCTTGAGCCCGTGGAGCTTCGCAAATTCGATCAATTGGGGCATCCGAGCCATCGTTCCGTCCGCATTCGAAATCTCGCAAACCACAGCAGCTGCTGGCAACCCCGCAAGCTCCGTCAGATCGATCGCGGCCTCGGTATGTCCATTTCGTTCCAGCACTCCGCCGGCTTTCGCTTGAAGAGGAAAAACGTGTCCCGGGCGAACCAGATCGGACGGCTTCGCATTCGCGTCAGCCAGGATCGAAATCGTGCGAGCGCGGTCATGCGTGCTGATCCCAGTCGTCACGCCTTCAGCCGCGTCGACGGAGACGGTGTAATTCGTTTTGAAGCTCTCCTCATTTCGCGGAACCATGATCGGCAATTCCAAAGCTTTTGCGCGCGCCTCGCTGATCGGAGCGCAAATCAAGCCTCGACCGTGAGTCGCCATGAAATTGACGATCTCCGGCGTGATCGTCGAAGCCGCCGCGATCAAATCGCCCTCGTTTTCCCGATCTTCGTCATCCGTGACGATCACAATCCGTCCCGCCGCAATGTCTGCGATGACTTCAGGAATCGGGCTGAATGCGTTGGAATCCATTGGGTTCGAAAGGCTCGGACTGAAGCCTCAAAACGGCGGCTTGACTACTGTTTCTTCACGTTCACCCAAATCGGCGACCTCGGTCTTCTCGCTTGCCTGGATCCGGCCTCGCGCCAGCGGCTATTTCACGGCAAACGCCTCGCTACGAATCAATTCCAGGATCAAGTCGCCGAAGCCATTTCCCTTGGCATAGGGCTGGGTTTCAAATCTCTTGGCAAGGCTCAGCGCTCAGGTTTTCCTTTACGCGCCAACTGAATCGCGATAGAAGCAGAGCGTGGCGGTGGAAATCAAAAATGCGGCAAAAATCGCGAAAACGGCCTGGCGGAAATTTCTCGCTTCACCCGCTTGGCTGCGGCTCCTCCTCGGGCTGGTTCTTTGGTTTTTCTACGGAGACATGCGCAACGGCGTGAAGTACCCGGCGGCGCTTTTGATCGTGCTCTGCGTTCCGACGGGCTTCGTTCAGCTGCTTTTCAAGATGGAAGGTCGACGCTGGTGGGAGTGGTTCAGCCTGCCATGGAGTTCGCCCCTAACCTGGTTGGTTGCTTTCGTTTTGACCTCGCTCTCGGTGAAGGAATTTTTCCCGCTTTCGAACTACCCGATGTATCGCGATCCCGATCCTCAGGCGGAATACATGTATCTGGTAAGGGTCGAACCGGAGGGCGAAATCGAGCCGCTGCCGTCTTACTCGACACTTGGGATTTCGACGTCGAAGATCGGAAAAATTTATCGCAGTGTACTGAAAGAACGGGGCATCCGAAAGCAGGACGCCACGGCTGAGGACGAGCGGAAAGTCGGAATCGAGGCGCTGAAACGATACCAGAAAGTGGCGACGGATAATAAGATCGTTCCTAAGCCGGGCGACACGTGGGCACTGATGCGGACGGAAATTTTGCCGGATCCCGAAGTCGGAATTAGCGAGGAAACAACGGAGATTGCAAGACGGCCAATCCCGCCAGCAGCTGCTGAACAATGAGCGAGACCGAATCCAGCATTTCGACGATCCACACGCGAGCCGGACGCTGGTTTGCGGGCTGGCAGGTTCGTCCCTGGGAGGCGCTCGGGATTCGGATTTTATTCGCGTGGGTCGTCTTCACGACTTTGCCGCTCAAAGGGCCAATATCCGGCTTATTTAAGGAAGGCAGCGACTTCGGACCAGCCGGAATGGTTTACTACGAAACTCAAAAGGCAGAAACCGGGTTTGCACAGTGGGAGGATCTAACTTTTATGTCGAACCCGGATTTGCAGCCGGTGTTCTGGACGCTCTGCGGCGCAAGCCTGCTTCTCCTGATCTTCGGTAGGCTGCTGTGGATCGCGCTGCCAGTTCTGGCCACCGTCAGCATCCTGGCGAGGACGCTGGAAAACTCCCAGGGCTTCATTCAGCATCACTATCAAGTCGGAGCGAGCGTCCTCACAGTGCTGGCGATCGTCTCGGTCCTCGCCGCGATTCGCAGCCTCTGGAAAAAGGTCGATCACGTCCAATTGAACTCGCTTCTGGTGCGCTACGCGCAGATCACGATCATCGGAGCTTACGCGGTTGCTGGCCTGACGAAGGTGATCGCCTCCGAAGGCGAGTGGATCAAAAACAGCCCCTATTTTGGCCTCGATCTGGTAAAAACTTCCCGCCAACAATTCTATAACAGCGTGCCTCTGATGGAGGAGCATCGAGAAAGGAAAGTGGATCCGCCGAACTTGCCGCCCGGTTCCAAAGAGCTTCTCGCCTACCCGAATTTCACTCGCGTCGCGCTTGGTGCGGGGCTCGCATTGGAATTATTCTGCTTCATCGGCTTGTTCAATCGATGGCTGCTGAGTCTGACGGGAATCGCTCTGCTGGTTTTTCACATCATGAACGAAAAATTCGCCGGTCTTTCGTTCGGCCTGAATCAGCAGGTGCTCTGGGTTTTCATGATCAACCCGGTTTACTGGATCGGCGCAGCTTGGTTGTACTTTCGAGACCGAGCCAACCGCGCAAAATCAGCTTAGCTCGATCCGCTCACCCGGAACCGGAATGATCACGCGCGAGTCCGGCAGATGCTGGTTGAGTTTCGCCTCAAACCACTCCAGCGCGTCGCGATCTCCATGCACGAGAAGGATGTTCTTTGGCCGAACTTTGCACAGGTAATCAAGAATGCTGTCGCGCGGTGAGTGACCGCTGAAATCGAACTTTTCGACATTGCAGCGGAGCTCAAACGCTTCCGAATTCTTGCGGAGTTTGATTTTATCGCCCTGATTTGCCGCGACGAGGTGTCCGCCCGGCGAATCCGGATCGCAGTAGCCAACGAAGAGAATTCCGCTGAGCGGATTGCTCACGAAATGCCCGGCAAGCTCGTTTGACGCGGTTTTCTCGGTCACCATCCCGCTCGAAATCGCGTAAATCGATCCAGGCTGGTACTCGATCTGGCGGTTGGATTTTTTCTTAGAGCCGACGATCAATTTGACCTCTTGCAGGATCTTGAAACCGGGAAAATTCCGGTTCGCCCTACCCGCCAGGCGATCGTAAATCATCGTCATCTTCGTGCTAAGCCCGCCGATCGTAATCGGGATGTGTTGCGGGATCTGACCGCTTTCCTTCAGCTGATGCAGGATCAAGAGCAGCTCCTGAGTCTTGCCCATCGCGAAAACCGGCATCAAAACAGAACCGCCTCGGTCGAGGATCTCGGAAATCGAATCGCTCAGCCGCTGAATTTCCTTCGCTCTCGTGTAATCCGGGTCGCGCGGTGAAGCGCCGCGAGTTGTCTCGACGATAACTGTGTCGATTCCGTCCTCAGGAAGCTTAGCTCCGACAGTCAGAGTCTGTTCTTCAAAATGAATATCGCCGGTGTAAAGAACCCGATGACCCTGCCATTCAAAAACCGGCGCAACCGCTCCCAGGATGTGGCCAGCTTCGTGAAATTCGCAGGTGACCTCTTCTCGATCGCTGAAATAAAACGGTTTGCTGGTTTTGGGAAACTCCCAGCGGTAAAATCCCTTATCGAGCTCACGATGCGTGTAAAACGGGTAGGACGGGTCGCCGAGTTCCTCGCGTTTTGAGGTCATCACATTGACCGAATTGTGCAGCATCGCGTCCGCCAACTCGCGAGTGGCTTCACTCATGAAAACCCGAGCGCTCGGGTGTTCGCGCATCATCACGGGCAACGCACCGGAGTGATCCAAATGCGCGTGGGTCAGAAAAATACCGTCCAGCGAATCGTAGTCGAGGAGATCGAGTTTCGGCAGCGTTTCAAGCCCTTCGCGTTTCGGATGAGTCCCGGCATCGAGCGCAACTCTGCAATTTCCGAACTCTACCAGGTAGGAATTTCCGCCAATCTCATTGGCCGGCGCGAGGTTAGTAAAATGGATCATCGAGTATCCGGAAACACCCGCTGGGTGCGCCGCCGGGCAGAAAAATCTCAAGCAGCCGTAGCGGCCTCATCCTTCGTGGCGTCCTTTTTTTCAGGCTCTGGCGACGCATCTTTGGTTTCGTCTTCTGGCGTCGTCGGCGTCTTGCCCGAACTCTTCGGAATCAGAAAGCCGGTGATGACCAAGGCCAAGCAAACTCCGATTCCGGCGAGAGGCGGCGTCCAGCTGAGATTTGATTGGAAGGTTACCAAGGTCAAAGCGACGTAGCCAACCAGGATGAGCAGGGAAATGAAAATTCCGGCTTTCGAAACCGCACGCGTCGGAATCAAAAGGCAGCCTAACAAAGCAACACCACCGATCGCGGAATACCGCATCCAGTCGGGCCAGAGCGTGATGAAACGACCGCTTTGAACCGTCGCGACGGCCATCGCCATCAACTCCGCGCGCGAAACTTTATCGCCGCCCGGCAATTCGAACTGGCGGTTGTCTTCGGTATCGAATCCGATCACCACGGCGTTTTTTCCGAGAGTTTTGATGACTTCGGGATCGGTGCGGCTGACGTCTTCGGCCACGTCATAATCTGAGCTGTAGAGAATGAGATCGCCGACAGCATCCAGCTTAGGATAAAGTTCGCCAACCCGCACACCGCCGAAAACCAGCAGGCGACCGCGATCATCGACTGGGATCGAATGAACGATCTCGTCGGTCTGCTCACCGTCCTGGTCTTCGCGGAAAATCTCGATCACATTTCCGTTCTCAGTTCCAAACCTGACGCTCACGTTTTCTGGACCGAGATGCTCCTTTTCTAGAATCACTTGAAGCGGAAATCCAGCCAGCAGCTGCTCACCGACTCGGGCGAGAACCGGAATTCGAATGCCGTCCACCGTGCTTTCGACCGCGTCAGACAATTCGATCTGGTTGAACGCGGCAACGCCGGCATAAACGAGCGCTTCATCCGGCGCTTCGACCACAGCTTCCGCTTCAGGCACCTTCGAAATATCGCCCTCGACGCGCTCGATCAGCCGGAGCGCCGCAGGATCAATATCCTGAGCACCGCCGCTTCCCTTCGGCCCGAGTGTTGTCCCGACCACGAGCGAGCGAAGCCTCAGCGAAATGTCCTTCATCGCTTTCCGCGCCAGAACATCGTCGTTATCGGCAGGATCGTGCCGCCAGTTTAACGAAGGAACGATTCCGACAACGGGCGCGTCGTGAAAATCCTTCCGATGATCGGGAATTGCCGTTTCTGCTTCGGGATCGCCCTCAGATTTGGCGGCTGCCTCCTCTTGAGCTTTCTTGGCGGCCTCAGCAGCTTCGCGATCGGCCTGCGTTCCAGGTCCGAGCCGGTTTAAAATCACATCCCAATCCAACCGCGACGGCGGCCACGGATCTTCGTCCAGAACGCGATAGCCATCGGTAAATCCGACGTAGGTGACCTCTGCCTGGCCGACGCCCTCGGTGTTTCCACAGAGCATTTCGAGGAAAACGGTCTGGTTGAATTTTTGGCCTGCGGGCGTTTGATCGAGATACTCAGCTCCGGCGACAAAGACACCGGCGATGGCGAGAAATATAACGATCTTGACTGGATTTTTCATACAGAATTGAGGCGTGCGCTCGAAACTAGCTGGGAAGCCGCGCGATGCAAGGCGGCAGCAAATTTTGCGACAATCACGCCAGCAGCTGCTCGACTCTTTCCATCGGAGTGAAATGGCCGACGAGCGGCTGCGAGAGATCGTCCTGAGACTGCTGCCAGGTCGTGAAAATTCCGTCGTCGAGGACCAAAGTGCTTACGTAGCGGCTGCAACCGGTGCCGTGCGGCGAGGTGAAAAACGGGCCGTCGACCGAGAGGCGCTCAATTTTCGGCCAGTCGCTGCCGAGGCCGAAAGCGACGCCACCGATTTCTTCGCAGGACCAACCTCGCGGCCGAGCGACTGCTTTGGTGTGATCGTCGAGCTTGCGAACGCATTCCGCGCCGCAGTAAAAATAGAGCGCGGCCTCTGGAGCGCCGGGCTCGGCGAAACGTCCGAGTTTCGGGACGGGCATCCGATCGGTCAGGCGAGTCACCGCGATGTCCCAAACCGGCCCGCGCGCGAGCCACTCGTCGGTCACGTGCTCGAACTCGGAACCGCCCGGCTGACGAATCGCGAGACTGGAATTGGAGCACGACCAGGCAAAAGGATGATTGCAGAAAATCAGGCCGGTTTCGCCGGTCGGCAGCCGGAAAGCGGCCGGGTCTTTGACGTGAAGATGCGCGTTGTCGCGGCCTTTGAAAAGTTCTTCGATCGCAGCCCCTTTGAGACTAGCGACGTCGGCCGCGGCAAGTCGATTGATGATCCAGACGCCTGCGCCGGGCTTCTGAAAGCTCGCGATGTCCGCCGGATACGAAATATCCATCTCGGTCGAGACGAAAAGCTCAACGCCGTCGTCGCCAAAAAGCAGGCTCGAGCCTTCGATCGAGACCACGTCCATTTCGCCGAACTTCAAGTCGGCCTTGCTCCAGCTGACGACTTTTTCCCACGGACCGTTGACCGTTTCCGAGCGGAAAATCGCCAGTTCGAGCCCGCGAGCACCTGAGCCGACTCCGGTTCGCGAATCGCCGAAGTTTCGATAGCGCCCGATCACGTAAAGCGCGCCGTCCGGCCCTTTTGAAACGTCCCCGCCGCCGAACCAGAATCCGGTTGAGCGGTCTTGAGGTTCAACGACGACTTTTGCCGCTTCCTGATCGACGAGGCCTTTGGCGAGGCGAGTGAGAGCTTCCTGAAACATGCGGGATGAAATCAGCCCTGGGCCAGGGTGCAAGGAAAAGAAAACGCAGAGGACGCAAAAGCGCAGAGAGGCGCAGAGTTTTTTTAGGGGTCTTTGAGCTTGTTGACGACGCGGGCGATGCCGTTCGTCAGGCGAGTGACGTTGAAATTCAGGACCAAGCCCAAACGCAGGTCTTTCAGACGCAAATAGGTCAGGAGTTGCTGCTTATCGATCGCGGTGATCTCCTTCTTAGCTTTGCAATCGATGATGAGCTTCTCCTCAATGATTAAATCGAGCCGCAACGGCGTCGCGAGAAGGACATCCTTGTATTTGATTGGAACTCGCTGCTGCCGCTGAAAACTCAGCCCAACGGTACTCAACTCATAACAAAGCGCCTCTTCATAAACCGATTCCAGCAACCCCGGCCCAAGATTCCGGTGAACTTCAATCGCGCACCCGATTGCCCGCTCAGACAGTTCATTCTCGTGCATAAAAAACAAAAAAACTCTGCGACCCTCTGCGCTTCTGCGCCCTCTGCGTTTAAAAAAGTCAGACCATCTTACCGCCTTTGAGCTGTCTCACGCTCCGCATCCGTTGCGCAAGCTTAGTCGAATGCGTCACCATCACGATCGCGACGCCTTCGGCATTCCCAACCTCGATCAAAAGCTCGACGAGCATCGAGGCGTTCTCTTCATCAAGCGCACCAGTCGGCTCATCAGCGAGGAGAAGCTTAGGCTGATTGATCAGCGAGCGAACCACAGCAACACGCTGCCGTTCTCCGCCGCTGAGCTGCCCGGGGCGTTTGGCGAGATGATCCGTCAGGCCGACTTTCTCCAGCAGTTGCTGGGCGCGCTCTTTGGCTTCCGAAATGTGAAATTTCTTACTCGCTAAGGTAGGCACGAGCACATTCTCCAGAACCGAACACTGCGGCAAAAGGTGGTGAAGCTGAAAAATGAACCCAATTTGATCCGCGCGAAGCTTGGCCAGCTGATTGTCCGACCAGCCGTCCAGATTTTCACCGCCGAAAAGCACCTCGCCAGCCGTCGGACGATCCAGCGTGCCTACGATATTAAGAAGCGTGCTTTTCCCGCACCCACTTGGACCAATGATCGAGATTCGATCCCCTTCCTCGACCGTGAAATCCACGCCGTCGAGCACGACGCGACCTCCACTGTCTTCAAAAGACTTGCTGATGTTTTTCAGTTCGACAATCGCGCTCATGACTCCTGCGGTTTGACCCAGCGTTTGGATTTAAACTCAAATCTCGGAAGCGAGCCTGTTTCGGCCACATTTACCGGAATTCTTAACGAAAATGCGCTCTCCAAAGCAACATGAATCTGCTCGGAAACCTCATTCGCGTCGCCAACACTTTCCGGCTCCAACTCGATTCGGACTTCCAATTGGGCCATCGCATTCTGCTTCGTTTGAACGACCTGAAATTCGGCCACCGACGGGTTTTCCCGGATGATCCGCTCGACCGCCGCCGGGTAGACGTTCACCCCTCGAATCACGACCATGTCGTCGATCCTGCCCAACATTCCGCCATCGAAAATCAGCTCGTTTTTGTGAAAACCCTTCCGAACGAGATCACCCGTCCGGTACCGAAGCAACGGACGCGCGTTTCGATTCAAAGTCGTCAAAACCAACTCGCCTTCGCCGCCCTCGGCCACTTCGTTTCCCTCCGCATCGATGATCTCCGCGTAAAACGCATCTTCGGCCACCTGAAGGCAAAAAGGTCGGTCAGCTGGCTCGAAACTCACGGGCCCCACCTCAGTCATCCCGTGGTGATCGCGCACCTGCGCGCCTGGCCAGAGCGACTCGATTCGCGCCCGCGTCGACGGAATGCTGCCACCGTGCTCGCCAGCGACGATGATTCGTTTAACCTTGATCTTATCTCGGAGATCCGCGCCCTGCTCAGCCAGCACTTCTCCTAACCTGATCGCATAAGTCGGCGTGCAGCAGAGAGCGCCCGCACCGTAGCGAGCCATCATCTGCAGTCGGGCCACGCTGCTCATCCCGCCGCCGGGAATCGCGATGTTTCCGCGCCGCGTCGCCGCCTCGAACGCCGTCCAGAATCCGAGAAACGGCCCGAACGAAAACGCGAAGAAAACCGTCTCGCTCGTCTCGACCTCGGCCGCATCAAAAACGAGTTCCCAGATGTCGAGCATCCCATTCCAGCTCGCCGTCGTGTCCAGCGTCGGCAACGGCCCATCGCTCGTCCCGCTGCTCTGGCAGAACCGGCTGTATTTTTCGATCGGCGCAGTCAGATTCGTCCCGTACGGCGGGCTCTCGAGACAGTCGGCAATGATCTCGGCCTTCGTCGTGAACGGCATCGTGTCCACGAACTTCTTCGTGCTCATCAATTGCGCCGGCAGCCGCGCATCGCGCATCCGCTCGCTGTAAAACGGATTCGTCTGCTGAAGCTCGACGATCAGATTTCGGAGCTTCGTCAGCTGAAGCTGGTCGATGGTCGCGCGATCGCGCATGGCGTTTCCTGGATTCAAGAGTCAGCAGCTGCTGACTCCGCGATCGCAGCTGGCTTGCCGTGATCGCCCTTCTTAGGAGATTCCGGTTTGAACTTCGTGACCAAAACTCCGCCCGCAGCCACAAGAATAATTCCCAGGATGAATTCCCAGCGCACCGACGCCCATCCATTTGCGGGAGGATGGATGAAAACTGAGGCGTAAATCGCGTTCACCAACGGCGCGCCGCCAAAAATCAGCGACATCACAACAACCGGGTGTCCGCCAGACGTCATCGCAAGAATCACGCCCAAAGCGCCGATCGCTCCTAAAAAGCCAGCCAACCCTCCCCATTTAATCCCGGCAGGCGTCATCTTCAGCGATTCTCCTTTTAAGAGCAGGAGAACGATCGGGATCACGACCGCGATCACGAGATAGGCAATTCCAACAAGGAGAAAAGCCTTCATTCGAGCAGCGTTAGGATCGCTGCTGGCGGCCCCAAGCTTCTGGCCTGCCATGTGGAGAGTCGTTCCGTACAGACCCCAACAAAAAATCGTTAAAAACGCAAATATTAGCCAAGTCATTTTCATTCAGGAGCGGTTAAGAAATTCGGCGCTGATCTAAAGCCGATGCCTCGGTTTGGCAAGCGCCCTCTCAGCTCTTGCGTGAGAAGCGACGAATCAAGTTCGTGTATTGACCAATGATTCCGAAATCAATCCTGGCTCTCGCGACGGCTCCTGCGCTGCTTTTCGCTCAATCGGAACCGCCCGCCGCGATCACCGATCCCGGCCCGCCGCCGATTCCGGAATATCCATCGATCGAATCCGTGACCGAATCGATGAAGCGCGCCGCTTCGTATTTTCGCTCGAACGTCGCGTTTGCCGGCGGCTACGCCTACGATTGGTCGCGCGACCTCAGCATCGTTCGGGTTGAAGGCTACGAATCGCCAACCGCGATCGGGATCCAGCCCCCGGGAACGCCGAGCGTCGGTCTGGCCATGTTAGAGGCCTACCGAGTGACCGAAGACCCGCTTTTTCTGCAAGCAGCGCGCGAGGCGGCCCAAGCTCTGATCTGGTGCCAGATGGCTTCGGGCGGCTGGCGCAGCGATTTTGATTTCGATCCTCGCAAAGCCAGCAAATTGCATTTTCGACGCGACATCGAAGCGGGTGACCTCGATCCTCGGAACCGAAGAAACAAGTCCTCGCTCGACGACAACAAAACGCAATCCGGGATCCATTTTCTGCTCGAACTCGCTCACGCCAAAACAGATTTTGAAGATCAACAGCTCCGCCTCGCGCTCGACTTTGCCCTTGAGCAGCTGCTGGCCGCGCAAGCCCCGAATGGCGGCTGGCCTCAGCAGTACGTCGGCCCCGCGGATCCGAATTTGCCAGTCAAACCAGCGAGTTTTCCGGAAAGCTGGTCCCGCGAATTCCCGAAAGTCGATTACACGCCCTACTACACTTTGAACGACGGAAATCTGTTCCACGTGATGCGCTTGCTGCTCCGCGCTCACGAACTAGAAAAAGGCGAACGGTTCCTCCAGGCCGCGAAACGGCTCGGTGATTTTCTGCTTCTCGCCCAGCTTCCTGAGCCGCAGCCAGCTTGGGCCCAGCAGTACAATTTCGAGATGGAGCCAGCCTGGGCGCGCAAGTTCGAGCCGCCTTCGGTTAGCTCAGGAGAAAGCCTCAGCGCGATTCATGCGTTGATCGAAATCTGGCTCGCGACCGGCGATGAAAAGTACGCCGCGACTCTGCCCAAAGCGCTCGACTGGCTCGAAAACTCCCGACTCGACGACGGGCGCTCGGCTCGTTTTTACGAACTCAAGACCAACAAGCCGCTCTACTGCGAGGCCGAGACTTACAAAGTCACGTATGATGATTCGAGCCTGCCAACACACTACGGTTTCAAGGTCGATCTCGAAAGTAAGATCAAATCAGCCCGCAAAGATCTCGCCGCCGGTCGCGAGCAGCTGCTGGCGAAGCGCACCGCCGAGCCCGACTCCCCAAAAAGTTGGACAAGCCGCTCCAAGAGCCTTTCGCGCTACGCGAGGCAGGCGATGCTCACGCTCAAGAAGCCCGGCGTCTGGATTAACGATGATAATCAGATCAGCGCCGGGATTTTCAATGCGAACATTGAGCGCATGGCGGCTTACGTGGAGGCAGCAACCAATGGCGGCGAGGTTTTCCGCGAGCGCCACGAAAAAGCGCTCGAAACCCAGTCTGTCCGCGTTGCCGGGATCGTCCGGAAGTGGGTCCGAGGAGACAAGGAAGCCAACTGGGATCGCGCCAAAATAATGATTCGCGAAGCCGCTTCAAATGGTGCGGAAATCGTCGTCACCACCGAGTGTTTCCTCGATGGATACGCAATAGCGGACAAATCGATCCCACTCGATCGATTTCGGAAACTCGGCGAGCAAATCCCCGACGGAAAGTACGTCCAGCGGCTGATCGAACTGGCGGACGAGTTAAACATTCATCTCATCGCCGGATTGCTCGAAGCCGACGGCGATGACCGATTCAACACAGCCATGGTGATCAGCCCGGGCGGCGATCTGCTCGGAAAATACCGAAAGCAGAACCTCGGCCACGAATCGGAGCGCAACAAGCCGGGTATCGAGTCGAACGTAATCCCAAGTTTAAAAGGAAACCTCGGCGTGATGATTTGCGCCGACCGTCGCTACCCCGAAACCGTCAACGGTCTGATTGTGAACGGTGCCGATCTGCTGTTCTGCCCGAGCGGCGGAATGTTCGGCCCCGAAAAGAATGATCATCATCTTCAAGCCCGATCGAGCGAAACGAAAAGGCATATTGTTTTTGTTCATCCTGCTGAATTTCTCGTAACCGCCCCTGACGGATCAATCGTCGCGCGAACCATCCTCGGCGAGCAGCTGCTGGTCGCGCCGGACGAAGTCGATACGGATCTGGACAGCCGCGACGTCTTCTACTTCGATGTTCCGAGGTAAAAAATGGCCGATTCCCTGACACCGGAGCGTCGCAGCTGGAACATGGCGCAGATCCGCGGCAAAAACACCAAGCCGGAATTGATCGTTCGCTCGCTGCTTCATCACCTCGGCTATCGGTTTACGATTAATTCTTCGAAAAACAAGAAACTCCCCGGCCGCCCTGACATTGTTCTCCCAAAGTATAAAACTGCCGTATTCGTACACGGCTGCTACTGGCATCGGCATCCCGGCTGCAAATACGCATACAACCCGAAGTCGCGAATCGAATTCTGGCAGAAGAAATTCAACGAAAACGTCGAGCGCGACGCGCGCCAGATTTCCGAGCTTCGAGCTCTGTATTGGAAGGTCGAAATCATCTGGGAATGCGAAACGAAAACCGACTCCGCCCTCAAATCCGCCGCCGCCCGCCTCCTGAACTCGATCCCACTCGACGTGCCCGCTGGAGCGCCTGAAAAACAAGCCCTTCGCGCCGCTGAGCGAGCTGCCAAATATCGAGCCCGCTGACTTGGTTTAGGATATTCGAAAAGGGCCAATCAGACTCCCAGTCGTGCCCGACAATCGATTGAAACTCGGTTCACATCCCAGGCCGGTTCCCAGGTGAAATCCACGACAACTTCGCGAATTTCGGGCAAGGCCAGCAGTCGTTCTCGAATTCCGGCATCGACCCGTCCGCCACCACCGGTAACCAGAAAGGCGTGCACCGGGCGCCCGCGATGCGGCATCGTCAACAGAATGTGGGCGACGCCATCTTCGATCCGAAGATTATATATATAGCCCATGTCGACAATGTTGGCGTCGATTTTGTAAAGCTGCTCATCTTTTACTTCCCGTAGCGTTGTCCAGATTTTCTGTTTGAGTCCCGCGCTTGCTGCGCGTTCACCCGGACGCGCCAGGATTCCCGGGGATTCGATTGCTGGTCCATCCGAAAGTTCACCGCTTTGAATCTCCAATGGACTGGTTAGCTGATGCCGGAGTCCAGCAACTTGATCAGCCCCACCTTCTTTGGGAAAGTCAGTCGCTAGGTAGGCGTTTCGCTGCCGGAAAACAGCGCCAGCGTTTAACGTCGTGTCACGCGCCGGATATCGCGCCCAAAGCTGGCCGTGACCATCGTAATAAAGAGTCGGCGATCCGTTGTGTTGGATTCCTTCGAAGTTGTCCGCCTCGTGCTTCAACCAGAGCGCAACCAGCGCATCACGACTGTTCGAGTGATAAAATCCGACTCCCCAAAGATCATTCGACCGCTCGGCTGGAGGCCTCCCTTCATGCACGAGGCCCTGCCGATCGATCCAGATCTGCTGGTCGAACGAATATCCTGAGAAAACCCATTCATCGTCCCGCATCGCAGAAATTTCGACATCCTTCACCGCTTCCATCTCGCCATGCTTAAAGAAATGCCGCAGCCCTGCATAAAAGCTATATGTCTGATCCATGTGGATTCGACTCGGCGCAAACAGCGGGTGCGCGGGGCTGTGCGGAAATCCCCAGCGCCTGACTTGCACACAAACGGGGCCGCGCCTGACTTCCCAGTTGGGACACTCGGCCCAGCTGCGGATGCGCAACTTCTGAAAGTGACCTGCGTCAGCGTAGTCAGTCGACCAATCGATGGTCGGAGGTTCGCCATGCCCCTTTCCACCAGCGAAAAGCTCGAGCCCGTGCTCGCGCTTGTAACGGAGCCGCTCCAGCTGCCCCATTTGCTGGGAAAGGCTGGCGACGAAATGACGGTTTTCGATTTCGAGGCCATAGCCTTCACCTGTTGTTCGGAGGTCCGTCTGATAGTTCGGAATCTCGGCATTTGGATTACCGAAAAAGATGAGAAACGTTGCGCTGGCGTGAACGCCGATGTCGGCTTGGAACGCGATCTCACACCGATGCCCACCCTCGCCCCTAACGTGCTTAATCAACTGTGATGGAATTTCACGTAAACGGCCTTCAGGGTCGGCTTGCACGACTCGTAGCTCTCGCCACGGGTCCAGCAGCTGCTGAGGTCCCGCAGCGAATCGAATGTGGAGCGGCTCGCCGGATCGCGCCGTGCCAATCGTTTCGAATGCCGTGATCGTATGGAAAAACGTCCAGTCCCCTGCCCACTCGGCCCAAGGTCGAGGGAGAGACGCCGTTTCCTGAACCGCGCCCACCTCAACGTGAAGCGGCGCAGGCCCGAATTCGTCTTGTCGCTCAAAACTAAGCGTATCTTTCAGCGACTCGGTCAGGGACATCGCGAGGTCGTGTCGCCCGCCTTGATGAGCCGTCTCAAGTAGCTTGATTTTTTCGGCGACGCTGTCGGTTCGATCAGAAGCCATTCACGAAAGTCGTCGAACGCGGGAACAACGCAATGCGCTAAAATCTGTTCTCACTTCGGCAATCCTTCGTTCCAGAGAATGTGCGTTCCGGATTTTCCAGGCACGATAATCTCTTTCCAGCCATCGCCGTCGAGATCTGCGATTCTGATCTGTAATCCCGTTCCAGCCTGCCCGCGATGGGCCTCGAATTTCTCAAACTCGGCTGAATCTGCATCCCACTTATAATAATTGATCACGATCGGATCTTCCGCGCCCGCATCTTTTCCGCTATGCGCATAGTAACGTTTTCCGGTGATCAATTCTGGCGCACCATCGTTGTCGATATCATCCCAAACCAGCGTGTGCGCCTGCGAAAACTCTTTATCAATCTCGTGCTGCTTCCAAACCGTTGAACCGTCAGCTTTGGGCTCGAGTTGTTCCTCCCAGTAGACGCCGTAATTGTGGCCGCTGCCCCAGATCAGATCGTTTCGCCCGTCTCCATTCAGATCAAGAATCAAAACCGGGCAACTCGCGTGTGGAATCGTGAAATCCGCGTGAAACTTCCACTGCTGGCCCCAAGGGTTTTCAGCCGGGCGCTCGTACCAGCCTTGCTTGAACACAATATCATCGAGTCCGTCGCCATTGATGTCGCCAAACCCTTGGCCGTGTCCATTTCCAGATTCGCTGATGACGATCTTCTCCATCGTGGGCTTGCCATCCTTTTTCGCCAGTTTCCAGATCAACATAGGGTTCTTGTCTCCCCAGCTGTTCTCGATCCATTCGGGCACATCGTCACCATCGATATCGAGCATGAAAGTCATTTCGTTTTGACCGGTTTCGGTATCGACTAACAGGTGGGCTTCCCACTGCTCACCGGCCTTCAGCCCCTCAGCGCCAGGATTCTGGAACCAATGCACACTGGCCTCCGTGAATTGGCCAGCCACGACATCAAGCCAGCCATCGCCGTTCACATCCCAGACGTGATCGCCGTTGTCCTGCATATAATCCGCGCCAAACGGCAGGACCTTGCGAAACCGAATCGGTTTCCACTCCGGATTCGAATACCAGCGTTCGCCAGCGACGACATCGAGATCGCCGTCTTTATCGATATCGCCAACTGCGATGCCTTCGATATTATCCTTGTGGAGTTGCTGTGCACGGAAGGAAAGCCCCTTCTTTTCGGCTTTCGGAGCGCCAGCTGCTGCTGCGACGACTTCAACCATGACTGGTTGCGGGCGGTAGGCAGAATTCACCGCGATGGTGAAGCGCTGATCATCGCCGCCAGCATCAAACTCAACATTCACGCGGCCTTTCGTCGGCAGCGGAATTTCTCTCTCACCATCAAAGAGATGCATCAGATGCGTTTCGTTGATCTGAAGCGTCATCCGGCCTTCCGCAGGATCTTCAACACCAAAACGCACGACACCCCAACGATTCCCGCCTCGACCAAGGACCGGCGGCAGTTCTTTTGGATCAAACGCGCCGCTCACTTGGCTTCCAAACGAGATCCACTCGTAACCGTCGAATCTTTCCGCAAAGATCGCCGGGCCGTAGTGACCGATTTCGTCGCGTGTTCGATCGTGCGGCTTCAAGGCGCTCCAATGCCGAATCACAGGACGCGCGTCGACTTTGAAATCGCCGTCTTTGCCGAGTTCCGAAAGGAAACGAATCATATCGACAAACTCGTCCTCACGCAGGCTAGCCGTCAGCCCGGGCGGCATCATCGACACCGGGACGATCTGCTTTGCCTTCACGTCCGCCTTGGCGAGTTCGTGAATCTGGCCCGCGTTGTCTCTGATCGTGATCACGTTGTCGTCTTCACTGACCAAGCCGCCACCGAAGACATCGCCCGATTTCATCGTCACCAGTGTAGTATGATAACCCTCTTTGATTTTATCATTCGGATTCAGCATCGATGTAATCAAATAGTCAATCGGTGCGCTGGCTCCAATACTCACAAGATCTGGACCAATCACGCCACCCACGCCTCCAATCGCGTGACAGACGGTGCATTGCATTTGAATCTGGCGATAAACTTTTTCGCCTTTGACGGGATCACCTTCTTTTTGAACTAACTCGACCATCGCAGCCATCGCCGCGGCATCCAATTGTTGGTTCATCGGCTTGATCTTGCCTGCAGCCTGAAGCGCCTTAATCAACTTCTGATCCGGCTTGCCCGCAGTTCCGGCGCGTTGAAGGCCGAGGATCGCGATCTTTCGCGGAAGTTCTTTCCCTTTAAGCGCATTGGTGAGTGCGGCGGAAGCTTGTGGGTTGCGAAGGAACACGCCAAACAAGCCATGTGGATCTGCGCCTTCAATATCTCTGGAAAACAGCACGATCGCGGCCGCTGCTGCGCGGTTCGGATCGAGATTAGCCAGTTCCCGAACGGCTAGCCCGTGCAAATTCCGACCCGCTTCATCTGCGATCAGCCCTTCGAAAAAATCGAGCGACGGCTTGCCGCCGAGATTCCGAAGTCCCTCAGCTGCGGCACCTGAACGTTTACCGGTTTTCACCTCGGCTTCCAGCTTCGGACGCGCCGCCTGGAGTTTGCAAAGCCCGGCGTAAACCGCTGCTCTTGTATAGAGCGCGGCGTCCTCCGTATCCAGAAAACCGATGACCGCATCGAGTCCTTCCGACGGCTGAACCTTTCGAATCCGCTTGGCTTCAATCAACGCATCCAAAACTAAAGTGCGTACCTTTTCTGTTTCGACTCCCATTTTCAGCAACCGATTGAGATCGCCCGCAGCGCCAACTTTCGCCAGTCCGTGCATCGCCATTTGGCGATCTTCCGAGGTCATGTTCGCCTCGGAAAGCGCTGTAAAAATCCGCTCAACTCCAACCGGCTTTTCGAGCGCCTGGATCCCGAAGATCAGCCCCCTGATATTGAGTGCCAGTTCGCCGGATTCGTAGGCGGGAACCCAATGGGTTTCGTGCTCGCGGACAATCGACCAGAGCGCGAAATCGATATTTTCGTCGACATCGTGATCCAGCGCCTGCAACGCGATTCGGACAGATTCGGCGCTCGGCTTCTGAGCGAGGCAACTGATCGCCCAGAGACGAACTTGCGCGTTTGGATCGTTGATCCGGGCCTTAACGATTGCGTCCGCGCTCGAAACTTCTGCCTGACGATGATATAGAAAACGCAGCGCAGCCACGCGGAAACGCGGGTCCTCGGAAGCGGCGAGTTTTTCAACGACTTCGGACGGCGTTTTGTTCAGCGCTTGGAAACTCCACATCGCTTGCAGCAACGCGAACTCGTCGGTCTGCTTTGCGGTCCAAGCCTCAAGCTTCGCCAACACGGCTTCGCCTCCGCGATGCCGCAATTCACGCCGCGCGAATTCGCGAATCCAGCGCTCATCGGAAATCTGCAGGTCCAGCAGCTGCTCAACGTTTGCGGCAGCAAAATCGGGCTTCTTGACCAACGGACGATCCTTCCACGAAACGCGCCAAATGCGGCCGTGGGTGTGGTCGCGGCGCTCGTCGCGGAAATCGACTTCGCCGTGCTGAATAATCGGATTATACCAGTCAGCAATGTATAGCGCTCCGTCCGGGCCCATCTTCACGTCGATCGGTCGAAAGGCGCGATGCGAGGACGAAATGAAATCCTCTTTCCTTGTCGATTTGAAACCACTGCCGTCGGGCGTGACTTCGTAAGCATTGATTCGATGTCCGCGAAAGTCCGGCGCAATCAGGAGACCGCGCTGCTCGTCCGGCACATGCGATCCTGACAGAATCTCCAAGCCACACAATTTCGGCTGACCGGGATTGAGGCCGCTGAGAATCCGTTTCGCGCCTGGCGAAGTCAGGAAGACGGATCGAGGGAAGACAAAGTTAATCCCCTGCCCGCCAGCCCCGTCGGTCGCGAAAGTCTGGCCGTAATCATCAAAGGTAAATCCCCAAGGATTGACTAGACCTTTGAAAAGAACCTCGGCCTGCATTGTTTCCGGCCTGAGATGCCAGAAACCTCCGCCTAACAGACGTCTAACACCGTGTGGCGTTTCGAGGTGACTGTGAATATAGATCGACTGACCAAAATAGAGCAAGCCATCCGGGCCGTGACGCAATGTATGAACAAGGTGGTGCGTGTCTTCAGTTCCAAAGCCGCTCAAAACGACGCGGCGCTCGTCAGCAACGAGATCGCCGTCCGTATCCTTTAGGAATAGAATCTCCGTCGAGTTGGCGACGTAAGCTCCGCCGTCTCCAGGGACCACAGCCGTCGGGATGTGAAGGTCATCGGCGAAGGCCGTGCTCTTATCCGCTTTGCCGTCACCGTCAGTGTCTTCAAGCACGAGAACTCGGTCGTTCTCTTCTTCGCCGGGAATGATGTGAGGGTACATCCCGCTGGAAACCAGCCAGAGTCGACCTTGCGCGTCCCAGTTCATTTGGACAGGCTTTGCGATCATCGGATCGGAGGCGAAGAGATTGATCTCCATGCCTTCCGGCACATTGAACAGTTCAGTCTGTTTGGTCACATCCGGATCCGGGATGTCGCGCAAACCATTCTGCGCCAAGCAAACGCCTGCGCTTAAAACTAATAAGAAAATAGAAATACGGGTCTTCATGATTTTGCCTCCAGTGCGGCGCGCTTCAGCGCTCCGATTTCGGTTTCGCGAGATTCAATAAGTGGAGTGAACAGCTCTAATTCTTTAGCATTATTGCCCTGTTCGTGTTTTCGGAACAATCGTAGATAAGTTTCGTTCGATGGCCGCCAATGCTGGAAGTAGAGCAGGTTTTTGGTGACGATCATCTGGCGCAGCGCGACACCGCTTTCGCTCAGCAACTGCTGGTCGCTCGGCGGTGCCAGACCGATCGACTCGGCGAGCTTCTGCCCGAGCACTTTGTAGCCCTCTTCGGTGTAGTGGAGTCCGTTGTCGGTCAGGATTTGTTCCCGATCACCGACTTTGCCTGCGCCCATGGCTTCGAACAAATCCGCGAACTGATGGCCGCGTTTTTCGGCGATTCCTTTGATGATATCTCGATAACTCGAAAGACGTTGGTTGTGCTCATCCATCGATGGGAGCGGAGCGCCAAGGTTCTGCGCTGGCGGTGGAGAGACGAGAATGATCGCACGGGACTCAGCCGCCGCTGCCATCATGTCGAGAAGGCGATTGTAGCCTGCCGTAAAGTTCTCTACGCCCGCTTCGCCTTCGAATGCGGCGACCGCACCGTAGCAGACGATCAGCACGCTGGGCTTGATCTCCGTCAGGCCCGCTTTAAGCCGATCGAATCCCTCCTGGGGTGGACCGAAGTAGCTCCGCGCATCGCAATAAACCGTATCGCCGCTCCAACCTAGATTGCGGAATCGCAACGGCATGTCGCCTGCGGCGAGAGAAAGCGCTGTTTCGACGTAGCCGTATTTCTGAGCGCGCTCGATGACGGTGTTGCCGACAAAGACAACGCTGTCGTCGGCCTTGAATTTGAAGTCGTCCGCCCAAGCGGGCGCGAAGGCGACTAAGGATAATAGAAAGAAGATTCGTGGTTTCATTTGGTGTTAGAAAAATTCTACTGATTCACAACCAGGTGTAAAATCGCGGCCTGGTTGCCGCCATCGCTTCCATCCGGGCGCTCCGCAATTCGCAACGTCGCTTCATGCTTTCCGGGCTTCAGCTCCGTCGCAAACATCACCGTTCGCGGATAATTCAGCCCTTTGCTGTGGCGATGATACAGATTCACCGGCTGGAACTTCCCGCCGTCGATGCTGGCTTCGATAATCCCGGCTTCCGGCCCTGCGAGCACAAACGCGCCGATGCCGCGGCCCTCGAACTCCACCTTCAACTCCGCTCCGGCCTCGTTCGCCACCGTCAGGTTGTAGGTCGAAAAACTGCCCCGAATTGCACCCTTCGGCAGCAACTCCTTGCTCACCTTGCCCGTCTTCCAGTCGCCCGTCTGCTTTGCCGTGGCCGGTTCGACAAACCCGCCTTTGTCATAGCTGAAGGCATCCATCGGTTCGAGAACCGGATGCCCCTGAACCATCACATCGCCGACCGGTGTGCTCCAGGCCTTCTCCAAAACCGAGATCACCATGTCGCTCGCGAGCCGGTAGCCCTCCTTCTTTGGATGCGTTCCGCCATAAGTCGGCCAATCCATCGCCCCCGCCGCCAGCGCAGCGCCGACATTGACTGAGGAAATCCCGTAATGCTTCGCCACGGCCTCATGAGCATCGATCGAAAGCGGCGTCTCGCCCTTCTTCAGCATCTCCAGCATCCCCGGATTAATGTATTGGATCATGACCACATCGCCGCCCGGGTTGTGCGCCTTGAACCGCCGAATCACGCCCTCCATCCCGCGCAACGCCTCGATCCGCGTGTGCCCCGCGTCCTGATCATCGTTCACCGCGAATTCGACGATCAAGAGATCGACCTGGCCCTTGGAAAGAAGGTGATCGTCCAGCCGAAATGCGCCCGAAGTCGAGCAGGTCGACGAAATCCCCGCGTTGTTGAACGTGAATTTCGTGTCCGGAAAGCGTTCCGCGAGCCACGCTGGGACCATTGCAGTGTGGCCGCTCTTGTTCTCGGTAATCGATCCACCAAGGAAAGCGACGTGACCGGTCTTGCCCTTCTCGAACTTGAACTGCGAAGTCTTAAGCGTCCCGCGGAGCACGGCGTGTTCATTGGCCTCGGGCGGAAGCTCAGCGAGCGCGGCAGAGGCAAAAAGGAGCGCCAGCAGCTGCTGGCCGAGTTGGGGCAATCGGATTCGGAGCATGAATGAGGTTTTGATCCGCCTCCCTCGCATCGCGCTCGGGAGATTTCAAGCGGATGCGAGAGAGCGCATCTCAAAATCTTGAACCGCAAATTCCACCCATTGCTTTGGACCCTGATTTCAAGCTCGAAGTGCAATTCACAGGTGGAAAGTAAGGTTAACCGGGATAATCCTGAAACCGAGCGATTCACAGTTGCACAATGACAGGATATACCCAGTTAACCGAAGGAGAGCGTA
>JBLHKS010000076.1:0-29154 GCA_047620505.1 Verrucomicrobiales bacterium | reverse complement strand
GCGAATCTCCATCTTCAAGGGGACGAAATCAACGAAACGCCAGTCGTGGCCAACCCACGCGAATCTGCGAGCTACACGCACGCCTACAACGACTCGGTTTTCGCCGAACGAGTCCAGAATATTCTCGGCCTGATCGCTGTTGCGAAATCTGGGACGGATCAGCCGGTCCACCTCGTCGGTAGCGGTTCAACCGGGCCACTGGTGGCTGCGGCGCGCGCTTTGACTGGCGATAAAGTTGGGAAATCCGTCATCGACAACAGTGATTTTCGATTCGCAGACATCAAGAGCTACCGTCATCCGATGTTCATCCCCGGGGCGGTCAAATACGGCGATCTGCCCGGGTTGATCGATCTTTTGCCTGCCGAACAGACCAAGCTTGCCGAGCCGACTGGCGAGACTCTGGATTGGCTCGATTAGCGGAAATTCGTTCCGCTTGCGGCACCGTTTCACGCGCTTAAGATCAGGCCATGAAAGAATTCTTAACGTCGCTGATCGATCTCTGGCAGGCTCACTGGATCGGAGTTCTGACGTCCGCCGGGTTGGTGGCGCTCGGCTGGCTTGTTGGGCTTTGGAGAGCTCGAAGCCGCTGGCGGCGCAAAGAATTCTTCGATCGGCTCAACGTCTCGCTGAACATTCTTTCCGACAATCGGCTTCAGATCAGGACCTTGATGGAAAAGTCCTGCGATCAGGTTTTTCTCAATGCTCAGCTTTGCAGGAACGTGCTCAAAGCCGCGAAAAAAACCACGCCCGAGGATAGCCTTTTGCCCCTCTCTCTCGAGGACTACTGGTATTATCTTAATCCTGTCTTGAACGATGTTTCGGAGCAGTATTCGGTCGGCTATCTGCGTCGTGATGCCGGTGAGCAGGTCAAGTCAGTGAATTATCTCGTCTGCCTGACTTGCGAATCTGCGGGCACGCTTCGGCAACGAAAAATCAGGGCGATGTTAATTCAGAAGAACACTTTGATCAGTCTCGCGACGGACACGCCGCCGGAATTTGAATCGGCCACTCACTCAACTCGATGGAAAACTCTCAAGCAGCTGGCGAAAGAGTATAAGAGGGAGCCTAAGCGGTTTCTCGAGCTGGAAATCTGCCTCTAGTGATCAGCCAAAACTAGCTGACGCAATTTAGCCGCGAAAAGTCGGTGCTCGACAAGCCTGTGTCTCTCGGTTCGGTATTGTCGTGAAATCGACCTGCCAATTTATTCTCTCGCTGCTCCTTCTCTATGTCGTGACCCCGTTCGCGATGGCCGACACGATTGTCGAAGTAGCGGAGGGCACCGAACTCAAGGAGCCGTTTGGAACTGGCTTCGACGAAGATGGCAATCTCTGGATCATCGAGATGAAATCCGGAAACCGCCTACTGCGGGTCGATCCGTCGGGCGAGGTCACTCACGTCGCCGGGCAGGCTGAAGCTGGCTATCAAGGCGATGGCGGCGATCCTCTGGAAGCACGTTTCAATGGCCCGCACAATCTTGCGGTCCGCCCCAACGGAGCCATCCTCATTTCCGATACATGGAATGGAGTTGTCCGCGAATTTGATCCCAAAACCTCCGTCCTTCGCACCGTCCCCGGTTGGCGAGCGCCGGAAGGTAAGGAACGTTCGAACGGTCCCTATTGCATCGCCCTCGCTCCGGATGGGAAGACCCTGCACATCGCGGATTTGAGGCAAATCATCGCTCTCGATCTTTCTTCTGGCGAAGCCGAGGTCGTAGCCGGAAATGGGAAAAAGGGCGTCCCAGTCGACGGCACCGTCGCCACCGAATCCCCGCTGGTCGATCCCCGCGCAGTCGCCGTTGATCGGCACGGGAATGTCTATATTCTGGAGCGCGGCGGTCATGCGTTGCGCGTTGTTGATGCCAACGGAATCATCCGCACTGTCGTGAATCGTTCGGGCCAAAAAGGACACAGCGGCGACGGCGGGCCTGCAATCGACGCGACCCTGAATGGGCCCAAGCACCTCTGCATTGATCGGGACGACAGCGTCATCATTGCCGACGCGGAGAACCACGTCATCCGCCGCTACGCGCCATCGACAGGCAAGATCGAGGCGGTCGCCGGAACGGGAAAGAAGACGCCGGATGGAGTCGGTGGAGATCCCCATGAGTGTGGATTGGCGCGACCTCATGGAGTCACGGTGCATCCGGTAACCGGAGAGCTCTACATCACGGACAGCTACAACAATCGCATTTTGAAGATCCTTCGGAAATGACCGCGCCCCAATTTTTGCCACTGACAGTTGCCATCGCCATTGTTGGCATTGCGCTTCCTGCAATCGCCGAACAAATCGCTATCGCGGATAACGGCAATGCCAAACTTACGATCGTCGTCAGCCCGGATGCCGACGAAACCGTCCGCAGGTGCGCCGCTGATCTTGCACGCTACCTCGAACAGATCTCCAGCGCCTCGTTCACGATTGAGGAAGGAACCGGGGCGACCGGACTCGTACTCGGCTTGCCGAAGAACCTCCCGAATCTTCCGCTCCAGACCGAGTTCGGCGACGGCGCGTTCGAGCGCGATCACTACCGAATCGTCTCGACCAGCGGCGGCCTCTACTTGCTCGGCGCGACGCCGAACGCGGTTGAGTTCGCCGTTTGGGACCTGCTCCACGAATTCGGATACCGCTTTTACTTCCCTTCAGAGACATGGGAAGTCGTTCCGAAACGTCAGCAGCTGCTGATTGATGTCGACCACGTCGAAAAGCCGGATTTCTATAATCGAAGCGCTCCACGGGGAGGTCTCCGGAGGACGCAGCGCCCGTGGTTGATCGAGAATTGGGAGAACTGGCAGGTTCGCAATCGCATCAAGCCGAGCCTCATACTCAGCACTGGGCACGCTTACGACGGCATCTTGAAGCGCCATCGGGCTGAGTTCGATCGTCACCCGGAATTTCTCGCGCTGCGGGCCGGTGAGCGGGGCGGAAACAAGTTCTGCATTTCGAATCCGGGTTTGCGCGAGCTGGTCGTGCGCGACGCGGTGGCGCAAATCGAAAAGGAGCCGGAGCGCGATTCGATTTCGCTCGATCCGAGCGACGGCGGTGGCTGGTGTGAATGTGAGGCTTGCGCGACGATGGGCAGCGTCAGCGATCGCGTTGTCATTCTCTGCAACGACGCGGCTAAGGCGATTAACGAGCTGGGGCACGGCGAGAAATTCGTCGGAACGTATGCGTATAACTACCATTCTCCGCCGCCAAGTGTGAAAGTGCATCCCAAGGTGGTCGTCAGTCTTGCGACCGCTTTCATTAAGGGCGATCAAACGTTTGATGACATCCTGAACGGGTGGTCGGAGCAGGCGGAGTTGATCGGGATTCGCGAGTACTACGGCCTGACGGTCTGGCATCAATCCATGCCCGGAACCGGCAAGGCGGGACGGCCGATTCCGCTGTCTCAGACGATCCGCGATCAGCACGCGGCGGGCGCGCGATTTATCAACGCGGAGTCCGACGAAGCTTGGGGCTCGAACGGATTGGGATACTACCTCGCTACCCGTTTGCTTTGGGACGTCGACACGCCGGTGGAGGACACGATCGACGATTTCCTAACAAACTGCTTCGGCGAAGCGACGGCTCCGATGCGCGAGTTCTACGAATTCATCGGCTCCGGTCCACGCCACAGCGATCACATGGTCGGGACGATGTACCGGCAGCTGCTGGAGGCGCGGAAGATTACGGACGATCCGAAAATCCGCGCGCGGATCGACTCGCTCGTGATCTACTCGCGGTATGTCGAGCTTTGGCGGCAGGCGGGCGATCAGGCCGGGTTCGATCGCGTTGTAAACTTCCTCTGGCGCTCGCGCGAGAGCATCATGTGCGACTCGATCGGCATGTTCTGGTTCCTGGATCGCAGCGCGCGAGTCAGCGAATCGCGCACGTGGATTCCGGGCGAACCGCAATCGATGATGCTTCCGCCGGAACGCTTGCGCGAGCGCGGTGACGAGCCTTTTTCGGAGGCGGAGATCCTGACATTGATCGAGGACGGCATTCGCGATCACGACGTGCTGGCGTTCACTCCGCTGGATTTCAGCGACGACCTCGTTCCAGCGAAAGAGGCTCTGGGATTGGCTGAAGTCGAACCGCTTGGGAAGACGTTTTACGGCGGCGCCGAGGGCGCGACGACGACGCGCGGCGAAGTCCACAACTACACGTGGGTCGAGGAAGCGCCGCGCGAGATTCGGCTCGAAGTGCAAACTGGGCTGATCTACGACGTGCGCGGTCCGGCGACGCTGACCTTGGCGCATCGCGGTCCTGTCGGTGTTGAGAAAATCGATTTCTACACCGTGGACACGGCAGAGGTTCCTGAGGATCAGAACTGGCATGAGGTCCGATTTACAGCCGAGAAGAAAGGTCTCTATCGCATCACATGGGACGAACGCATGTCCGGCACGCGGGTGAAGTGGCCGGACGACCTCACGAGGACGGTTTTGTCGAGCGAAGGTCAAGATAAACAGGTCAGCGGCAGGAACAGTTGGTATTTCTACGTGCCGAAAGGAACGAAGGTGATCGGCGCCTACGCTCAAGCCAGCGCGGGCGGTCTTTACGATGCGGACGGCCAGCAGCTGCTGGATTTTAAAGATCAGGCGACCGACTATGTTTCGATCGAAGTTCCCGAGGGTCAGGACGGCCGGCTCTGGAGTGCTCGCGCGTTAGGCGGGCGGTTTCGGCTATTGAATGTGCCGCCATTCGTGGCGGGAACTGCTGCCGAGTTGCTATTGCCGAAAGAGGTAATCGAGCGCGAACATAGAGAGTGACAGTGTAACCACTTAATAACTGATGATGATCGGAAGAAGTTCTCACTCCGCACTTGGCGCTTCTTCACTAAGTCGATTACCAAGAAGAAAACGCCTCGCATCCGCAGCCGACATTTTCGGGATTTGTCGCTGAGGCATGTGCCCGACATCCTCGTAAACTACGATCGTTAACGCAGTTCGAACGTACTTCGCCCAGAGCTCGAGTTCAGTTTTGCCATTTCCCTTGGGAGCAGATGGCGGGAACCAAGGGTCATCGGCTCCCCAAAGAAGGAGAATAGGCGCTTCTATCCTTTCGATTCTTGCGCCGATCGTTTCGTAATTTTCGTTCGCCGAGATTTCGAACAATTCTTCAAAAACGTGAAGGTACTCATTCCGGTTCTCTTTGAGATTGCTCAAATCATAAAAGCGTTCTGCGTCCTCTCGACAGCGTTGCTCCTGAAGCTCGGCGTCACGCGGGAACGATCGTAAGACTCCGCCACGATAAAGCCGATTGATGACGAGTTTCCAACCAGGCTCCGGCATCACGCGACGGAGAAACTTGGCGACAGGCTTGGCTCTGGCCGCTTTTAGTTCCAGCGGCAGCTCCTTTCGAAGGACAAAACCAGGAGGATCGAGCAAGACCAGTTTTTCTACCCTCTCAGGACGGCTTGATGCGTAGCGCCAGGCAAGCCCTCCACCGAGCGAGTTGCCAGCGAACATTGCTTGTTCAATCCCTAACTCATCCAAAAAAGCATCAATGAATGCAAGCCATCTCGGCTCCGAGATCTGGCGGTCATCAAATGAGCCGGTCAGTCCAAAGGGCGGAAAATCGCAGCGGATAATTCGGAAATCGTCCTTCAGCTCTTCCTTCCAATCATCCCAGGTGTGCAACGAGTCGCAAACCCCATGGAGGAGGATCAGAACCGGGCCACTGCCCTCATCCCGGTAGTGGACGGAGATCTGGTCGCCATCGACATCCAAGTTAAACTTCGATCCCGAGCAGTACTTCTGTCGAAAATCAGAAGGGCTCAGATCTTCAGGGTTTAAGGTCACGCACCCTGTCAGCAGCGATGACAGAATGACAATCGCTGCAAGCGGTCCAATGACATCGTTAACGGCGGGAAGCTTCACGTATTCTGCTAAACTTCTCCTTCAGGCTCCAGATATGACTTCAGATTCTCCTTTAACTGCGCCCGCGCGCGGAAAAGCAGGCTTTTGACTGCCGAAAGCGACAGTTTCAAAATCGCGCCGATCTCTTCATACGGCATTTCCTCATATCGCCGAAGCACGACCGCCATTCGCTGTTTTTCCGGCAGCTGCTGGATCGCGGCATCGACGGCCTTCTCCAATTCGGCATGCAAAGTGGACTCGTCCGGCGTCATTCCGGCATCGATCGTCGTCGGGATGTGATGCTCCTCTTCCCGCTCCTCGAGGCTAACGACTGGCTTGCGTTGACGGCGACGAGTTTCGTTAAAAACGAGGTTCCGCGTGATCGTGAAAAGCCAGGTCGTGAATTTCGCGCTCGGCTGGTAGCGATGGGCGGATTTCCAGACTCGGACGAAAACCTGCTGCCCGATGTCCTCGGCGTCGCTCGCGTTTCCGAGCATTTTCGCCACCGTACCGACGACAGCGTGCTGATGAATTCCGACGAGGCGCGCAAAGGCTTCGTGGTCGCCCTGCCCGATTTTGACCATCAGCGCGATGCTGAGTTCGTTGATCGCCTCGGGAGAGTCCGGCTCAGGGGATTGGTTTGGGGTCTGGGGCGCGTCTGCGTCAGCGAGGGGTTCCATCGATTTGAGTTAAGCCGGAGCGGACGCGAAATTTACGCGGCGCTTCGACGATGTAAACCCAAACGGAACGATGAGGTTGCCCACGTTTTTCGGTCGAGGCGCGGCCAGCAGCTGCTGACGGGCCTCGGCTGCGATTTCACTTCAGTTTTTCGAGATATTCCAGAATCACGCCATTCGTGAGCGTGGCTGGGAGAACGGTCGGCGGCTTGGACGAGTCGGCGTCGAACTGCAGGTAGAACGGGATTCCCTCGGCCCCATATTTTTGGAGAACGCGGAGAATTTCAGGGTCCTTCGTCGTCCAATCGACCTCAAGAAAAGTGACGTTGTTTTCCTTGAATGCGGCTTCGACCTCTTCCGAGTGCATCGCGATTTTGTTCGTCTGGCACTGCGCGCACCAGAGGGCGGTGAAGTCGACGAAGACGTGTTTTCCTTCGCTCTGAAGCTGGGCGATTTCGGCTTCGACGTTCTGGAATTTGTGCGGTTTCGGATAGTTGGCACTCGCCACCGCAGCCCAGACTCCGCCGCCGAGAAGCGCGACTGTGGCGACTTTCGCGATGATTCGAGCCCGCGCCCCGTTGATCGGCGTGTTGAAGGAGCCGAACCACCAGGTGCCGATCGAGAGCAGGGTCAGGCCGACGAAAAACAAGGCGATCCCGGTTGTGTCGAGCAGATGCACCGCGATAAAAACGAGCCAGAGAACGACAGCGATCATCGGGAAGCCCATGAATTGTTTGAACTTGACCATCCACATTCCTGGCTTTGGAAGACGGTTAATTAAGCCCGGAATCACCGATAAAATAACGTAAAGCGAGGACATTCCGATTCCCATCATCGTGAATACCGCGAACGCAGAAATAACCGGGGCGTTGAGCGCGTAGGCAATCGCGGAACCCATGAACGGAGCCGTGCAGGGCGTCGCGAGGACGACAGCCAGCGCGCCACTCCAGAACGAACCAGCATAACCAGAAGACTCGGTGAGCTTCCCTCCGACTCCAGTCAGGCCGCCGCCGATTTCAAACACGCCGAACAGATTCAGCGCGATCACCAGAATCAGGAAGGCCATCAGCGTGACGAACAGCGGGTCCTGAAACTGCGTTCCCCAGCCACCAGCTGTGACTCCGAAGACTGAGCGGACGCCTAACAGAACTGCCAGGACAATCCAGAAAAATACGAGGATGCCCGCTGCGAAAACGAATCCGTGCATCGCGACTTTGCGCCGATCTTCGCCGCCCTGCTGAACGAAACTCAGCACTTTGAGCGAGATCACCGGAAAAACGCAGGGCATGATGTTCAGAATCAAACCGCCGATGAAAGCGTAGATCAGTACTTTCCAGAAACTGTGTTCTTCCGGAGCACCGACGGGAGCAGCTGCTGACTGGGGGGCCGCAGATGAGGCGGCGTTTGGATCGTTCGTCAGCCAGATCGAATGCCCGAGATCATCAGCAAATCCGGATTCCGAAACGAGCATTCCTTCGATAAATTCAGGCACTTCGCCCTTGTAGCTCTTGCTGACGGACGCCGAGATTTTGAGGACGTCGCCCGCGAGTTCAAACGTGATCGGCGTGTTGAAATCGACCATCGACGCGTAGGGGACGTACTGCGAATTGAAGAATTGGAGCCCCTCGGTCGCCGTGATTTTACCTCCGTGCTCGATCGAAAACACCGCGGTTTTGGCCTCAAGATCGATCTCAGCCGAAATCGGCCAGTCTACGGATTTGGCCAGCTCAGCTTTGGCTGTCGTGATTGCTAACCCGTTCGCGCTCGCCTTCGCGCTTTCCGCGACCACAAGCTCCAAGCTTAAATCCGCGTCGCCCTGGGTGCAGAAATCAGCGCAGACCTGCCATTTCGCGTTGCCCGCAATTTTCACCGAACTTCCGATTTCCAGATCGTCAGGCGGAATAATTTCGGCAAGCAGGACGGCGCTGTTCTCGTAGCCGACGCCGATCGAGCCCGACGCCGTAAAAGTGTGCGGTGTCGGATATTTGAGGGCGCTGACCTTGAATCCTTCAGGCAGGTTCCACTCCATCTCGGTTGCCTCGCCAGCCTGCCCCGGGTTGATCCAGAAGGTATGCCATTTTGGATCGATTTTGTAACTCAGGCCCACAGTGAACGGTTCACCCGGAACAATCGTTTCGTTTTCTGCGATCAACTCGATCGATAGGCCTTGAGCGCGGACTGGCTCGGCTTGGCAAGCGACGTTCGAGGCGATGAAAACCAGCAGGAGGCTGGCGAGAAGCGGAATTTGTTTCATAAATTGGCTGAATTTTGCGGTCAAGACTCTCACACTGACGCTCGCTGGCCGCAAATGATTGCAACGATTTGTCGTGGTTCACTTTTTGGCTTCTGCGCCCATTTGATTGTGTCAGGCCGAAAAGAGCGAGCGCAGGTAGGCTGCGTTTTCGCGGTAGGCATCGAGAACTTCCGCGTCCTTCGGGAGCGATGACTCGATCGTCAGCCAGCCTTCGAATTTGAGTTTATCGAGCTCATTTTTGAACGCGACGAAATCGATATCGCCCTTGCCGAGAGTCACCTGCTTTTCTTTAAAGTGAAGGCTCCCGCAAAGATTCTCGCCGCCGATTTTTCGGATGTCTTCCAACAGCGGATAGCCCATGTCTGCCATGTTCCGAGTGTCGTAGTAAACTTTTACAGAGGGCGAGTCGACGGCGGTTAGGATTTCGAGATGATCGTCGGCATTCAGCCGAGTTTCGAGGCCAAGAACCACGCCAGCTTTTTCTGCCTGCGGTGCCAGCCTTTTTAATCGCTCAATCGTCGCCTTCATCAATTCCGGCTTGCCGTTGATGTCGCCTTTCCCGAAAAAGGCGAGCAGCACAACACTCGGGGCAACTCGAGAAGCCAGTTTGTCGTCTGACATCTCGAAAGCCTCGGCCTTCATCGTCGCCATGGTCTCGATGCAATCGGCTACCCATTTCGGCGAGTCCGGATCGGTCGCGAACGGTCGTTGGTTGAGCACGCCCATCGCGAGCGACGCGATCACCACTCCGGTTTTGCGCGAGGTTTCGTAATACGTTTTGCGAACCTCGCGCTTCCGCAGATCGAATTCTCCGCCATCGCTGAAACTGACTTCGACGCCGTCCAAACCAATTTGCTGAGCCAATTTCAGAGCCTCTGGCGTTTGCTTCATCCCGATCGACCAGTCGCAGGCGCTGATTCGCGGCTTGGCGATCTGGCCGGCGCTGTTCATGAACGGCGCGAGAATTCCGGCGGCAGCGGAGCCCAAAAGGAAGCGTCTTCGATTCAATTTTTTCATGGGTTGAAGAATTCAGTGGAATTCAAGGAATGCCACTGAAAGTCGGGCACGTGTTCGCCGTGTTTCTTGGAGAGTTTTTCGATTTCATGATCAGATCGTCCATCGTTATTTTCGTTTTCAGCGCCGTGATTTCTGGAGGCGCGTTAGGGGCACCGCCGTTGTTTGAGGGGACTGTGCGGCCATTCTTAGAGGCACACTGCTTGGCCTGTCACGGCGCCGAAAAGCAAAAAGGTGATCTGCGATTGAACAGCCTGACTGCGGAGTTCGACACCGCAGCTAACGCGGATGTCTGGATCGAGGTCATGGACAACCTTAACCTCGATGAGATGCCGCCGGAGGACGAACCGCGGCCAGCAGCTGCTGAACACGCCCAAATTGTCGCTTGGATCGCCGAGCAGCTTCGCGAAGCGTCGAAACGGGCAGTTGGATCGGGCGGGCGGGTTTTGCTGCGTCGGTTGAATCGAGCTGAGTACGCTAACACGATTCGTGATCTGCTGCTGCTTCCTCCGTATCTTCCGGGAGAAGATCCGAGCACGATTCTGCCGCCGGATGCGACTTACGAAGGCTTCGATAAGGCCGGTTCTGTGCTGATGTTAGACCCTTCGTTGCTGGACAATTATTTCATGGTCGCAAAAGAGGTCGCGTCTCGAGTCATGGTCGACGGACCGCCTGCCACTCCAACTCAGGTCAGGCGTTTCCAGTTCGAACACACAAGCACAACGTCTGGATTTCAGTACGTGCTCAATTCGCCAACGATCCGTGAGCGGGAGTCGGACCTCGAAATCATCGCCGGTGCGACGAGGCTCGGCAGAGGGCTGTTCTATCCGGATTCGTCGCTGATTTTTCCGGTTACCGGGTTCTATACCGTTCGGATTCGCGCGCACGCCGACGCTGCAGGCGTGAAATTGTTCGCCGATCGGATCAACGGTCGAGAGCCTCGGATCTTCGAAGTTGAGCTGAGCAAAACTCCCAATACATACGAAGTCGTAATCCCTTTCACCGCGCTTCCGAACGCAAAACCGGCCTCGTACTTGAACATCGGAATTTTGACCGGGCCAAAGAATCTGCGAACCGCTTCAACGGGCCACGGCGAAATGATTCGAGCGGGCGAAGAGGCCGCGAAGGCTGGCGATTTTGCCGAGGGTTTGCGGATTCAAGCGAGGATGCTGACCGAAGGCTATGTCGATTACACGCGGCCTACCGAGGCTCTTTTGAATCTCGATCAGTTTCCGAAAATGTTTCTGGATTGGATTGAAGTCGAGGGCCCGCTTTACGAATCCTGGCCGCCGCGCAGCCACGCCAATCTACTTTTCAAAGGCGCTGACGCAGAGCTCGATGAAGACTACGTCAGGGAAATTTTTGCGCGGCTTTTGCCGAGGGCTTTTCGGCGTCCTGTCGAGGAATCGGAGATTGAAAAGGTTGTGGCGCTCGTCGCGGCCGAGATGGAACACGGAGCTCCGTTTCAAGAAGCGGTCGAGTTCGGCCTGACCTACGTGCTGACATCGCCAGATTTTCTCTATCTTTTGGAACCGGAAGATCACGATCAGCCGCGTCCGTTAGACGATTATGAACTCGCCTCGCGGCTTTCCTATTTTCTATGGTCGAGTATGCCGGATCAGGCGCTTTTTGACGCGGCCGAAAGCGGAGGAATTCGCGATGACCTTGCTGGGCAGGTTTCTCGAATGCTCGCCGATCCAAAATCGCGCGCCTTGACCGAAGGCTTCGCCGCGCAGTGGCTGCGGACGAGCGACTTCCAGAATTTCGCGCCCGACTCCAAAGTTTACCGCGGTTTCGACCAGCAGCTGCCGGCCGACATGGTTCGAGAGACCGAATCGTTTTTCGCCGAAGTTCTAACGAAAAACCTGAGCATTTTCGAGTTTCTCGATTCCGATTTTGCGATGGTAAACGAACGGCTTGCTGCGTTTTACGGCTTGCTGCCAGTGAAAGGCAGTGAACTGCGCAGAGTCAGTCTTCCTGCGGATTCCCATCGCGGCGGTCTGCTTGGTCAGGCCGGAATTCATCTGTCCGGATCGGACGGAATTCGAACTAAGCCGGTCACGCGCGGTGTCTGGATTCGAGAAGTTTTATTCAACGATCCGCCAGCTCCTCCGCCACCGAATGCGGGCGAAGTTGAGCCGAATATCAAAGGCGAACAGCTAACCGTTCGTGAGCGGCTTCTTCAGCATCAGAAGATCGAAGCGTGCGCAAATTGTCATCGAGGAATTGATCCATACGGCTTAGCTCTGGAGAATTTCGACGCGACGGGCGCGTGGCGAACGCATCAGAACGGCGAGGAATTTCGCGGCGATAAAACTCCGCCGATTGTCTCTTCTGGAAAGCTTCCGAATGGCCAGCAATTTGCGGATTTCGAGGAGTTCAAAACGCTGCTTAGGAAGCAGGAAGATCGCTTTCGTCGGGCCTTCGCCGAGAAGTTGTTTTTATACGCGATTGGTCGTCCCTTGGAGGCGACAGACCGCATTGCAATCGATGCCGTGGCGAGTCAACTTGCCGAGAACGGCGACACGATTCAATCGGCGATTCAAGCCCTCGTTCAATCCGAAGCATTCTTGACCAAATGACGACCAAACAGTGCTCAATCACACGTCGAACCGCTCTTCGCGGTGCCGGTGTCGCAATGGCTTTGCCTTACCTCGAAGCGATGATGCCGAGTTCGGTGTTTGCGTTGCCGGAGCCAGAATCCGTCCCTCGATTCGGCAATTTTTACTTCGGGATGGGGATGAACATTCGGCAGTTTTTTCCTACGGACTTTGGGCCGGATTTCACGACGCCTCGAATTCTCAAACCGCTGGAAAAACATCGCGGAAATTTCACGGTGCTTTCTGGAATTCATCTCGCCAAAGGCGGCGGCCACTCCGGGACCTACCCGTTTGCGACTGGGATTCCGATTGAGGAGCGGCAGGGGATTTCGGTCGACCAACTCGCTGCTGAGGTTGGCGGCAAGCAGACGCGCTTTCCTTCGCTGCAGTTGTCGGTTCGCAAGGGAACCGGCTTTGGCAGCCAGACGCTCGGAACGTTGTCGTTCAACCGTCAAGGCGTCCCGCTTTCAGCTGAAAACGATCCGTCGGCGCTTTTCAGGAAGCTGTTTTATGAGCCGTCCGCCGAGGAAAAATCCAAGCAGGGCGTCGATTGGCGAAGGCGACGAAGTATTCTTGATTTGGTTAGCGAAGACACGGATCGTTTGCACAGAAAACTCGGCAAGGCGGACCAGGGACAATTGGATCAATATTTGAATTCCGTGCGAGAAATGGAGAAGGAATTGGAGCGCGTTGTCCAGTGGTCGAAGAAGGACCGGCCGACACCTGGATTGGAGGGGATCGGAGATTACTCAAAGCCGATGGATCCAGACCAAACTGAGTTTTCCTATGAAACTTATGCTCGGCTGATGTACGATTTGATTGCGTTAGCGTTTCAAACCGACTCGACGCGGGTTGCATCGTATCTTGTGCGTGCAGAACTCCGTGGTGGCACTTTCGCGGAATGGAATCTGCGCGATTATCATGCGCTGACTCATCACGGGAACGATCCAAAGAACCTTGAGGATCTCGCCAAAGCCGATACCTATTATATGGAGCACTGGGCGCACTTCCTGAACCGCTTGCAATCGATCAAAGAAGGCGATTCGACTTTGCTCGATCATACTGTGTTAGGTTTCGGAAGTGGAATGAGTCTCGGGCATAGTCGAGGAAATCTTCCTACGATGATTTCCGGCGGAAGCGCTCTCGGTCTTAGGCATCACGGCCATCTTAAACTCCCTGAAAACACGCCGATGGCGAACATGTGGCACACGTTGCTCGACCGAGTCGGAGTTGAAGTTCCTGAGCGGTTTCAGGATAGCACAGGCCTCATCGATGAACTGGTAGCGTGATGTTTCGTCTGCTTCTTTGTTTTGTTCTGGCCTCAGCAGCTGCTGGCGAGGAAAACTCCGTTGGGATCGAGCTGATTCGAGTTGAGGCGGGCGAGTACCTGCGTGGAGCGGCGGATCAGAACTTGATCGTTGAAAAGCATCCTTTCTCGACCCTTGCGCGGAATCGAAACCACGGGATTTCGCCTTCGCATCCAGTTCGAATCAGCAAATCGTTCTGGATCGGGTCTCGGGAAATCACTGTGGCCCAATTTCGCGCATTTGTTGAAGCGACCGACTACGAAACGTCGGCCGAAACTAATGAGAAAGGCGCACTCGCGTTGTTTCCGGAGGAGACCGATGGACCTGAAAAATTCCAGACGAAACCCGGATGCAACTGGCGGAATCCAGGTTTCGCGCAAACAGATGATCACCCTGTGGTTTGCGTTAGTTGGAAAGATGCAGTGACCTTTTGTGAGTGGCTGAGCAAAAAGGAAAACCGAGTATACCGGCTTCCAACCGAGGCCGAATGGGAATTTGCCGCGCGGGCTGGATCTACGTCGATGTACCTGAGCGGAGACTCGCCTGATGGCGTTTACGAATACGGAAACGTCGCAGACGCTGCGTTAGAAAAGGCGCATCCAAACATGACACTTCGCCAGCGCATCGCAGGACTCAAAGAGGGCGACGGCGACGGGTTCGTTTACACCGCGCCGACTGGAAGCTTGAAGCCAAATGCATGGGGACTTTTCGACACGCACGGCAACGTTTGGGAATGGTGCTCGGATCGCTACATGATCGAATACTACGGTGAGCTGCGTGCCAAAGCAGTCAAGGACGGCAGCACAACGGAGCCTGCCGAGACGGTCGATCCAACGGGACCGGAGTCGACCTTGAACGATCAATACGGCGAGTGGCGGGCGATGCGCGGCGGCGGCTGGACGAATAGCCCGATCACCGCGCGCACAGCCTGGAGAGGATTCGGTGAGGCATCGGATTCGTTCTGCTACACCGGGTTTCGCGTCGTCGTTGAAGACGATTCCCCCCGTTAGCCTCATTCAACGATCAACTCGCCTTTCATGATCATCCAATGACCGGGAAAGGTGCAGATGAATGGGTAGGCTCCTGCTTTTTCCGGCGCATCAAAATTGAATTTCACTCGCGTCCACGCGCTGTGTTCCATGAGATGGGAATGCCAGATTACTTCGTCCATTTCCGGAACGTAGTGCTTTGAAAACGCATCGGGATCGGTCAGCAGCTCATTCGATGCGGCCCCGACTTTGTCGAGGCTTCCCGGCTTGATCAGCACGAAATTGTGCGGCATTGGATCTTTGTTAGTGAGCACGAAAGTCAAGCGTTCCTTCGGCTTCGCGCGGACCTCGTTCACGCTGAAGCGAAGTCCGGCGATCATGTCGATTTGGACGATCCGCCCCTCGGCTCCACCCGTCGGAATCTTTGGACCGTGCTTTCCCTTGGCGTGTCGAACGCGGAGAGCGAGTTTTGTGTTTTTGTCGACGGCGACAGGCCGCATTCCGTTGAATTTTCTCGACTCAGCGAGGCTGAGGAGCGTTGGAAACATTTCCAGAACGAACGGCTCGCCGCTTGCGTCTTTGAGGCGCGAAACCAAGTGCATCTGCATCACGGGTTCGATAGCGGGCATCTCGAAAAACAGCGTGTGGTCGTCGAAAACCTGGACGCTGGCGACTTTGACTCGGTCGTGTCCCGGCGTGAACGGCGATTTGAGCGAGTACTCGCGCGAGCCGTAGCCGGGCGAATACTCGTAATTCCATTGCTGAACGAACGTCGATTCCGGCGAGCAGCTGCTGGGGTCGATCGGATCGGTCATGCGGACGAGAATTCCGTTGGCGTGAGCCTTCCAGGCGGCCGGAAGATTCAGCTTACCTCCGACGTAACGAACTCGATCGAATGAGCCGTCGTCCATCGCATAATTTCCCCAACCGTCTGAGCCCGTGAGGTAGAGCTGGCCGTCTTTCGGGCTGAAACGTGCGCGGTGAGCGCCTGAATTGAAGTCGGCGCGAATTGGAATCACAGCTCCTTGGGTTCGATCAGCAGTCTCATCACGAAGAATCAGAGACATCGTTCCATTGCCGAATGAGGTGTGAACGAGAGCGCCCTGGAGCGGCTTCCAAGCGTCGTGCTCGATGAAAACCTGGCCGCCAGCTGAGTTGTCGACGCCACGCGGAATGTAGCAGAGGGGAGGGGAGATTTCCTGACCGGGCTTAGCACTACGCCCGTAAAAATCGCCCTCTCGAACTTCAAAAACAGCCGTAGCCGGGGTCCAATCGCCTTCGTTAGTGCTAGTGGTCACGATGCCGTTTGAACTCGCGCCAACCCCGTTGGCGTTGCGCAATCCAGAAGCGATAACTTCGGATGAGCCGTCCTGATTTACTCGGATGACCTCACCCGCGGCAACGGTATAAAAGTTGCCCGCATCATCTGCCTGCAAACCGACGGTGAAGTCATGACCGCCAACGGAAGCCGGGATTGAGTCGGCCAGGTTTTCGTAGAAATCGGCTTCGCCATCCGCGTTCAGGTCGTGGAGCCGAGTAATCCGGTCACGACCGATCGCATGAATTTTGTCGTCGATGACCTCGACGCCTAGCGCCTGATTCAAGCCGGTTGCGAACCGCTTCCAGCTGACCTCCTTCAGCTGTTCGTCGAGACCCGAAACGATCCAGACATCGCCCATCATCGTGCAGACCGCCGCGTCGCCATTCGAGAGAAAATCATGTCCGCCGAGCAACATCAGCGAGCCATTTGGGTTTTGAAGTGGAACTGGAATTCGATCGACCGCGAGGCCGTGTCGTGGTTTTCCTGGCTGGCCTGCTGCTTCAAATTTCCAGTCCCAACGCGCCGGCCCGCCGTTGATCAGCGTGGATGGCTGCGTCTCCGAGTGCTTCTGCATCGCGGCGATTGCATCACTGGATTTCGATGATTCGCCGCGCCAGAAAAAGATCGTGGCGGTCGCTCCCTTCAACGTTTTGTAGAAGAACGCGGAGGCAGGCTCATTCGGTCGAATTTGGATTTCTGCGACGCCTTTCATTTTCGATTTGTCTATCGCGCAAACTGTTGAGATCCGATTTTTGCCGTCGATCAAGGCGACTCTAAAATCTCCGCTGCCCTGCATAATAGATGACGTGGCCTTGAAATCTCCGAGCAGCAGCTGCTGTTCGAGCGAGGCTCCAAGAAACTCGATGGTCCGCGTGAAAATCGGCCCGGCTTCGCTTGGAAAGGCACCTGGAAGTTCGAGCATTTCTGCGTCTTCGACTTTGATTTTCAAGACGCCACGCTCGCCGTGCTGATAGTAGCCAAGAAACCGGCGTTCACCGCGCCACCCATCGGAATCGTCCGTCGCGAAATGCACTTTCCCTTCCAGCTCAGCACCGCCACCGATGCCCCAACGATTGGAGATGAAACGAACGAAGCCGTCGGTCCAGAAGTGCGAAAATCGGAGCGTTTCCGTGTCGTAGGCGCAAGCCGACTCGCCGAGTTGAAACATAATAGAACGCGGCTTCGGCTTGGCTCCATCCGCGCGAAAGATCGCGGCAACGACCTGCCCGTTGTTCATCCAGTTCCAGCGCTGATCGCGAAACGCGTTTTTATGAAATCGGCCCCAATGTCCGAAGGCACCGCCATCCAGTGCGGGAAATTCCGGCAGAATCGCAGGTCCTTCGTTTCCGTCCAGATGATAAAGAGCTTGTCTACGGTAAAACTCGTAGAGGCGGAATCGGTTAACGGGCTCTCCAGCAAACTCGTAGCCCTCCCGGCCGCTGGTCACATCCAAATAAGGGTAATCGGGCGGGTTCTCTGCGTAGGGATCTTCTGGATTCGGATCGAAGGTTTCGACAAGAGCGACGTTAGCGAAATCGCTAGGGGGATCGAGCCCTAGCACCTCATGAATTTGCACGACCAACCTGCGGCGTTGGTCTTCATTCGAAAAATCCGTCGATGCGTCGAGTTTGAGAATCGGTCTTCCAGATTGCGGCTCAGTTTCGGCGGCAGGCCCGACAACGACGAGATGCGCGGGCCCAAGCGAGCGGCTCGGGTCTTCCTCCTCAAACACGCTGCATCGGAAGCCGTAATGTTGGGCGAGGATCTTGGCCAGCTGCGGTAACGCTTTGTGTTTCCCGATAAAATCGAGGTCCCGCCCATAGCCGGGAAGGTCGTAGCCTTCGTAAGTCTCGCTTGATGCAATGAGCGGCGCGAGGAACGCAAGTAGGAAGATTTTGAGCTTACTCATGAGCGAAATTTCTACTTCAGCGGTCCCCAGATTTCGACGAGAACGTCGTGCATCGTCGGGTCGTGCTCCTTGAGCTCGGCGCGGACGAAGGGGTAAAAATCGTTCCGGTTAAAGTAGGCTTCGGTCGCCTCGGCGAAGTATTCTTTGTGGTTAGTCATTCCGTAATGGAGGACTCGCTTGCCGGTGTAAAGGAGGATGTTTTTGTAGCTACCAGAGGCTTTGGCTTTTTCGAAGGCGGCGATGATTCGGGCCTCGTCAAACCCAAGAATCTGGTCGTGGTAGGCGTGAGCGAGCTCATGGAGTACGACCATCGGATGTTTGATCAGCTGGCCGCGCTCCAGGAGATGACGGGCGACCGGAATGTGAACTTTTTTGTTTAGCCGCGGGTCGTACCCGCGACCTTTCAGCCAATCAACTCCCGGGTGGTACTGCATTGCCTTCAGCTCGGCGTGATCCCGCTCAATCCAGATTTCACAGGTTCGAAGCTCGGCGAGTCGCTCCTCCGGAACCAGAATCGTGAGGAAAAACAGGTGGTTCCCGAGCATTTTGAGAGCCTTCTCGCCTGCCTCTTTGTGCTCGCCTTTGAGCATCGAAGGATCGATGTGAATCGTCCATCCTTCGATGTTTTTAACGACTGGATCAAAGAATTCGTCGGCAGCAGCTGCTGCGGCCGGAATCACAAAGAGAAGTAGCAGACTAAAGAGTTTTTGCATGCGAGACGCTTGAACTGCCAGGGCCCGCCGTCAATGCGGATGACACGCGAGCGGCTTGCAATCGCGATTTTGCAGCCGGATTCGTTCAGCGTTCATGAAAGCCCTCGTCAAAAGCAAATCCGAACCCGGCCTCTGGCTGGAAGACGTACCCGAGCCGGAAATCGGGATCAACGACGTTCTCATCAAAGTGGAAAAAACCGGGATCTGCGGGACGGACCTCCATATTTATTTGTGGGACGATTGGGCGGCGAAGACGATCCCCGTTCCGCTCGTAGTCGGCCACGAATTTGTCGGCTCAGTTGTCGAAGTTGGATCGAATGTCCGGGACTTCAATCCAGGCGATGTTGTCAGCGGGGAAGGGCACGTTGTCTGCGGTCACTGTCGGAATTGCATGGCGGGGCGAAGACATCTTTGCGCGGAAACTTTTGGAGTTGGCGTGCATCGGCCTGGGGCGTTTGCCGAGTATATTTCGTTGCCGCAAACGAATATCTGGTTCCACGATCCGTCGCTCCCACGAGAGATCATGGCGTTGTTCGATCCGTTTGGAAATGCGGTGCACGCAGCGCTGAGTTTCGATGTTCTCGGCGAAGATGTTCTGATTACGGGAGCTGGGCCGATTGGCTGCATGTCGGCTGCAGTTGCTAAGCACGCGGGTGCCCGGATTGTGGTCGTGACCGATCCGAATCCCTGGCGGCGCGAATTGGCTTTGAAGATGGGAGCGACCCATGTCGTTGATCCGATGAAGGAGAAACTCGGCGATGTTCAGAAGAAACTGGGAATGGCCGAAGGCTTCGATATCGGTCTGGAAATGTCTGGCGTGGAAGCTGGGTTTCACGACTTGCTCGACAACATGTGTCACGGAGGTCGAGTCGCTTTGTTAGGGATTCCATCGAAACCTTTTACGATCGATTTGAACCAGTTGATCTTCGATAGCTTGATCGTTAAAGGCGTTTACGGCCGCGAGATGTACGAGACCTGGTATAAAATGACTGCGATGCTTCAGAGCGGCCTGGATATTTCCCCGGTAATCACTCATCGGCTGCCCTACACTGAATTCGAGGCCGGATTCCAGGCAATGAAAGCCGGCGAGGCGGCGAAAGTTGTATTGGATTGGGAGTTATCATAAGGTTCGGCCATGAAACGCGGAATCTGCATTTTTCTAGTCACCCTGATCTTCGGCTCTTTTGCGCGCGGTGAAGAAACTGAGTCCGACGCTGCTTTTCTTGAGCTGATCCGGATGGTTCTGGACGAGGCTACTTCGGCGGACGTTCCATTTCGCGATGTGATTCGAGCGGTGACAGGAAAGCAGGTTCTACCGATCGATCGCCAGCAGCTGCTGGACGAGAAGATTGTCGATGCGGTAACCGGGGCGATCCGAAAAACAATTGCCGAACTCAATCAGCCCGGAAGTCCGACTAACGAAGAAGGGCGGATCAACGAAGTCAGTCGCCATTTTGAAGATGCGTTGGAACGGCATTTGGATGCGCTGCCGGATTTCACCTGCGAAACGCCGAAAACGGCTGGAGGCAAGCAGCTTTCATCTGGATATCCAGATTTACGAATTGTTCACGAGCCGTCGGGCCGCGTCGCCTATCTTGATCCTAAACTCATGGCCGCAGACTCGGCTAAAAGCTCGCTGCGGACTTTTTATTACACTCCCCGAACGACTACGAGCAAAGTTCTGGACGATGCGCATCATCTGTTGGTTGGAATTGAGCACGACGGCAACACCGGCGAGTGGAAATTCACGGGATGGAAATTGGTCGACCTCTATGATTTTAAGGTTCGATTGAAGGCCGAATTCCAAGCCAGCAATCGCGATCTGTATCAGGATACGCAGATTCTGGAGAGCGATTAGCCTATTGTCCGGGGCGCAGCGGATGATATTTTCGCATCCACGGATCTTCCTGGGTCTCTAAGCGTCCCACGAGTTCGGCTACCATTGAATCGCGAATTTTCCGGATTTCAGGGTCCTCGGAATCAATCAGATTTTTTGACTCCCACGGATCGTTTTCGAGATCGTAAAGCTCTAACTGCGGTCGGTGAAGAAACTGATCGATCGTGCGCAGTCCTATCGTTTCAGCTCCGCTTTCACGGTTCGCTCTCCAGGTTCGTCGCTGAACCGTGTCGATCGGCAACGGATACTCGGCTCGCCATAGGATATTCCAAATGAGCTTGAATCGCGGTCCACGAAGTGTGCGCATCGGATAGTGAGCGAAGACATCATGCCCAACGTGACTGAGCAGCGCTCGATCCCAGCCAACCGGATTGGGAACCTCTAGAATCGGCAGAAAACTTCGTCCGTGAAGCGGGTAGCTATCAAACTCGACATCAGCCCAATCCAGGATGCTTGGCGTGATGTCAGTGAACGCGACCAAGGCTTGATTGATGATTCCTTGGCTCTTGGCCTCGGGGTTTCGCACGATAAAAGGAACGCGAACGCCCGGCTCGTAATGTGTGCCCATCGCACCTGGTTCGGAGGTTCCATGATCGGCAATGAAGATCACCAGAGTATCGTCCTGACGCTCGCTATTTTTCAGCTCTCCTAAAACCGAGCCGACGCCAAAATCCATTCGAGAGATCTGTTGGTAGTATCCAGCAAGCCCTTCGCGCACGCCAGCGTTGTCAGGTAGAAACGGCGGCACTTGAATTGTCGCTGGGTCGTAGTCGATCGGCGTGTAGCCTTCGATAGGATTTTTTATTCCCCAACCCGCGCCTTCGATTGAAGTCGGATGCGGGTCACTGAAGGATACTACGAGGAAAAATGGATTCCCTGCATCCTCGGCGAAAAATGATCCAGCTGCTTTCGCCATTTTTACAACGTCTCTAGAGGAAATTCGCGGCTTGAAATCGATCGGATACTTTTCGAGCGGCCGAATGTGATCTTTGCCAATGAGTCCAGTCCGGTAGCCACTATTCTTGAGCGTTTCGAAGACAGTTACGACCTCGGGCCGGATTTCCTGGTTGTGTTCGCGATGCGGATGCGCGTACTGACCGTTTGCGTGGGTTAACAGGCCAGAGTAGATCACAGCGCGGCTCGGGCCGCATGAAGCCGTCGTCGCGAAGGCTTGCTCGAAGCGAACGCCTTCTGCCGCGAAGCGATCGAGCTCAGGTGTTTGAACGATCTTATTGCCATAGCAGCCAACATCGAACCAGGATTGATTGTCCGATATTAGCAGGAGGACATTGCGGTTTTCGGCAGCAGCAGCTGCTGAGGCGACAAAAACTATGGCGAAGAAGGCAGAAAACGATTTCATAAGTTGGTTACACCCTGACAAAGACTTTATTTCGATGCATCCACCACAAGATCATCCAGAAGAAAAGCGCCACCATCGTGTATAATGCGAACGGCTCCCAAGTTCCTTCGAAAATACTGTTTGGAAGGTGAGTTTTCAAGGTGCCTTGCGTCCAGGGCTTAAGGCGTTGGCCCATAAAGTAGGCGGCGATCGAGTTAGCGCCGACAACAGAGAAGAACCAGGTCCAGCCGCGGCTCCAGCCTTTCACGTCGATCACCCAATAAAGAATTGCGAGGAGCCAGATCACGTAAGCGCCGCTGAAAAGCGCCCACGATGGAGTCCAGAGTTTCTTCACGATCGGGCAGATCGGTGCCCAGATCAGGCCGGCGAGGAGACAAGCCGCGCCAGCGACGAGCAGGCGCTTCAACTTGGCTGATTCGTCCAGATTGCCGCTCTTCAGAAGTTGGCCGGCCATCAGCCCCATCAGCATAGTTACGAATGCGGGCACGAAATTCAGCGTCCCGTAGTCGCGACCGGTGAATTCTTCTGCCCGCGGAAAGAGGTTGAGGAACCAGAGATCGAATTGCTGCGGAAGGCTCGTTCCGTTCGCGAAATGCGCCTGGAATCCGCTTAACCCAGTAGGCAGCAGAATCATGAGCAGCCAATAGCCAATCAGGACGGAAGCGCCGGTTATTAATTGTGCTCGGAACTGCTTTCCGACGAGAAAGAACAAAAATCCGTATCCCAACCCAATCTGGCTGAGGACATTGGTGAACAACCAGACGGTTTGTGGCTTGTTCGAAGAGGCGAGAAACACCCCGAGCAAGGTTAGAATCAGGGCTCGTAACCAGGCATGGCCGAGGCGTCGTCGCCACGATTGGCCGAGTTCCTTTCGTTTCCCGTACGAATACGGCATTGAAACACCGACCATGAACATGAACGCTGGCTGGATCATGTCCCAGAGCGAGAATCCGATCAGGCGGAACTGGCTCGCCCATTCAGGATGCGTCGTGTTAAACTTCACCCAATCGAAGAATCCGCTATCCGGGTAATTTTCCGCCACTTTGGACAGCCCGAAACCTGCTGCGATCAGGCAGAACATGACCAGACCCCGGTAGGTGTCGAGCGAGAGGAGGCGCTTCGAGGGTAATGCGTTAAGTTTGAGTTCTTTCTGATTCACGAGACGTCTATGAAATCAATTTCGCGAACTACGGTCAACACCTACTTCTGTAACAGCCGATATCGGTATAGCCCATATCATCGGCCATAATCAGGATGATATTCGGCTTTTCGGCAGCGATGGAGGCGCAGCAGCTGCTGGCTAAAAGGAAAATGATCAATCGGAGCATGGTCGAGACGAGTAGCGCTTGAAATCAGGCCGGACAACCCGTTCGTAGCGGGATGTCGAACGAACAATCCATTTTCCAAGGCTGCATTCCGGCGCTGATGACGCCTTGCGGCTCCGACCAAAATCCCGATTTCGACGCTCTCGTCAAAACCGCGCAGAGCCTGATCGATGCCGGCATGCGAGGCGTCGTTTACTGCGGCTCGATGGGCGATTGGCCGCTTTTGAGCGATGCGGAGCGCCAGGAAGGCGTTCGGCGACTTGTCGAGGCGGGAGTCCCGGTTGTCGTCGGAACGGGCGCGCAAAATCCGCGAATCGCGGCGGCCCACGCGGCCCACGCGCGTGAAGTCGGAGCGGCCGGATTGATGGTGATTCCTCGGGTGCTGTCGCGTGGGACTTCAGCAGCTGCTCAGCGGGCGCATTTTTCCGGGATCCTCAATGCTGGCGGTGACCTGCCTGCTGTGATTTACAACAGCCCCTACTATGGGTTCGAAACAAAGGCGGATCTCTTTTTCGATCTTCGCCGCGAACACTCGAATCTGGTTGGCTTCAAAGAATTCGGCGGTGCTGATTCATTGAGTTACGCCGCCGAGCACATCACTAGCGGGGATCCGGACCTGACGCTCATGGTGGGCGTCGACACTCAGGTTTTCCATGGATTTGTCCACTGCGGCGCTGCCGGCGCGATCACTGGAGTCGGAAACGCGCTCCCGAAAGAGGTCCTCCGCATGGTCGAACTCTGTGAAAAGGCTGCCGCGGGCGATGCCGAATCACGCCGATTGGCCCTTGAATTAGAGGAGGCTCTCGGAGTGCTTTCGACGTTCGATGAAGGGCCGGATCTCGTCTTGTATTACAAGGAATTGATGGTTCTCGAAGGCCACACCGAATACGCAGGCAACTTTAACGAGTCTGATCGTCTCAGCGACAGCCAACGGCAATTACTCCATGCTCAGTGGCGGCAGTTTCGAGATTGGTGGAGCAGCTGGACTCAGGCATAACCTCTTCTGGCTACGACGTTCGACGTTGCAAGCCGAACGATTCGTGGTTGGGTGGGCGCGTCTATGAATTCCGATTCGAAACCAAGCCATCTGCACCTGACCCTCTGGATTGCCGTCGCCTTCGCGGGCTACAACATTCTGGTCAGAGTCCTGCCGCATCTTCTTGAAGCGATGGGGATCGCCGTGACGCTCGATCCGACTCTCTGTCCGTGGAGTTTCTCACCGATGATGGCGCTTTGCCTTTTCGGCGCTGCTCGATTCGGACAAAGCAAGCTCATCTGGTTAATCGCGATCGGCTCGTTCTTCGTCGGAGACCTCCTCGTCGCTGGCTTGATCGCAACCCACAAAGGCTGGGGCGCGGGGTTTGCTCATTCATTTTATAGCGGCTTTTTCGTCGTTTACATCGCGTTCGCTATTGGAATCCTGATGGGTAGTCGATTGCGCCGGACGAACCGCTTTGGCCCGATCCTGGGAGCTGGAATTCTCGCGCAACTGGCCTTTTTCGTGGTGACCAATTTTGCTGTCTGGATCGCCTTTCACGGAACTGCTCCCGGTGCCTACGCATTCAGTTTTCAGGGTCTCATGAACTGCTATTACATGGGAATCCCATTTCTCGGGCTCAATGCGCTGTCGACCTTGATTTACGGCACAATTTTCTTCGGAGGCTGGAACTGGATCGCAGCCCAGACGAAGAAACCCGTCGTTGCGAAGGCTGATAAAAGTTCAGTGCAGCAAACGAATTAAACTGCGCCAGCCACGATTGTTTGGCTTTCGCTCTTCTCTCCGTCATAAGCCGTTACGATCAGTTTTGTCCCCGGAAGAACGTCTGCTAAGCCACTTACGGCAACCGTGCCGTCTGCCCGACTCCTCGCTCCACGAATTGGCGCGCCAGTTTCTGCGAACACAAATCTGACGTCCGCATTCGGCAAAGTCTTGATCACAGGAAGCGAGCAGCTGCTGGGTCGACCAGTCGTGGAATTCGCGGTTTCGAGTGGAGCGCCACCGCGAGGTTCGGCGTCAGGCGGATCGACGAGATTCCGCACGCGCAGACCGATTTTCGCATCCACCGGACGAGGGTCGAATTCCATCTCGAGGAAATTCCAGTAAAACGGATCATTCGGGCCTTGCTTACCCAGTTCGGGATTCGCGTGCTCCTTGTGATAGAGCGTGGTGACCTCGAGCTCACGCCCATCCCAGTCCTTCATCTTCGGCCCGAAACCCGGAATCACCGCGCGCCCGCCGCTCCGCCCGATCGGTCCGAAACTGCATTCAATCACGCCGTGTTCGAGGTTTTTCATAATACAGCCGTTATGCACGTCCCCGTAGACCGTGACGACGCCGTCGCGAGAGCCTAACAATTCAAGAACGCGATCCGCTCCGGCCTTGACCCAACCAGCGTAGTCAGCCGTGACGCGATCGCGCTGATCGAAGGGCGTGTTGCCGACTTTGTTCTTCATCCCAGTCCAGATCGTGTGCATCCCGTTGACTCCCGTCAGGCAGATCTGGGTTGACGAGTCGGTCGCCAGCAGCTGCTGGAGCCAGCCGAATTGTTCCTCGCCGAGCAGGCTGCGGGTCGGGTCCGTCCGATCGTAAAGACTCTTGAACGCGTCCCAACCCGCGTCGTCCCACATGTCGGTGTCCTGTGAACTGCGCCAGAGACGCGAATCGAGAATCACGAACGTGAAATCGCGATTCGGCATCTTCCACGCGCGCCATTTTTTGGGGTTCCCAAGGGGATCGGCTTCCTCGTCTCCAGTGGTCAAGTGGTGAACGATCTGGAAGTTGCGCCGCATGTAATCGACGTCCTGACCAAGACCCTCGACCCGGCGAATCGCGAGCTGTTCCGGCCCCTTGACGTCGTCCATTCCGTAGTCGTGATCGCCCGGATTGATCACGTTCCAGTGCCGCATCATCTGCCAGCGGCTCGTCGGTCCGCAGATCGAATTCTTAACAACCTGGTAGGCGTCGTCCGTGCTCGGCGGGTAGAGCACGAGCTCCATGTACCAGACGTCGTCTTCCCAGACCATCACTTGGAAATCGTAATCATCGAGATGCTTGTAGGCCTCGACCGTCGGTTGATCGCGGAGCTGCCATTCGGCCGAGCCGCCGACCATTTTCCAGCCCTTTCCGTCGCGCTGCTGAAGGCCGCTGGTGATCGCGTGACAGCTCAAGCCGCAGAGTTTGTAAGGTGCCTGGAGACGCGGGAGACGCCCGACATAAGCCCCGCTTTCCGGTACGTCGCCGACTAACCCAGTTCCGGGACCGCAGGCAGCCGTGCCGATCCGCGGATCGCTCGTCACGTTCACGCCGTCCTTCCAGATCGTGTAGAAAAGGTCCGTATCGGCCGGATTTCGCGGGAGCTTCGCTTCGATCACGGCCGTGTTGCGCCGCCACTCGTGATTTACAATCGCGCCCGAACCAGCAGCTGCTACTTTTTCCCAGCCGCCATCCGGATTTTCTGAATCGGCAATCCGCACCTCCGCTTTCTCGCCGTCAGCGGCGAACAGGCTAACGAAACGGACACGCCACGCATCGCCGTCCAGCTTGAGCGAGTCGCCAAGCGGATAGCAGGCGTAACAATCCAGCTCGCCGACTTCAGCCGGCTTCGGATCGCCGCCAGTCCAGACGGTTTTGGTGCCGAAATCGATCAAGCCGCGTCCTGTGATTCCAAAGAACCCCTCGGTCGCTTCGCGGCGGAAGTGCTGACGAATTTCGACACCACCGAGTTTCGCGACGACCTCAGACTGCGCTCCTTTGTTCGTCACGTTGACCTGAAGTTCGACCGTGTCGCCAGGCTTGAATTTCGGAGCGTCCGCGACCGCGTTTTTGCCCTGCGCCTTCTTCTCTGGCAAGAAGCGAAACTTTCCATCGTCGCTCCAGACAATCTGGATCGCGTTGCGGTTTTTGCCGTAGCTCTCCCAAACGGATTTTGCGCCGAAGGCCACGCCAAAGTAGCCGTAGCCGTCTTGATACATTTTCCAGTCCGGGTTATCGCCTTCGGCAGGCTCTGGGCGGTCGCCATGAAACTCGAAAATCGCGCCGAACTCAAAATGATCGCCGCGCAGGTTCCACTGCTTCTGATAAATGATCCCCTCGGGCAACGAAGGATCGTAATCAGTCTCCATCACCTTGCCGGCTGTCGCTGAATGAAATGGAAAGCCAGTTCGCCGCGCCCGGTCGCCGTAATTCGATAGTCGGCGGCGCAACGCGTGATCTTTGATCTGCCAGTAGCCGGGATTGAGCGTCTCCCAGCCCTTGCCGTGAACCAGCGAGTCAGGACCATCGAAGCCGACTACGTAAGGTTTCCACTGAGCAGCTGCTGGCAAAGCGGCGGCCGCACCAGCGCCTGCGGCTGAAGTTTTGAGGAAGTCTCGACGGGATTTGCTCATGAACGACATCAGCCCAAATCGAGCGGCAGGGCAACTCTCAATCCTGAATCGGAACCGGAATCGCTTCGCAGACTTTTTGCCAACCTGGAAAATTCCACGTGTTCGGAAATCCCGCGCATTGCTCCGGCTTCACTGGCTGGATCGTGCATTCGATTCCGTCGAGAAATTCGCATTCGCCGTTCGGTTTTTCGGTCAATGTCAGGCCGGCGCGGTTGCGGCGGACGGCGGTGTGCTGCTGGATGAAATCGAATTCGCTCAGGCCGAGGTGAGCGGAAATTCTGGAGATATCTTTTTCGGTTAAAATGACTTCGCCCGGCCAGCGGCAGCAATTTCCGCAGCGCTGACACTGATAAAAAACTTTGGGTTCGCTCATTTCTTCCTCGCGGTTGCATCGAGAAACGCGCCATTCGCGTCGATCTCGGCGACGGTCACGAAACCGTCTTTGTCGGTGTCCAGCTTGTCAAATGCGCCCCAATGAATCTTCGGCGTTTCCGCCTTGGTAACCCGCTCGTCGCCGTCCTGATCCAGCTTAAGAACGAAGCGCCGGCGCATGGCGATTTTGATCTTCGGCCCGTGGCGCTTAACGGATTCGCCAATTTGATGTCGAAGGCCAACCGTCAGCGCGAATTCCCGCTTTTTGTCCGCGGCGACCGCTTGAAAAACGACCGCGCCCATCTCATCGGTCGACTCTTCGCCCCAGAAAATTCGGCGCGGCGGCGAGTTTGGGTTGAAGGGGTTGTCGGCGGAGTTGTCGTAGGTGATCAGGGTGTCGATCCGAGTTCCTTTGGGCAGTCGGACGGGCTCTGCGTAGGCGTATTGACCCTGCCAATTGAAATCCCATTCTCCGATGCGGAAGAGTTTTTTCTCAGTTCCATCGGGCAGAGTTGCGAGCGCTTCCATCGAGGTGCAGATCTGATGCGCGTGACCCCAGACAGTGATGAGGTCGAGATCTTCGGGAACGATCATGTGATCTCGAAGTTCGTAGTTCGATTCGCCAGGGCCGATGTTCAAACCGGTCAAAATCGCATAAGCGGGCGGAACCATGAACTCCAGCAGCTGCTTGCTCGGCGGACCGTCGGCCAGGTAGATTCCGACCTTCGTTTTTTCGGTCTCCGCCTTGCCGGAAGGATGAAAATGTGTCTGCAGAACGAGGTCGGAACCCTTCTTCAACGGAAGCGCATAACCTGAATCCAAAGCAAGAGGCTTCCCGCCGACCGCCCAGGCTCCGAGCGACCCGCTTTGGCGAAATCCTTTCCGCCTGAAGCCCGGCGTGCCGTCCGCCCCATCGAGCTCGCGAGCCTTGCCGCTGGTATCGAGAAAAAAGATGACGTGATGAACCACAGATCGCGCGCTCGGCCGGACTTCAACTGCTTTTACCCAGCTGTCCTCGTCTAGCCCAAGTGGCAACGCGAAGTATCGGTAGATGTCTTTTCCCTCGGCGTAGACCTCGAACGGCTCTTCCATTTCGACGATCAGATCGGGCTCGCCGAGACTCCAGCCTTTCGGGAAATCCGGAAGCTTTGGCGTTTTCGCCGGATCGCCCTCCGGTGCACCGGCTTCGACCCAGT
>JBLHKS010000075.1:0-29314 GCA_047620505.1 Verrucomicrobiales bacterium | reverse complement strand
AATGACCTGATGAAATTCTAAAACTCCAACTCAAACGCAGGCGTCAAATCTCCGTGGAAACGAAGATTTCAGCCGAATTTTGCCCCCTGTGGGATGCCTGTGATTCTTGACCTCAAAATCTGGCGCGATACGCTCGCCTGGATTTTCAACGATCACTCGACAATTTTTTGCAATTTCTTGAGAACGGGTGCCCGGGCGCCTCGCGGACTGCCAGAAGTTGTGGGTGAGTGCCCGAAAGCACTTTCCGTCACATTGTAACAGTTACGTTCGTCGTGACTTTTCGATAGGCGCGGATGAGGTAATTCGTTACCAGGTCGATGTGACGGCCGGTATTCTGGATTTCATTCCACGGGATCGACATCTCAGGAGCCAATTTCCAAGATCCCTCGGTCCATGCAAGTTGCGAAGCGATCGCTTCGATCTCGACGCGGAATAGATGTGTTGCAAGATTTCGGTCATTCTGTTTGAGACAAAACGCGACCGCGTCCATCAGAAACCCCATGCTAATGATTCCCGCCCCGTGGGTGAGTCGGCTTTCCTTTGGAGGCAAGTGCCATGCATCAGGGAAAACCTCTTTAACTGCCGTCCAGTATTGAATCAGGACTCGGGCCTGGGGTTTTGGCGTCTGAGGATAGCGAGCCAGGATACCGTTCTCGACGCTGTTCTCGATCATCCGTAACACGGATACATCCTTGATGTTCGCATGGGGAAGGTGGAGCGATGTAGTCGTTTTGATTCGATGATAGAATGGCGAATCTGGATCCGTCGCGAGAATTTCAAGAACGTTGTAAGCCGCCTGCCGGCGTCGATATTTCGGAGGCACCGAATCCCCTAAGGAGGGAAGCAATTCGTAGACGAGACTCTTCGGAAGTGGACGGGTGTTGTTGATGAGGACGAATTGCTCACGCTCGTCTTCCACCCCGTTTGACTCAATAGCGGTCACAGGGACCGTCATTCTCCGTCCGGACATTTGGCGCAGAGCTGCGAGACGTTGTTGTCCATCGACCACCCAGCCTGTCTTCTTTCCATCGCAAACAGGAATCTCAAGGAAGCCGAAAGCCGAGTCTCCATTCGACTCGCCTGTCACCGTAAATTTAAGTTTCCGATCAAAGGCGATGATCAACGCATTTGGCAGGACAGCATTGGACTGCTCCAAATATCGCCTAATATCGTCAATGTGGGTCAAAATCTCGGGACGCTGATATCCCTCGAGACCCCCTTTCTCGTTTCGAGCGATTCGCGAGATCGACGCAAATTTCTGGATATCCTTCCCGTCTATTGCAAAGGAGTAAATGTAACGGCCTTCTGACTGTTGAATCCTCAGGCAAGGGAGAGATAAAGTTTTCATGTTTCTGAGAGCTTTCACCTTTTGATGGAGGATGTAGAGGTTGTGAAAACCTCGACGTTTGTGGCGGTTCAGGCCTCGATGCAATATCACTTCAATCCCGATCTGGCGGCAAACGTTGCAGGGGCAGTGTTTCCATGGTTCATGCTGAAGCGTGCGGCGGTAGGCCGCACGATGGTCCACTCCGGGCCGGATCGTCATCTCGTAGTTGTGTATCCTGTCCAGCGCTTGCTCGATGCGGAGTTCTCCATTTCCGAACGCTCGAACGGCTGCCATCGCTCGGTCTTCCTTCGTCCGCACTTCCTCTCCCTCCAATTGACCGCTCTTGATACGTTGCTTCACTTTGGCGTCATCGCGAGGGGGGATGCGAATTGCCAAATAGTGCTCGCCGTTGACGTCGAAGTAGTTGAACTCGTCATCCTTGAATGACTTGAGCATTGGCGCAGTAGAATCGAACGAATCGATACCCAAGTTTTCGAACGTTTCAAGATCGTCAAGCCGGCTGAATCCGAACAGGTGCAGTTGAATGTCCACAGGAATCACGGTGCGAATCTCGGCGACCATATCGTAAATTTGATCCGTCTTACGCGTGACGAGGCCGCCTAACCCCAGGTATCGATAACCGAGACGAACCAACGCGACCGCGTGCTTTGCGGCCGACTTTGCGCTCCAACATTGAATTGGGCCAATTGGGACAAACTCTTTCCCGGAGGCCCGGGAGAGTTCGAGAAACTTGGCAGCGGAATTCATGGTGAAATTGACACGTTCCTCGACGCGGATTGGAAGCAAGCGAGGTTTATCCCACAGTGGGTTGTGCTCGAGAATTATGTGGTCCGGGGCGACGCCGTATTGAACACCGGCGGCGCAATAGAATTCAAAGGTGTCATCGGGTCCCCAGGGTGGAATGCGCCGGTCAACGTAGGAAAAGGAACCGCAATCACCCATGATCGGATAATCAAAGGGATCGCCCTTGAAGTTCGGGCTTGGGAAGCGAAAATGATTTCGGAGACCTTCCCGCAGAACACGGTATTTCTGTGCCTGGGAGTAACGCTTCGAACTGGTATTGCCTTCGACGATCGCGCGAGAGACCAAGATGCCGTCATATGGTGGAGAATCGAGTAACTCGTGTGCGAACAAATCGTGATTCCGATTGCGGCCTTGCGCTGGTCGATCCCGAATAAAGTCAAAATCCGGATCCACCGTGTCGCAATTCTCGGCGAAGAAAAACTTCATGTGCTTTCGACCTGGATGTATGCCCGCACCAAAGCATTGGAAAGTCGTCGAATATCCTGACTCGTATTCTGCAAAGTGTTCCAAGACGCTCCGTCGAGGATCTCCCAGACACCTGCGGTCCAGGCACAGGAGGGTTTGAGGCGCTGCATATAGATCCTTACCTGCTTCCGAGCGTTCACGTCGTCTGGATGAAGATTGCCCATGATTCGGTCCATCAGAACACCCATGGCTTTGATTCCGACCCCTGCCATCAGTCGACTCTTTTGCGGCGGCGCTCCCCACGCCTCGGGAAACGTGTTCCGCACCTCGGACCAGAACAGATTCACCGTCTTTCTCACCGCCTCCACATCAATCTCACCCGTTGCAACGTTGCGATGCTGATAGAGACATCCGTGAGGGCTATTGAGGCTGTTTTTGATGATCTGAAGCAGGCTGTTGTCGGCAATTACCGCACGCTTGTCCTCTTTACGCTGGGTCGTTTGACGGATGATCAGACCTTGAAATGGAGACTCTGGATCACGATTCAAAACGTCGCACAGCGCCGAGGGAATCTTGTTCTTCGCCAGACTCGCGGGAAGGGTCGTATTAACGATGGGAAGAAGTTCATTGATTAGGCCTTTGGGCAACGGTTTCACCTTGTTGACGAGGAGAAATTGCGTGCGGTGGATCTCAAAATCATCTGAAACAAAAGCTGTTATTGGAACTAAAAGATTTTTCCGTTTTGCTTTCGAGAGCGCGAGAGTGCGTTGTTGACCATCAACAATCCACGCAACCTTCGCCCCCTCCTTGCCGATCGGAATATTCAATACGCCCGCTTGTGTGTCGTGAATTCCGACTTGGGGACCTCGGCTTTGCTTGAATTTCACTTCCGAAGACATCGCAAGGATGATGGCATTCGGGAAAATCACATCGCCGGAATCAATGTAATCGGTAATTTCACCAATATGCCGACTGACTTCGCCTCTTTGATATCCCAACAACGAACCCACTTCATTTCGCTTGATTCTGGAAATTTCTGCTACCTCCAGAATTTCTTCCCCGCGAAGGTAGAACGAATAGAGAGGAATCTTGCCGGCCTGGGACACTTTGAGCGCTCTGACGGTTATTTGCTTATTCATGGCCAAAGAGGTCATTTTGTATCGATTGCTGGTATCTGCGAAATAGCGTCCCAAACCGCTTTTGCTCACAGGACATCCGTCCAGTGCCCCGGAGATGTCGCAGAAGTCTTGTGGCTGAATTGAGCGATCCGGAGAAGTTTCTTCCGATAAACTCCATCACTTCATCGTCACTCATGCGGTTAACCTCCTTGCGCTTCATCGCAGGAAGTCTATTCGAAATTTCACGGAGTATCGGCGTCACTGTGTCAACGCCCTCCCACAGTGCATCGCTGTAGTTCCGAACCAACCACGTCCCCAATCGCGCATTCAGACTGACGTTTGTCTTATTCAGGTAGTCGTCAACCTGCTTAAAACTATCGCTAAACGGAAGAATGTGCGGTCGAACAACGGGTGAAGCAGAATTCAGATTTCGGTAGAGGCCGGCGCTGACGATGAGAACATTTACCCCTTCAGAAATGAGATCGATGATTTCGGGTTCGACCGCGTTGTAATACTCCGGGGAAAGGATGATCAGCAGTGGTTGCCTCGATTTCGCAAGGATCGAAAATCGGACCAATCCATCACGTTTTCGATACCGATGAAGAAGATTCCACCACTCCCTAGCTTTCTGGTCAGGTGAAAAGTCGCTCGGCCAGTTCAGGTTTTGAATACTGTCGGCGCCTGCCGCAAACGAGGCGGCATAAGGAGTCGTGAGTTCGGAGGACGCAATCAGACCATATCCCGCCGAAAGCACCCACAGATCCCCATCGATTCCTTGCTCCTCGGCGGAAACCTCGCACGCGAGTGACTCCCGCCAGTGAGATCCCAAGTAGAGATCGCGAGCAGGTATGCCTGCTCTGGTTGCCTCCAAGGTCGTAACCCATGCCCTCGCAGAGTCTCGATGAAAACGTCCTGCGAATTTGCTTAGGTGAAACTCACCTGAAACGGAACCACGTTTTTGGTTGGTGCACGTGGAAACGATTGTCAGTTTTTTTTCAACTGCCATTCACAAATGTTGCAGTTATTTTTTATTTCGTCGACAAGTTTTGCGTAATTAATTTATTCTTCAGGCTAAGCGACTCACACCAAGGTGTTTGCCCTTTCTTATTCATGCCAGCGCCAACTGATCACGCAATTCCTTGAACTGTTCAAAAAACACGTGGGTGTTGTGAAAACCGCGTCGACGATTTCGGTTGTTGCCTCGAAGAATTATCACCTCGATGCCGATTTTCTGGCAGATTGCGCAAGTGCAGGAACACCATGGTCGCTCCTTCAGGGTTTCCTCAAACAGTGGGTAATAACGCCTTTCATCGCCGAACTCGTCTTCGTAGGCTGTCAACTCTTTCATGGCTTCATCGAGGGAAAGTTTGTGGACAGCGTATGACCTGAGACTCGCGAGGGCCTTCTCTTCCAAGTTGATCAACTTCCTGTGCAATTTTGCTGCCGCGTCAGATCCGTCGGAGGATTCCACCTGTTTGAGAAGTTTCCGAACCTTTGGCGACAAGTCGCCGGTCGCCGGGGGAATTCGCACGGCAGTATACTTTTTCTCTCGCGTGTGAAAATTGTCTTTGTTCGATTTGAACGCTTGGAGAATTGTCGAGGCGCTATCGCACGAGACAACGTTTGCTCGCTGGTAGTCTGGGAGGAGACTGAGACGAGCGACACCCAGAATATGCAATTCCACCCCCGACTCGATCACAAATGGGCCGATGACATCCAACACGGAGCGGATTTGAAGATCTGTAGCCTTTGCGAGACCACCCAATGCAAGGTAGGTGACTCCAGCGTTCACCAATTCCTGGATACCTCGAAGATACGAGTGGGGGCTCCAACCCTGGACTGCGCCGATCAGTTTGAACGCGTAATTCTTACTTGCGCAGAGGCGGTGCATTTTCTTGGCATTGTCGAGAGTCAGTCGAAAGCGTCTCTCCATTTCGGGCGACGGCGTTTTCAAAAGCAGACTCCTTCCCTCGTCGTATTCAGGATCGAACTCAAAGATCATATGATCCAATGAGATGCCATAATCGAACTTCAAATCCTCATAAAACTCACAGGTTTCCTCGCACGAGTATGGGGGAACTTCCTCGTCGCGATATTGAAAGGCGCCACAATCGGCGATAATGAGAAACTCCGATGGGAAACGCAGATATCGATGAATTCCCCCCGCTTGCCTGATCTTTTCATGGCGGTCGGCGGAAACGCCGGATCGGGTCACCAGAAGTCCATCGCACTGGGGAGCGTCGAACAACTCGTGCGCATAAACATCGTGATCCGAACCGCGAACGCGTTTCTCGCAATACGAATCCGTTTCAAAATTGTAGCCTGGATCGACCCGGTCTTCCGATTCCGGGAGGAAGAATTTGACGGATCGCATTTCAATAGACCCTGCGGACTGGTTCGGTTTCTGCTTCTCGGCCTTCATTCGGTTGATCTCGCTCCGGGACACGGGACATGTCTGGAAGACGATTCGCTCGTCGATACTTTGGTTGAGGAGGATTTCTTGCGAGCCTATTCGACTCTACGGAAGCGCCGACAGCAAGGCCGTCACAATACTGGAACTTCCTTTGCCGAGGGGGTAGATCGCCGGCAGTTTATTGCCGGGTCGCTCCTCCCTGAGAAACTCCGTCGCGGCGTGCTTCGCGCTGCGTGTTGAAACAATGAGATAGTCGGATTCGCGAGCAAGCGATTTCAGGCGATCGGAACCCACATGGTCGTGAGCCAGCCTCACGTCGGCGCCGGGAAACATGCTTTCGATCACAGATTTTGCGCGTCGCCCCGCCGATTCTGTCAGTGTGTAGATGGCCACGAGTTTGCCGGAAATGTCTGGGCGCCCGGCCCTGTCATCCTCCTGCGGTCCTTTCCCCGGTTTGGGGCAAATTGCCTGATAATCGGACGATCTATCGAGATCCGAGGCCAGCAGTTTGAAGATTTCCCAATGTTCCGCCCCGACTCGACGATGAGCCCTGGACAAGCTGTCCCGCACGGCGTCGAAGAAGGCGTCCCGAACCGTTGGCGCGGCGGCGGGGTAACAGGCCAGCAAATCGAGCGTATCCATGGCCCAATCGAAACGGGCGGAACTGCCGAAGCTGTTCCAAAGTTCGGTGGCCGAACTGACGGCTTCGCTATAAATCTCCTCATCCACCCCGGCGTCGAAGATCGCAAGCAATAGTGTTTGCGCTGTCACGCAATCTTCGGCGCTGAATCTTTCACCGAGGCCAAGCAGCAGGAGAAGGTTTCGATAAACCGGCAGAAAAGCGGGAGAGCCCAGTCCGTCTTTAAGGAAGAAGCTTGCGATATGGGGAAACGCCAACCGCAAGGTTGTTTCAGACGGCTCGCTTCTTCCCTCAATCAACCGATCGGCGAATCGCCGAATCCGCTCAGGGGCGTCGAGGTAGTCGGAGACCCGCCAATCCACCGCGGACTGCCGGGCCGTCTCCAGCAATCCTGGCCATTCCGGGGCGGTGTCGTTGCGATCCAGCCATGCGTCCCAATCTTCGGGCGGAGGAGAATCCGCGGGGGCGACAAGCGTTTTCAAATACTCCCAGGCCTGTCGTCTTCTATGGCTCTTAAATACGGATTCCCGGTCATCTTCGGAAAGCGCTTCCAGACTCTCGCTCACCAACTGCGCGGCGGACACCGACTGCAATTCGTGGGCGCACTCCAACATGAGCGAACAGGATCCGACGCAGGATGGAGCCTTTTGCAGTAATTGCCAGGCAGTGTCATAGTCGTCGTTTTGAAAGGCGGCGCGAGCGCCTTCCAGAGGTGATTCGGGTTTGGCAACCTCATCGCCGGGAGACTTGACAAGCGAGGCCAAAGCTTCCGCGAATGGCGTTTCCGGGCCCTCCGGAAGCGCCTCCAACAGGAGCGGTATCTGTTCCCTGCGCGGCGGGTCGGAAGTGACGGCCGCCAATAGAAAAGTCAACACCACTGGTGCGCCCGAAAGGTTGCCGCGCGTACGCAGAAGGTTTTGGTGTCGAGGGAAGAAATGGGCGCGAAAATGCTGGGCGACTTCCGCGGCGCTTTTGGATTCCGCCAACTCCGCCAATTCCGATCGCCAAAGCGCTTCTATCAAAAGCGCCGTGACCTTACGAGGGCGCCGCATTGATTGGAGCAATGTGATCTCCGGCATTGCGGCCAGTTCGCGCCAATATCCGAACGCTCCGAGTCTCTCGATCTCCAGGAAGACAAGATTCTCAGCGCTTAAACGCCCTCCGGCCCGGAGTTCAGCCAACCATTGCAGGGCACCGGTCTCGTCCTGGTTGACCAGGGCCGAGAAGAAGTCACGCAACAACGCTTCGGTCGTTCTGTATACCGTCCCGGGAAGCGAAGGGCGTATGCGCCAAATTTCCCGCAATCGCACCAAAGCGGCGCGAACCACATCACGCTTCCCGGAAAGCACCGCGAATCGATAAACCCATGGTCCGCCTATCCAGGCCGACAGCGAGGATTCAGCGACGTCCGCCGAATCAAGATCCGCGCGGCGTCCCGAGAAGTCTGTTCCCGCCGCGCCCACAAATGCGGAGAGATGCTCCCGAAGTTCCTCTGCCTGGCGTTCACCAAAGGCGATGGCGTACCATTCCGTGCTCTGGTCTTCGCCACGGCTCACGACGCGAGGCAACAACAACGGATGCGTCCGCGGCGGCAATCCTGTTTCGATCCAATCTCGCGCGGCCTGGGCCGCCGCCGTTGCGCCGTTCTTCAGATCTTCCCATGACCATGCATGGCCGGATTCGTAGAAACTGCGAACTCCGGCGCGGTCTTTGTCGCTCCACCCTGGCAGGTTCATGGGTTGGTCACCTTTGGATAGTGGGTCTTGAAGCTCAAAAGTAGGGATGCCACCCGGGAAAGATCGGTTTCCAATTCGACGGCCTCCTCCAATACCTCAATGCCATTATAGGTGAAATTCATGGATCCCTTGAGAGCGAAGTGGGTTCCCGCCAGGCCCTTGGTATGCAGCGTCTCGCGATCTTCCTCCATGACAAGTCTCTCGTCGGTCGCGTCCAGTTCCGCAAGCGTTCGCAGTCGCTGACAAAATCGTCGGTTGTGAATGTCCGGCCTTGTCACAACGCGCAATTGGCATGATGGGGATGTCTTGAGCGCAAATGCCAACAACTCGGCAAGTGTAAGGAACCGTTTTGGCCATGAAGGTTCGAGCCCCGCATAGGCCCCGGCCCGATTGTCGAGAAGCGGCAGATCCGTGACCCATGGCGAAACGAGCCAGATTTCCTCGCTGGGGGCAAGAAGTTCCGCGGCAAAGAGGCTTTCAAGCAGATCGCGCACCTCGTCCCGACTTCCCTGAAGTGTTTTTACAATGAGACGCGCGCCAGTGGGAGTTCCTTCGGATTCGGGAGCGCCGGCGGTAACCTGGCCCGGCGTGACCAGTTCCATTGTGACCATTGTTCTGTGACTCTGAAGGCATACTCCCCTAATCCGGGGGTAAAGCAGCAAGGTGCCGGTGTCGACCGGGGTGGCCAGAAGGCGCACGATGCTCTCCCGAAATTCGGCCAGTGTGTCGGATGGAGACGAAAACGCCACCCGACCTTCCCGAACCAGAGTTTGCTCAAGTTGTTTTTGCCAATCGGGGGCGTCGAATTGCACCTCGAGTTCCTCGATTGAAAGCGCGTCCATGACGAGAAGTCTTTCGGGGGATACAAGTTCGGCGTACGGATTGTATAAAGCCAACGCATGATTTCTTGCCTGAGCGCCGCGAGGCCACAGCAAGCCGTACAATGCGTTGAACCGCCACTGGCGGCGATCCTGCCCAGGGCCAAGAGGCACGGTGTCGCCCAACGCATCATCCAACGCGTCTGACGCGCTGAGAGAATACGCCAACGCGCGGGCTTCGATCTCGACTCCCAACCGGGATTCCTCATTGGTCCACCGGTCAAGGGTGTCTCGCATGAGGATGTCGGTTTCATTTGTGCTGCCCGGGCGAAGTAGTCGCGCAGAAAGCGCTGACAAGACCGTGTGACTTGTTTGCAGGCCCCGCGCTTTCAAGGCAGCCCGGAGATCCTGGAACGTCGCCGAAAGCGAAGCCTGTGATTCCGGCGCCCGCACCGACGCGACCAAAGTGCTGAATTCACTTTCCGCGGAGTCCGTCATCCATTGAAGAAATCGCGTCAGTTCACGATCACTCGTTTCAAAATCCGATTCAGCCAGGGCCCTTTGTGCCAGATCGAGGAACCGTCGCGGATCCTCAGCAAGGCGTGGCAGCAATCGTTCGATAACGCCACCGCCGCCGGGAGCTGTCTCGGACACCCAGAGATCCGCGCATCCGTCAGGCGTCTCGCTTCCAACTTGACTTTGATCTGATGGCCCCGCGTCCAGATCGACCACCAGATCGTCCGAATCGACGTCTGGGCACAATTGCTGAATGGCGTCGCGAAAAGCCGCTCCAAAAGTCACGAGGAATTTCTGTCGCAGCCAATCCGTCCAAGAATCGTCAGGTTCGAGCCAGAGAAAGGGCGCCAATTCGTTCAAAACCGGCGCGACCGTGGCGTCATTGAGCAGGGCCCGAAGTTCCGTCTGGCGGCGTTGCTCCAAGCGGGTGTTCGCGTCCGTATCGGTGTTGGTTGATGCCGCGATGCTTTGGAAGATCACATCCAACACGGACGAGAGGGCTCCGGAGCTCTGGTTCGAATTCAGTTCATTCCATGCCTCTTCCAAGCTCTGCTCCGCTTCGACCGCGGTTGCCGTCGTTCCGGCAAGCACGATTTCCGCAATCCATTCTCGTTGGAAAATATTGGCGACATCCGAGAGACGGTCGTCCGTGGTGATGCGCCAGCGAAAGTATGCCGCGCGCAGTCCATGCAATTTCGTGGCGGAGGCGTCCGCGCCATTGAGTTTCCAGTCTGTCGGAAATCGCAATCGCACCCGAAGCGCATCGGCTTCGAACGCGAACCCGAGAGCGGCGGGTCGGCGGGCGGCGCCTTCGTCCAGAACAAATTGGGAAGCAACCGCCAATTCGTTTCCGTCCGATGTGCGCAACCCCGCATGGGAACCCAGGGCAAATCGCCGAACACGCGCGGGTTGATGCTGGCGATGGGTGAAGAAGCGAATCTCTTCAATCACACCACGCCAAGGAGAGCGGGCCGGGAGATCCGCGACCAACCCGGCATCGCTTCCGGGTGGCGGCAGCAATTGAGTCTTCCATTGCAGGCGCGCATTGGACGAATCCGCCACCTCGAAAGGCGCGTCGTTGCGCACATGCAGCGCGAATGGTCGGACAACAGGCACGGCGACGATTTTCCCTTCATCGTCTCGATAGGCAAAATCGCCTAGGAATTCACGGTCGTGCTGTCCGCAGAAGGCGTCCACATCCACTTCCTGCGTTGGTGTTCCATCAACCGCGATCGGAAGCCAATGGCGCGTGAGTTTGTGCCAGATGCCGAACCGGCGCGAAATGCGTCCCGGAGCGAACTCCCGCAGCGCCTGGGCCGCGGGAAGCGGAAACGCTTTCGGGTCCTGCCCTGGTCGAATGACCGCCCAAATCGTCACCTCCGGCAGATTCAGATCGCTGAACAGACTGGCTGGAATGAATTCCGGCAGCGGTTGATGCGGGATCCGATGCTCGGCGCCCTTCTTGTCGCCGCTGAGCCATTGAGTTTCCAAACGACGCAGCAGGGTGGGCAACGCCGCGGTCATGAGCGCGCGAGGCGCCTCCCATAGCAAAGGGTCGACGTCCTCTGCGGAGGCAAGTCGCAATGCCGTGCGCAGCCAATTCTGAAATTGTTGCAATCCGTCTCCGCCGGCCAGGACATCTGCAACGATCGTTGCCGCAGTCGTGTGCCGGTGCATCACATTGTCCCGCCAGAATCCAGGCGACAACGCGCTCCAGGGCCCGCTCGCATCCTCCCAAAACTGGCCTCCGGGCTTAAGGGGCAGTTGGGAGGCAATCCAATCGAGGAAGGCGTAGGTCGCCTGCATCTTCAGGACATGGCGATTGGCCAGGGGGAGATCCCGCGGTCGAAGCTCCGGATCAAAGAGCAGATCATATCCCTGGTAGGCGAGTCTGTCGCGTCCGTAGTCGGAGAGAACGACCACGGTCCATGGGCGCATGTCACGACCGCGCCCGGCGCGTCCTTTGCGCTGAAGAAAGGTTGAGGCCTGGTGGGGCGCCTTGTGCTGAAGCACCGCCCCCACTTCGGGGTCGTTGAAGCCGACTTCAAGCGCCGCGGTGGCCACAATGACATCGGCAGTCGAATCGACTCCGGCATCCTGCGAAGACACGCGCCCAAGTCGCACATAGCTATCGCCCCGCAGGGAATGCCCGAGCGTTTCGCATAGTTCCCAGGACTGGCCATGCAAAAAGCGAGTATGACTTTCTTGTCTCGTCGAAGCGCGCAACGCGGCCAGCGAGCCATCGGGGTGCCGTTGCCTGTCAGGCAGACCACGGACATTCATCCCCTCGGCGTCCAGCAGGTTGAAATAGAGGCGGTTGGTGACGTCGAGGTCATCCGTGAAGATGAAGATCTTTTTCCCGTAGGCGCCGCGCGAATCGGCCCCACGATCCGCATCCAGAACGCGCCGCAGAAGCATCGCGGTCTGAATAGTGGTGGACAACAAACTCGTCCCGGAAACGGGATCGCCGCGCACCGCGACCAGATACTCCATGCCGCCTTCGAGCATTTCCGCGGGTTCGGGCGAAACCTCCTCGACAGCGTGGACCGGTAAACCGGTCAATTGCGCGAAAAATGAAGTCGCCTCCATCAAGGTCGCGGACAAACCGACAAAGTGTGGCGTGCACCCGCTTCGGTGACGCCAGCGACGCAATAGATAAGCCACCTGGGCTCCGTGCAGACCTTCGTAGGTGTGCGCCTCGTCGAGGAGCATTAAAACAGGTTTTTGGGTTGCTGGTCCACCGATGCCGAACAGGCGCCAACTTCGTGAATCCGTCATCCGCCTGTTCAACATTTCTGTGGTGGTAAACAGGATATCCGGCGGTTCTTTTGCAAGCCGCTGGCGGGTGAGCACAATCTCGTTGTCGTTCACCTCTGTCTGACAGACTCCGCAAGTAAGTCGTTCCCGTTCAGCCAATCGGTCCTCGTCGCGCCAGACCATCTGACCGGCGCAACTTTCGTCAGGGCACTGCAAGAACGGGCACACGAAACCGCCGGTCGTGGTTGGCCACTTGTCCCAATCCGGGTCAGCGACCTGACCAGCGTTCCTCGGGGCGCTCCCGAACAGCGCGCCAATGCGCAGGGCCCGCCGCTTTTGGCTCAGGAGGACTCGATTGACTTTCCGCGTCATGCGGCAGGTTTCGGTGAATTGATCCTTCAGCAGTTCGTTTCGGGGATAAAGCGCCAGGGCCCGCACCCAATGCTCGGCGTCCCGTTCAATCATGCCGGCAAGCAGCGTCATTGCGGGCAGGTAGAAGGCCAGCGTCTTGCCGCTTCCCGTTCCTGCACAGACGACCGAACCGCTTGCCGTTTGTGCCGCCCCCATCGAAAGAATGCGTCTGGTGGCCCGCGTTTGGAATCCCGCGAGCGGCAATCCAGTCGCGCCGTCCGTTGAACCGAGCAAGACCCCCAACACGTCTTCCTGCAAGGCCGTGAGGCGCGGTGAGTTGAGCGTCATCCATTCCGCGATCGCGCCTTCCGCGGGTTGGTTCCTATCCGGATACTTGCGGGGTCGAAGTAGGAGGCGGAAATCCGCGACCAGTGTCGAACTGGAAAGCCAGGCGCCGGGATCCCTTAGATGTTTTGGAAACAGCTGGCGCAGTCGCGCCAGCAGGCGGAGCGCCTCGCCAAGACGTGAACGATACCGCATTTCCCCGGACTCGTGCCATCGGAAGAGCAGGCCGCGGTCGGCCATGTCATTCAACAGCGCGACCCCGTCCGGGTATATATGCCAGGCGTCATGGTTCGAAATATGGCCTTCCGCGCGGTCGACCAGTTCCTGCTCCGTGGAGAATCCATCGACGACGCCCCAAGTCAGCAGCGTCGACTCAGTTCGCTCTACTGCGCTCAGGAAATCTGCCAGCAACTTCTCCACGGATATATTCATCGCCTTCCCATTTGCACACGGAACGCTTGCAGAAGATTTTTTTCGCGCAACCAGGCGAACACCTTATCGTCCAGGTCCTCCAGCGGAACCCCTCCGCCACTGGCGACTTTTTGGATAAAACTCTTCACTGCTGGCGGAATTTCCCCGAAATCCAATTTCTTGACCAATCGATGAATCTTTCGGCCCTTGACCTCCACATCCCTGATCGCTCCGTCAGCATCGGGGAGACTCAGTTCAAGCCGTTTCAAATCTCGTTGAAGATTTTCGATTTCAGCTATTTCCTCACCCAAACGACCGTCTTGAAAAAATGGCGTCAAATCATCGAGTCTCGGCGCCGCGGCGCCGAGGTATTCCTTCCAAATGTCCATCAGTGAACCTTCCAAAAGGTCCGCGAATTTTTTCAGCGTCGCGTCGGCTTTCGCCCAACCGCTCTTCTGCATTACTTTGTCCGGTTTATTACGAAGCTTGTCGCGCATGGCCTCCAACTCTTTCAGGAGTTTGTCCAACCCGGTGGGAGTCAGTGACCGATCGTCTGGCAGCAACTTGTTCTGATGAAAAAGCCGAAATACCGAAATCAGTTCCTCCAGACGAGTGAAATGGTCCGGCAATCCCGCAATCAATGGCTGCCACGTCCGAACCAACTGCTCGTCCGCTCCGAGCGATTTGACACGGGTAAGTTTCTCCCGAAGGGTCGCGCTTTGTTCCAGGAAGTTCTTCATGGTGTTTCCACCTCTTGCCAGAGTTTTTCTATGCTCGCCACCTCTTCAGCGCGGCGGTTTCCTTCCTCTGTCACACCCGGCGGCGCTGTCGCGAGTTTGTCGTCGACTGCTTCGCTTGTCGCTCGCAAGAAGTCCTCGTATTGTTTCAAAATTCTCCTGGAGATTTGCTCGCAACGAGTGTCGGCCTGGGCCAGCGCCGAAAGAACGACGCCGAAGTCTTTTCCCTGATCCGCCTTCCCGGCCAGTTCCAGGGTTTCTTTCAGGCGGCATTCAGGCAATTTGTTGAGCGAATCCCGCAGATTTTCATAGGTGAAATTGCTGGGTCGGAAGACGGCGGCCTGGTGGGCGATCAGGGCGGTCTGCTTCAACTCCTCAACGACGCCATGCACGTCGAAGTCCGAACCAAGCCAGGAATCAATCTCGGCACGCCATGCCTTCAGTTCGCCGCCCCGTTGTTTTGCTGCGTTCTTCAGCAAATTTCGCAGGTCTCGTATATGCTTCTGCAAAGGCATGTGATCCCTAAAATGATCGAGATCCACTTTCTCCGGCATCACCCAGGAACCGCGTATATCGCGAACTGCCGACAGTAACTGAGAAGCATCGATGGCCTGCTCAGTTCCCGAAGCACCCCGACGGGCCGACACCAGGCATTTCAACAACTCGATCGCTTCCCGCCTAAATCCTCGGGCTCCAACCTGCAATCGGTTCCATTGATCCCCGGAGTCAAATGACTCGTTTTCATCGAAAGTCGCCGGAGCGAAAAGCACCCCCAGATTTTCCGCGTCCCCGTTGCTCGTCGCTCCCTCCATTCCCAACAATCGTCCGCCCACGAGCAAAGCTTGAGCCAGTGTGCGAATGCCCTCCGCCGGGAGTGAGTGAGCCTCCCGCCGAAGCCAATCCGCGGTCTGCCCGGCCATCTTGTCGATGAGATTCGAGTAGGCGGCGCTCTCTTCCTCACCGCCTGGGTAGTTCCAATTGTGCCCGCCGGTCGCGCCGCCATGGATACGGATGACCGCCTTGATTGCGGTGTAGAATTGATCCGCTCGCGTCTCGTCCTCCAATTCCTTTTCAGTGATGGCTGCCGCCATGGTACTGGCCGGAGTGGGATTGCCCGTGGTGGCCCAGGGAAGGGCGATCCTCGCGGGATCGATCAGGTATGGCTTGATTAGCAATGACTCCCAATCGATCCACTCGCCGATGGCGGTGGCCAACCACTTCCTGATATGTGTGGCATTTGCCTGGGTGATTATTTTCTTTCCACGCCAATCTTGAAGTTTTTGCTCCCATGGATCTCGTCGCTTCTGCTCCTCTCGCTTGGAATCCGCAGCCTTGTTCGTCTCGGTTTTCGTCGACCGAGGCTGTCTTTCGGGTTTTGCCGACCATTTGATGGACGCCAGGTCGAATGCTTCGTAAACCAAATCGGACAGACACGCGGCTTCAGCGGCGGATTGCGGGTCGTCCGCCCAATGAAAAATAAGCGATGCGAGACGGTCGATCCGACTCGAATCAGCGCGTTTCGAAATTTCAAGGGATACGGACAGCGCCAATTGGCTGCGATTGAAGTGATGAAAACCCGCCGGCGGAAACGCGCCGGAATCGAACAATGTGCGGTTGCCAATAAGGGTCTCACGAAGAATGAAGTTGAGCAGTTTCCGCGGGTTCAACACAAAGGCGGAACCTTCCCGTAAATGGCGGCGCGCCAATTGATGAATCGCCTCTGAATTGAATGGAAACAGCGGATGCTTTCCGCGTTCCGAGCAACCAAACGCCTTCAGCCTCGATGCGTCTTCCGGGGCAAGATCGCCGTGTCGCTGTTCATCGAAGTCAGGCAGCCATTCCTGCAGATCTGCGGCGTCTTTGTCGCGCTTCTCGAACGCCTTCTCCAGGTGGGTTCTGCCCCAACGCGCCGCGTTCAGGTATCCTCCGACAAAATTGGAGAACGTGTCGATGGCCTCCTCGTCGCTCGCGAACGGTCGCTCGTCGATTCGCCACTCGTATTGAGCGCGTGTGAGCACGGTTTCGCGGTTCGCAAGGTAACCCTCGGTAACGGCCAGAGCCGTTCGCATGACGCACAGTTGCTGGCGTCCGTCCCGGATTCCCTCACGGATCATGGCGTCGAGCAGGCTGCCTTGAATGCCGGCAAGAGCGGCAAAGTCCTCCACCAGAAGGACGAGTTCCTTGCCGTCTTTGAGTAACTGCTCCCGTATCTTCACGAACAGGTCAGTCAGCGAATTTCCGCCAAAATCCAGCAACTCCCCGATCGCTGGATCGACCGCGTCATTCAGGATATCCACCGCGGTTTTTCGGGCGCGGCCCTGGTTCCGGTTAAGGTTAGCCAGATGTAGCCTGGCTGCGGCCGAGAGTTTGTTTTGTTCCAGGCTGTCGTCGAATATGAGATCGGATTCCGTGAATTGGTTTGCGGGACCGTCCACCGCAAGCGATCCCTGCATACAACGCTCGGCGATTCGCGCGAGAACACCTTTTTGGTCGCCTTCGTAGTTCTTGAAGTGAGCGCTTACTTCGACGTCCTGCAGCAGCGCCGGCAGGCCTCGCCGATCGCAATGGGCCATGCGTTCGCGATCGTCGGCACGCTCCTTGCCGGTGGAGATTCTGGCGCACGCTTCCTTGTATGCGCGTTCGAGGGCGATCAGCAGTTTTGCCAGCAGGTTGAACGTGGCCGTCAACAAATCCGGCGGCATCCGCGCGGAAGTGAGTTCGTGGCGAAGCGCCTTGTAGTGTTTGTCTGGGAGGCCCTCCAGAATGAGTTCGAGCACGCGCCGCAGACTGGCGCTTTTCGGAATGCGGACGATGTGGCGCGGAACGCCGTCGTCACGGTTTCGCAGGTGGGCGTCCAACCACCGGATCATGTGCGACTTGCCCACGCCCGCGTTTCCCACGATGGGGAGCAGCAGCGTGCCCGAAGGGAGGTTCTCCGTCATCAGGGCCTTGAGCAAATCCGCTTCGCGTTTTTCGATCTCTTTATCCGCGTCGTTCGAATGCAAAGGACGTCGGGTGAGGCGCATCGGTTGATGAACCGCGAGAAAGACCGCTACATCCGCCGTCTCGGCCTCGGTGATCAGGCACTCGTCACAGTGCTCTTCGCTGGGCCAATAGTCTTTCAGTGAAAATGCCATGGTGTTTCAGGAAAGTAGTTTTGAACTGAAGCTGAAGTGTGAGAAGTCACGGAAAACGGCGCGCCCCCGTCCGGTGAGGTGCGCCCGCGCGGACGCGTCCGCGCGCTTTTCTCCGTGCAGCGTTCCATCTGAAGTCAGTCGCAACAGGGCGCGACTGACACTGGTGGACAATTGCTCCGGGGGGAGAGGATGCCACGCATCCGGCGATTGATTCTCTAAGAGTTTCTCCTCGACCGCCAACCGATAAACGCCGTGGTCGAGCACGGGCACGCTTTTTGCGGCGGCGGCGACGAATTCGTCCGCGTCTAGGGTGGTCTTTCTTCCGAACATGGCGGGTAAAGCGTGACGCAGCGCTTCGGTCGGGTCGACGATCAGGGGTGCCCCTTTCTTGTTGCCCATGTATCCAAATCCCAGGTACGGAACCCAAGCCCGCAGGCCGGTCCACCGGGTATCGTTTTGTCCGAATATACTGTCGTTTCCGGGCGTTTGAGTTTTTATGATCGGTTGAACCACATCCCAGGATCCATACTCAGCCTCATACACATCCTGAGCCAGAAGCCATGCGATCGCTCTCGTGAAATCGGCGCAACGCGAATTTTCCGACTCCCACAATCGTTCATTGTTCTCTTCCGCGAGCGCCCGGCGGCAGGCCCACATGGGGAGCAGATCTTCCCCTCGTTCCTTTTTCGGCAAGTGACCGCTTATGGATATCTTGTTTTTCGAAGATTGCTCGAAGAGACCCAACTCCACCCAAGTGCGGAGCGTGTCGCGCGCGTGCTTCGGGTCGCAAGTTTCCTCGGGCGCGCACAATCCAAGCAGTCGATCGCGATCCGTGGAACCCTCGGAGAGAAGCAATCTATAGATCGCCGTAAGTGTTCCACGTGTTCCATCGTTTGTCAGGTTTAGCAGGCTCATTGTTGCAACAGGTTCTCCAGCGTGTCGGAACGCATCGTTTGCGGCGGGGAAACGTCCCCAATCTTACGATTGGGATGCCGCGCGTCCGGAGCGTCCATCGGCGCGAATACTAAGTGGAAAGGACGTTCAAGCAGAAGCAAATGATCGAATATTGGGACTGGCGGCGAGGCGGGGGCAATAATGCTCACACGCGGCAAAGGCCAACCGTCATATCCGTGCGGATCCGTTTCCGTGATTTCGCGCACGATAAGAAATCCCTCCGGAGCGTCCCGATGGAGGCCTTTCAACGACTCGGATCCGGAACGCCAGGACTCTGGCGCGGCGATCTCCCGAATGCCGAGTTTCACGAGGCGCGTTACTACGCGCAGAACTTCCCGGCGCCAGTCTTCAGTAGGACGGTAGGTGACAATCAATATCGGCAGACCGACCTTGGGGACCAATCGGCACAGGGAATCGGAGAGTTCCCCGCATAGACGGCTTGGAGGGCGGACTGGCAAACCCTCGCTTCCCTCTCCCACTTCGATGCCGACGTCGGGAACCCGATAAACTTCTTGCAGGATGCATTTCAGATCGCACCGTCCCTCGAGCACTTCGGTCATGCGCAACCAATTTGCCCTGGCCGTGGCGAACGATTCATCGCGACTGCGCGCGATGACCGTCTCCCAGTATTCCGTCGACAGCAGATTTTTCGGAGCCTGCACGCGCACGGGGCAAAGAGACCAATACTTCTCCATCTCTTTCGCCTGCCGTTTCTCAAACTCAAGTTCGTTCTCGTTTTCATCCCGGTTCAGTTCCGGCGGGCGGCGACTCTCGATTGTCAAGGCTCCCGCGCGCGCCAATAGCAGCAAAGTTTTTAGGTTCCATCCCATGTTCGCCTTGCTCTCCCATGTCATTCCGGGACGCAATGCGTGGAGATTGGCCAACAGGGTTTCACCATCCCACTCACTGTCGTGCAGGATGGCCTTCCAGCGTTCCAAGCCCAGTTCCTCAGTGATGATGGTTGGGTTGCTCAAGGATTCCGCGACCTTACGGTCCTTTTGCGTCCAAAGCAGCACGGAGAGGGACGCGTTCCCGTCGCGTCCGCCCCTTCCGACTTCCTGGTAGAAACGATCCACGGTTTCCGGCACACAGGCATGGATGACAAGGCGCACATCGCTTTTGTCCATGCCCAGTCCAAAGGCCGATGTGGCAACCATCAAATCAATCTTGTTTTTTCGCCAGGCGTCGATGGCTCGTTCTCGATGCCCTCCAGACGTGCCTCCGTGGATGCAGTCCACCCTGCTCCATCCTTCCTGCCGCAAACGTCGGAACCACCAATCTGCCTCCTTTCGCTCCGTGACGTACAGGATTGCCGGACGCGGTCCATGGCGCAGCGCTTCCAACACGCTCGCTTCCTGTTCCGGCAGGCGGTTGTTTGCCGGTTCGTGATTGTTGGCGGCGGCGTCTTGTCGAGGAGTGGACCGTGAATTTCGACATTGCGCGATGAAGTAATCGGGTTCCGGGCGAAGGTGAACAGAGGCCAGGGTTTCGATGCGATCCGCAGGCCCGAAAAAAGTCTGGAGTGTGCGATGAGATTCTTCGGTCAGCGTGGCCGTCATCAAAACCGTGCGAAAAGCGCGGTTAGGCGGGCAATTCAGGCGCAGTTGCTGCCAGAGGCCGCTCATTGCCTGAAAATCCGGACGAAAGCCATTGCCCCACTGCGCCACCAGATGCGCCTCGTCGACAACAAATCCTCGCAACAGGCCATGCTGCGCGGCGGCGTAGAGGGCGCCGGCCAATGCTCCGACGATGCTTTCGGGCGCGGCGTAGATGATCCGTTGTTGGCCATCGCGAATCCGTTGGCGAATGGCATTGCGCTCATCCGGTTTCAGTTCACTCCGCCAGGCGTCGATCGTATTGCCGGGTAACATTTGTCGCGCCTGGAATGCCTGGTCATAGGCCAGGGCGATCGTGGGCACGACGACAACGGTGACGCCAACCGTTGAACCCAGAACCGCAACTGAAAGCCCCACCAGACTTTTTCCTGCGCCCGTGGGCAATGCAACCACAGTCACCGATCCGGATGGAGCGAGAACCACTCCGCGCAGGGCGTCCGCTTGTGCTTCCGACAAATACTGCTCCAAGTTGAAGGCCTCGCGAATGGCCGGATCGGCGGGCACGGGTTGTTGGCGTCGCCGCGGTTCTCCCGCCTCGGCATCCCGGTATGGCGGCCAGCGAGATTTGTGTTCGAGCCAATCGGGCAACCATTCCTGCGCTTCGATCGTGCAGAATCCACTCTCCGGCGCATCGGTGACAAAGCAGCCAAAGGTCTTCCACTCCTCCCGGGTCGGCCAGGGTGTTTCGCAGGGCAGGTGCAATCGAGGATGGCCGTCAAACCTAGCCGCTTCGCTGCGGACGACGTGTCGGACCAGGTTCGCCAGATCGGCGGCGCCAACCGGCGAAGATCCTTCCTGAAGCGCGCTCAGAACGAGTCTCAACCGTTCGCACGGAACGTCCTCAAATGGTCCGACGGGAATCTCTACTCGGGGCCAACTCCTCAGAATCGCGCTGATCTGCTGAAAGCTCATCCGGATGTCATTTCCTCGAGGGCGACGCCGGCGAGGAAAATCGCTCCGGTCGCATCCAGTCGAACACCAGGTCTCTGGATGGCGCTCATCAGGGCATCCCGGACGCTCATTTCCAGAGCCAATTCCTCCCGGGCCAGTTCCGATTCTCGAGGGAACGCAGAAAGCGCTTCGATGCGACTCTGGCACTGCTCCTTGACAACCGCAGTTTCCAACTCGAGACGCGTCGACAGTTCACCTGTCAATTGTGTCAGATCCGCCAGGCGAACTACCGCCTCTTCAGCGGTTTCCCGGGCGGCGCGACAGTGATAAGGCCAGTTTGCAAGGTCGAATTTCGCTTCCACCAACGGCCAACGGTCTTGATTGATGTTGACGCTCTTGTCGTGTCTTTCATACGGCAATTCCAGATCCGCCAGCGTGACTTCATCCGGTTCCTCGAGATCTTCGCTGAGCCAAAGTGTTCGGGCGATTGGGGGAAACGCCGCGTCGGCGCGCCGTCGCAGCGCCGCCTCGCTCAACTCTGGACGCTCCTCCGCCAGTCTGGAAACGGTTTCCAATCCGGCCTCGATGACGAAATCGAAGCGCAGGAACAGTTGAACCTCCGATGTCTCCAACCGATCGGAAACTCGCCAGAACGCAAAGCAAGTGCCCCGATCGTCCCATTTCAAGTGTTCGTGGAGACAATCCACCACGGGATTTCCAATCCTGCCTAAACCAACTTTCCTGGAACGTGCCGTCTCGCGAGAAAAACTCAGCGCCCAAGTCAGAGGAGGTGGGAAATAGGGATGTTTTGCGCCACGTTCCACGGATCGCGCAAACCAAAAATGGAAGTCGAGCGCCGACATCAGTGTTGGGCGTCCCCGTCCCGATTGAGAATAATGATAGCGGACAACATTGTCCGTCGGTTCCCGTTCGCCAACACAAATGAAGTGTAGCCTTCCGCCGAGCCAAGCTCTCACAGATTTCTGAAAAATGCCGGCGTCCTCCTCGAAGGTTTCAATCCTCGAAGTCAAATCGATTGCGTTATCGTCTATGACCACGTCGATGGAATCGAGTTCGTCTTGAGCCCGGATGGCGTCCAGTTCCTTTTGCAACTTGCCTTCGTCGCCTCGGAGTCGGCGGTTGGACTCGCGCAAGGCGGTTTCGCCATCGAACAGTAGAGAGTCTGACAGTTCGCGCATCTCGTCTTCCACCACATATTGCAAAGCGGCGATCGAGCGCGAGAATACCGAATAGGCGTCGGTCAAACACACCAACCATGCTTCCTGATAGGGACATTCCTCAGGGACAGGCGCCAGCGAAATCACGGGATGCCCAACTCCGAACCGATCCAATCGGCCCATGCGCTGTTCCAAAGAGTTCGGCGACAGCGGGATATCCGCGTGGATCATGCAGGTCTTCCCGCCTTGCAAGTTTAGCCCTTCCTCCGCGGCGCTGTCACAAATCAGAACTCCCTCAGTGGTCACATCACAAAAAGAGCGCCAGTCGGTGTCCTCCAACTGATGTCGGAAGACCAGAACGCTGTTGGATCGACTCAGGAATTCAAAAAGTTGATCCGCCAATTCGGGACTCGACGCAAAAACCACGACACGAAAGCCCAAGGTCACCCGCTCCTTCGCGATCGAACCGATATGTTCAATGCGGCATTGATTCGAATTTCGTCCTTTCGCCGCTTTGTACATCTCACTCAGTATGGTATACTCCTCCTGAAAATGGGGATGCACTTGAAGGACCTGGACTCCTTCGTCCTCTATCAACCTGCCGAAGCGCTCGGTCTGAGGTTGCCCTGGGCACATCCGTTCCGCCACGAGCCACGCAAACGCGCGCAGATCGCTCCCGGCGGCTTGCAGCAGAATGAGGAAAATTCTCTTTAACGCTCGCGCCTCCTCCGAGTCCTCGCGATTCCAGATCTCCGACGCGGCAGCGGCCCGCCATTTTTCGAGCCCCTGCTCGACCAGTCTGGCCGCGGGATCGGTGTAGTAAGATTGAGTCACCCCCGATCTCCCCGGGAGCAATCCTTCAACGTCGGCGGAGCGACGATTGCGCAGCAAACGGCGATGCAGGCGATACGTCTCGCTGAGATGGGATCGAACATCCCGTATTGCCGCCCTTCGTTCCCCGGCGTCCTCTGGAACGGACAAATCCAACCATGGCCGAAGATGATCCAGAAGGCTCAGAAGCCTCTTGTCGCGGGGAAACATCTCCGCCAATTGATCGAGCATCCCCTCGAGAAAATAGCTCTGTTGCTCCTCCGTAAAAGCATAGAATAGATCCGCTAGGTCCTGACGTTTCGCCACTTTTTCACGAAACGAATCCCTGTCATTCAGACTGTAGACGGCTGGATCCAAAAGATGGAGCAGCGCGAGGAAACCATCTTCATTGCGGCGAACCGGCGTCGCGGACAGTAAAAGAAGTCGGGGCGCGACTTGCGGCTCGGTAATCGCGCGGAGGGTTTCAAAGCGCTTTCGCAGAGGGGAGCCCTCCGGTTGTTCCCAACCCTTTACCGCCTGATGCGCCTCGTCCACGACGACCATCCCTGCGGCAAGTTCTTCCAAACTCATTTCAGAGATATCCTCCAACGCGACGATGGTCAGGTTGTGGCCAAACCGCTCGTCCAATTGACAGCGTATGGAAAGCTCGGACTTCCACTGGTCGACCAGCGTCCTGGGCACGATGACCAGGACCTGGTGATCGTTCAAATGATCGAGGACGTATTGGCGAATGATGACGCCGGCTTCGATTGTTTTTCCAAGACCGACCTCGTCCGCGAGCAGATATCGTTGCACCGGATCCTGAAGAACGCGACGCACAACCTCCACCTGGTGTCGCTCAAGAACGATTGGGGCCGACAATATCGCTGTCATTCCGCAGGAGGCGGCCCGCTGACGCACGAATGATCTGAGCAAGTCCGCGCGCCCGCTGTGAAAAAAAGGCGTTTCGCAAACACGCGCGGCAAGGTGCTCACTCGGGTCTTTGATGGGTTTGTTCCAGCGAATATATGCCTCCCGCTCCGGAATGGATACGCTGATGCGGTTCGGCAGCGCGATTTGGCAGTGATCATCCGCATGACTCTCAATGCGTCCCATGCGCCAGTTGCCTGTTTTCTGATCGAAGTAATAGACGCGGGTCTGGGGCGGCAACGTCACGCGCTCAACAGCGGAACTCCTTTCGATGATACTGTATCGCTCGGATTCTACCGGCGAGTCGAAGAATTCAATTTCAATGGCCGCGCCGTCACCGATCATTTTGCCGACGCCGAGTTCCCGGCGTCGCTTGCTTCGAATAAAGCTCCCAATCATCCCTCTAAAAGAATTTCCTCGTTGAATTTCAACGTCTACCGTTTTCAATAAAAATCCATTTATGCTACCCAAAAAGGGGGCATTCCCTGTGAGCCCTTTACCAAAACCACAACGCTCACAGACCCCATATGGACGCTCTTGCTTCCTGTCGGCTTTGTCGATGCTAAAAGTGAGTCAACAGGTAGGGCAAAAATGGCACGCCGCGAAATCCCGTCGCTCCGTAATATGTTTTTCTTCAACTTGTTCTCGTGAACAAGTGAACGTTGCAGCGTCGTCAAAAATCTTCCAAAATAAACAACTCGTCAATGTCGACAATCTTAGTGCTGACGCAGGAGAGCAGGATGAGGTTTCTCGACGGGCAAACTACGAAGAATTACTCTTTTCTCATACGAGCTTTACAAAGCCCACTGCTTCCAACCAGACAATCTGTTTTCTGACAAGGATCTGATGATGGACAAAAACTTTGGTCCAACAGTCCACGAGCGTTGGATTGCCCGCCGAAGGCCAGCACTTGGAGATCGATAGCCGAGAGCCGCACGCCTCTGGCAACCGCATACTTCTGAAAACCGCGGACAACTATCTGCAAATACGCCTCGCCGATTTCGAACTCAACCATTCCGATTCTTCGTGCCAAACGCATCACGATCAAATCCGGCTTAACGGAGTCGTAATCAAGATCGAGCAGTAACTGCAGCAGGGATGTTGTCTGCCGGAAAAATGGCATGTCACGAGCACGGAGATCTTGGCGCAACGCGGTAAAACCGCTCCAGAATTTGCTGATGTCGGTCTCGGCGTTGAGGCGTCTTGGAATCTTGAAAGAACTCAGGTAGGTGGCGAAGTTACCGCACTCGGATATGATCAACTTCAACACCTGGGCACAGCGAATAATGCGGTCGATCTTCTTTTTAAATCGTAGGTAACCAAGGCGCGTCCAGTAGCGCTGCCTGAGTGTCTCGGGATTTTGATTCGCTAGGCCGGCAATGTCAAAATCAACAAACGCCACCGAGAAGATCGGATCATCGATCAGACCGGTCACGAGTTTGGATTGGGCTCCCTGACTGTACGAAATCGCAATGACAATCCGGCGCATTATTTCCCGGTCACCCGGCAGCGGCCTCGGAGTCTTACGGGAATGTTTTCTCAACTCCCTTGCTCCGGCACCGTTCATGTGCGCCTCAAAACCTCGGCAGATCAGATCCAACGCCCCCCAATACTCCGGTTCAGCGTTCCCCATGCGTGATATTTATCCCCCAGAAGACACGATAGCAAAGGCGTTATGATCGTGAATGCTCTCGTGGTTGACCGTTTTCACAGTGAATGAAGCGATGCGACTGTCTTCGCGCAGAATCGCCGCGGCATTCCGCACCACGTCTTCGACGAAGACCGGATTGTCGTAGGCCTCTTCGGTGACGTACTTTTCGTCCGGGCGTTTCAGAAGGGCGTAGATGGGCGAAGAACCCGAGCGTTCGGCAACGTCGACGAGTTCCTCAATCAGGATGAGTTCCCAGGTTCCGTCAGTTTTCTTCGCAGGTTTCACCTCTGTCGTCACGTAACCTCTCTGGTTGTGTGCCCCGCGGGCGCTGATCTCCTTGCTGCAAGGGCAAAGGGTGGTGACTGGAGTTTCCACGCGAAGGATGAATTCGTCATTAGACCCATTAGACTCCCCAATGAACGTGCAATGGCACCGGACTTTCGCTGGCATCTTGGTCACCGGCGCTTGCTTGGTGATGAAGTAACTGAAACCGACCTCGATGTGGGCGCTCTCCGCGTCCAGGCGATCTTTAAGGTCATGAAGAATATTGGGAAGGGTCCGCATTGTGATTTCCCCCTCGTGCTTCGAAAGCACTTCCAGAAAGCGGCTCATGTGAGTGCCTTTGAAATGGTGCGGGAGATGGACCGACATGGAAATCTTCGCTGCCACGGGGATCGGGTTTCCCTCAGCATCCATGACTTGAATCGGGTACTCGAGGTCTGAGACTCCTACGCGATCAATCGCTATTCCGCGTTCATCACCGGTCGCCTGAATATCTGGCAATAGTTGTTCGGGCATCAGAATTTCCTTATCCAAAATATTCCGCCCACGACGTCGCTGTCTCCCAAACCCTGACTTTGACGACCCTAACACTCGCTCGAAACGGGTAACGCTTGTCCGGTCGAGCAGCATAGTCCGCCAAATTCCGATTGAAGGTGTCGTGGATCACCTTCGCCATGACTTCGGTGGTCGGGTCCTGAGACTCGAACCCAATGACACGCTCGCCGTAGCGCTCCTTGAATTCAGCGTAGGCCGGATCGTCCGTGTTCATGCACATGGCGTGATCCAGCGTGTCGAGGTAGTCCTCTACAGCTTGTTTGACAATCTTGAAATCGCAGACCATTTCGTTCACATCGAGGTCGACCGCTTCGAGAACGAATTCGACTTTCCGTGTGTGTCCGTGCGGGAACTGGCACTTGTCTGGATGCTTCGAGAGCATGTGGCCGTTCTCAATATCGATGGTTTTGCAGATTCGGTAAGGCATAGAATTCAAGTTCCTCGTGTATTTCCAAACATCTCCACGTGGAGCCGATTGCAGTAACGGTAGCCACGTTGCTTGCAGAGGTCGATCAAAGTCTCGTCCCTCCCTCTGATCGTAGCCGTCGAAACGCCCTCTGGCATGAGCAGGACCTTGTGTGGTGGGATGTCCCGATCAATCTGCGCCAACAGTCTCTCGATCTCGTCGAGATCCCCAGCGTCCGCGATGACAAACTTGAGTTGAAAGGGATATCGGTCAATCCATGCACGGATGACTTCGGGCTGAAGACGGAGTTTTTCGTGCTTCTCGATCCAGCCCTCAGCAATCTCACCGGAGTGAGGTGTCGAGTTGCTCAGCTTCGGACTGAGAGAGGCCAGATCGCACGCGATTCCCTCGGGTGAAATCGTAGCGGCCGTCTCGATCGTCAAGTGATAACCATCTTCCTTCAGCGCCCTCAGAAGGTCGTGAATACCTTTGGCGACCATGGGTTCTCCACCGGTAACGACGCAGTGCCTTGATGAGTATTTGCGAACCTCGGCCTGGATGTCTTCGAGACTCATGTCATCGCCCTCGGGATCCCATGAAGCGTATTTCGTGTCGCACCAACGGCAGCGGAGATTACAGCCCGAAATTCGAATGAAAACCGAAGGGACGCCGGTCAGTTCGCCCTCGCCTTGAATCGAATAGAAAATTTCGGAGATGAACATTTGAAATTACGCAGATGGCTTCGACGGAAGGGGGCCGGTCCCAAGATACTCAGTAGGGTCTGCTAGACCAGCTAGGTCGAAGGCTTCTCGTCTCTCCACGCAGGTGCTGCATTTGCCGCAATGGATGTCGCCGCCTTTGTAGCAGGACCAGGTTTTTGCGAAGTCCACATTCAATTCATGACCACGAGCAGCGATATCTTCTTTGCGCATGGCGATGAAAGGGCGAAGGAGTTGCACCGCAGGGTTATCCTCTGCATCCATCGGATCCGTACCAAGACGGATGGCATCGCCAATGGCCTTCATGAATTCTTCACGGCAGTCGGGGTAGACGGCGTGGTCCCCGCCATGCGCAGCAATGACGAGTCCCTCAGCTCCGTGGCTATTGGCTAGTCCTGCTGCAATAGAGAGCATAATGCCATTCCGAAACGGGACGACCGTCGATTTCATATTTGCCTCTTCGTAGTGGCCCTCAGGAATCTCGCCGCCGGACTGGAGAAGGTCTGATTTGAAAAGCTGATCAACGAAGTCCAGATTGATTGTCTGATGGGGGACGCCTAGTTCGTCGCTGTGAAGCTTGGCGAAAGGAATCTCCTTGTGATTGTGCTTGGAGCCGTAATCAAAACTGAGGGTCGCAACCACTTCGTGTTCCGTGCGAGCTTGATACAAGGCTGCGACGGAATCCATTCCTCCGCTCAGCAAGACAATGACTTTCATAAATAAGGATTGTTCAGACTGCTGGATCGGGATGCTGAGCCGATATCGTCAGCGAAATGCCGCCCCGTGGCGCGAAATTGCCCACCACTTTCATTTCCCGAGGCGCGATCCCGTTCACCAGGTCCTCAAGAACACGATTCACAATCTCCTCGTTGAACGAGGGTTCATTGCGAAACGCGTTCAGATAGATCTTGAGCGACTTGGTTTCGACACAAAGCTTGCTCGGAACGTAGGTAATCGTGAGTCGGGCGAAATCTGGTTGCCCGGTCACCGGGCACAGTGAAGTAAAATCGGGGCAATCGATCGCAATCTCGTAATTCCGCTTCGGAAACTGGTTTTTAAATGTCTCCAATTTGGCCAAATTTGGCCGTTTCGGTAGATTTTTGACGTTATGGCCGAGAATCGTCAGATCTGTTTTCTTGCTTCCGCTCATTGGGTCTCTGGAATTCTAAATTTCTTTCGGAGACAGTATGATTGAGCCCCGGAAAAGAAACAAGAAAGGGGACGCGCGCACTCGATTTTTTCACTCTCGATCCGCCTCCAAGGATGATGCGAACAGCTTGCGCCCCACCTGAAAACGGATTCTTCGATGCGAGTGCCTCGATTCGATCAGTGTTGTTGCCCTGATTACTTTCTCCATGGAATTGTCCAGATCTCCTGTTTCTCCCAGTTCCATCGGAACCCAATGGTCTGAGGCTCGGCGAACAAACCGGCTTTCTCCTCCGCGATTGAGTGCCCTGAAAACAAACGACCTATCGGATAATCATCGAGGAGGAACAACTCCTTGCGATGCAAGATCGGAGGGTTGGGATTTTTGCGGTAGTCGTTTCGCCTCGACTTCCCCGAAACCAGGTCAATAGCAAGCGATTCGGACACGGCCGGATGTGAGTCTGTCAGAAATCTCGGATATGAGATGAGAGGAACGAGATCTTAAACTCGTCGGTGCGGAACTTGAGCACATTGAACGAATCGTCGATCTCGAATTTGCCCCTCAGCCCCGAGACAAGATCATTGAGCTGCAAGCCAAGATCCGTGCTCTGCTCGGTATAGACATAAACCGCCGTGGGAA
>JBLHKS010000074.1:0-29921 GCA_047620505.1 Verrucomicrobiales bacterium | reverse complement strand
GTTGCTCGCCTCATCGTCGCTCAGTGCCGCCGAGCCCGGCTCCACCCTGGTCTTTATCGGGACCTACACGGGGGAGAAGAGCAAAGGGATCTACGTTTGCCGCCTTGATCCGAAAACGGGCTCGATGAGTGCCCCGGAACTGGCTGCGGAGATGATCAATCCCTCATGGGTGACGATTCACCCGAGCGGAAAATTCTTATATGCCGTCGGAGAAAGTGGCCCCTACAAGGGAGGTGGCGCAGTCACTGGCTTTTCGATTGGGCAAGGCGGAAAATTGACGGCTCTCAACACGCAGGAGCCGAACGGGAGCGGCCCCTGCCATCTCGCCATCGATCAGACGGGCAAGACGATTCTCGTCTCCAACTACGGCAGTGGCAGCGTGTCGAGTCTCCAGATCGCCGCAGACGGGAAACTCTCGCCGTCGGCCTGGGTGGATCAGCATTCCACCCTTGGTGACAACCAGAAACCGCATGCCCACCATTGCGGTTTCGATCCCAGCAATCGCTTTGCACTGAGCTGCGATGCCGGGCTCGACCGCATCTATTCCTATCGTTTTGACGCCACCACCGGCGCGCTCGCCGCCAACGGTCCGCCGTTCGCTGCGACCACCGCCGAAACCCACCCGCGCCATCTGACCTTCAGTCCTGATGGCAAGTTCTGTTACAACATTGATGAGAAGGCGATGAGCGTCACCGCCTTCAGCTTCGACGCCAAACTCGGCGTCCTGCAACAGATCCAGGCAATTTCCACCCTGCCCAATGATTTCAGCGGCAAGGCAGGATCAACCGCCGAACTCATCATGCATCCGTCCGGAAAATTCCTCTACGGCTCGAATCGCGGCCCCGACAACATCGCCGGATATTCCGTCGATCCGCAGACGGGCAAGCTCACACTCGTCGGCCACACATCCACTGGCGGTAAGACCGCCCGCAGCTTCGGCATCGACCCGAGCGGCCGTTGGATGATCGTTGGCAACCAGAACTCCGACAGCGTGATCGGATTCGAGATCGACCAGAGCACCGGCGCACTGACACCGAATGGGACGAAATTTGAACTGGGTGCACCAGTGTGCTTTCAGTTTCTCGTCGTGAAGCCTTGAGCGAAACCGCGCAGCCATGAATCAAGTTTCCCCCGCCGCCCTCTTCTGCTTCCTGCTTGCCCCGCTAGCCGCCTTCGCCCAGGAGCCGCGGGCCAAAGCAGCGATCGATATCGATGCCGGCCGCGCGTTCTGGTCCTTTCAGCCGCTCAAGGCCGCCACGCCCCCGCAGGTGATGGACGCGGCGTGGGTGCGCAACGATGTGGATCGCTTCATCCTCGCACCACTGGAAGCGAAGGGGCTTGCGCCCAACCAGGAGGCGAGCCGCCGCACACTCGTCCGCCGTGTCTATTTTGACCTGTGGGGATTGCCGCCAGAACCGGCCGACGTGGACGCCTTCGTGGCTGATTCTTCAACCGACGCCTATGAACGTCTGATCGATCGGCTGCTGGCCGGCGAGCACTACGGCGAGCGTTGGACCCGCCACTGGCTCGACCTGGCCCGCTTCGCGGAGAGCAACGGCTACGCCTTCGACCAGGATCGAGCGGGAGCGTTCCACTATCGCGACTTCATTATTAAGGCGCTCAACGAGGACATGCCCTACGATCGCTTCGTCAAACTGCAGATCGCTGGGGACCAGATCGAGCCGGACAATTATCTGGCCCAGGCCGCGACCGGCTTCCTCGCCGCAGGCCCATTCACTTCGCAGCAGACCGAGAAGGAGCGCGAGCGCAGCCGCTATGAACAGCTCGACGATGTCGTCGGCACCATTGGCACCTCGATGCTCGGATTAACCGTCGGTTGTGCGCGCTGTCATGATCACAAATACGATCCGCTGCCCACCCACGACTACTACCGCTTCGTCGCCTGTTTCGCCGAGACCGGATTTCAAGATTTCGACTACGATCCCGATGCGACCGGCACCAAGGCGGCGCAGGAAAAATTTGACGCGGAACACAAACCCTTTGTCGATGCGCGCGACAAGTTCGAGAAGGAGCAGCTGCCAGCGCGCTTGGATCAATACCTGGCAAAGCGAGAATCCGAACCGCCGGCCGAGGAAAAGCTGGGAACCTGGCAAGCGATCGGACCGTTCGCCGCAGCCGATTTCAAAAAGGCGTTCGACGAGGCCTTCGCCCCGGAGAACGAGATCGACCTCGGTAAGACCTACGGCGATCTGAAGTGGACGCCGCGGCCCGAATGGCAGGACGGCCAGGTCCACAACACGCTGACCGGCGACAACAGCGCCAACTACCTCTACCGCACCATCGAGGTGGCGGAGAAGCGCCCGGTGGAGATCTCGCTGGGACGTGACGATGCGATCAAAGTGTTCCTGAACGGCAAGCCGGTGTTCCAGAATGAGACCTCTGGTGGTGCGGCGCCCGATCAGGACAAGGTCACGCTCCAGTTGGAAGCGGGCAGCAACCACGTGCTGGTCAAGATCGTGAATGCGAGTGGGCCATCGGGATTCTACTTCAGCACCAAACCGGCGGTGCCGAAGAACATCGAGGATATTCTCAAGCTGGCCGCCGACCAGCGAAACGACCAGCAGAAGCAGGAACTGCTGAAGTGGTTTGCGCCGAGCGACTCCGAATGGAGCGCGCTGAACCTGGCCGAGCAGGAACATCTCAAGGGCCAGCCAAAGCCGGACATCACGAAGATTCTCGCCGCCCGGAAGGACGGCGCAACCTACAACTTTGGCGACAACACGCGGAAGGTTTTTTTCCTTACCCGCGGCGATTCCAATTCCAAGGGCGAGCTGGCAACGCCCGGGTTTCTACGTGTGTTAGAGACTGGCGGCACCTCGGAGGATCGGTGGCTGGCCGCAGATTCGCCGCGTCCGCCACGGGTGGCGCTGGCCGACTGGCTGACAGATCAACAACACGGTGCCGGCCATCTGCTGGCCCGCGTGATCGTCAACCGGCTCTGGCAGCACCACATGGGGCGCGGCATCGTGGCGACCCCCAGCGATTTCGGCAGGCAGGGCCTCGCGCCGACGCACCCTGAGTTACTCGACTTCCTCGCCGCCGAACTGATACGCGGTGGTTGGAAGCTCAAGCCGATCCACAAACTGATCATGATCAGCGCGGCCTATCGCGAGTCGGGCGAGATCAACCCGCGCGCGGCGCAGATCGATCCCGACAACGCACTCCGCTGGCGACACGGCGCAAAGCGCCTCGAAGCCGAAGTCATCCGCGACACGCTGCTGGCCGTTAGCGGATCGTTGGACAAGAAGATGTTTGGGATGGGATCGCTCGACGAAGCCAATCCGCGGCGCAGCATCTACCTCACCGTGAAGCGCAGCAACCTCGTGCCGATGTTGCAACTCTTCGACGCGCCCGATTCCATCCAGAGCATTGGCCACCGCATCGTCACCACGGTCCCGCCGCAGGCGCTGGCGATGATGAACTCTACCCTGGCCCGCCAGCTGTCTGAAAAGTTCGCCAAACGTATCCGCGGCGCGGCCGAGACCACGCCAGAGCAGATCGTCGAGCAGGCGTACACCTTGGCCCTGTCCCGACCGCCCTCCGCTGAGGAAAAAGCGCAGATGGTCGGATTCATCAACGCCCAGGCGGCCTCCTACGGCAGCGCTGGCGATGCCATGGACCTCGCCGTGGCCGACTACTGCCAGATGATGTTGTGCCTGAACGAATTCATCTTTGTCGACTAACATTGTTCTAGATCAAAATGAAACAAGCCTTCGAGAACTTCCACTCCCGCCGCTCCTTCCTCAGAAACGCCGGCCTCGGCTGCGGGTCTCTGGCGCTCGCCAACCTTCTCAAGGAACAAGGCCTGCTCTCCTCTGCCAGCGCTGCGGGGGCACCCCACCTGCTGCAGCCGCACGGACCCCATTTCGCGCCCAAGGCGAAGTCGGTGATCTGGCTGTTCATGCCAGGCAGCCCGTCGCAGGTCGATACCTTCGACTACAAGCCGGAGTTGCAGAAAAACGACGGCATGAAGCTTGAGGGCGCCGATCCCAAGACCGGGTTCTTTACCACCAGCGGCAAGCTCTTGAAGTCGCCGTTCGAGTTCAAGCAGCACGGCCAGTCCGGCACGTGGGTCTCGGAAATTTTCCCCAACGTGTCCAAGCACGTCGATGACATGGCGTTCATCTACTCGTGCTTTTCACAGTCGAACAATCACACGCCGGCGATGCTGGAGATGAACTCCGGGATGTTCCTGCAGGGGCGGCCCTGCGTCGGCTCATGGCTCACCTATGGGCTCGGCAGCGAGAACCAGAACTTACCCGCCTTCGTCGTCCTGCACGGCGCCATGCCCCGCGGTGGCAAGCCCATCTGGTCGCCCGGCTTCCTGCCGAAAGTCTACCAGCCGACCGCCATCGACGGCGGCCAGCCGATCGGCAACCTGGCGCGGCGCAATGGCATGAACGTGGCGCAGCAGCGCGCGCAGCTCGACATCCTCAAGGCGATGAACGAGAAGCACCAGGTGTTGCGACCGCACGAGGCCGATCTCGCCGCGCGCCTGGAGTCGTTCGAGCTGGCCTACCGGATGCAGACCGCCGCCCCGGAGGCGATGGACGTCGACGATGAATCCGAAGCGACGAAGAAGGCCTACGGCGTCGATCAGGCCGAGACGAAACTGGTCGCCAACCAGTGCATCACTGCGCGCCGTCTCGTCGAGCGCGGCGTGCGTTTTGTGCAACTCTACGCCGGAACCAACGGCGGCGGCGGCGGTGTGGCCGACGTGCCGTGGGACGGCCACAACGACATCGGTGCCAACCACCGCATCGCCGCGAAGAGCGTCGACCAGCCGATCGGCGCCCTGCTCGCGGACTTGAAATCGCGCGGAATGCTCGACGACACGCTCGTCATCTGGGGCGGCGAGTTCGGGCGCACCTCCGACGCGCAGGACGGCAAGGGCCGCGACCACAACCCCCACGCCTTCACCATGTGGATGGCCGGCGGTGGCATCCAGGGCGGCGTGCACTATGGCGCGAGCGATGAGTTCGGATACAAGGCCGTCGAGAATCGTGTCGGAGTGAACGACCTGCACGCCACGATCCTGCACCTGTTCGGAATTGACCACGAGCAGTTGACCTACCGCTTCAACGGCCGCGATTTCCGCCTGACCGACGTGGCCGGCAACGTGATCCACGAGCTCCTGGCGTGATGGGCTGACCCCGACTCCGCGTAAGGGGCAACAATTGGAAACATTGACAACCTGGTATCCTGAAAGTGATCGAAGGGCTCATCCCCATCGTCGCAAAAGTAAATGTCTTGAGTAGAGAGCAACTATCATGGTGTAGTCACCCATTATGAAAACCATCTCCAAATTTTGTGCCCTGTTGACGCTCAGCATCCTGTCGAATGTAACCTTTGCCGAAGACAAGCCTGCTAAAGCCGAAATTCCGGCCGCCGATGCTGACGGCTGGATCTCGCTCTTCAATGGCAAGGACCTCTCCGGTTGGGAAGGCCTTGAAGGCTACTGGAGCGTCACCGACGGCGCGATCCAGTGCACCGAGACCCAGGAGAATTCCAAGCAGACCGATCTGATCCTGCTCTGCTCGAAAGACAACCCGGAGAAATTCGCCAACTTCGAGATCCGCTATTCCTTCAAGTGGGTCACCCCCGGGGGCAACTCGGGCCTGCAGATCCGCGGCAAGATCGACAATCCTGAGATGTTCCATGTTGGCGGCTACCAGGCCGACATCGACGCGGGCAATGGTTACACCGGAATCATCTACGACGAAGGCGGCGTCGCCGGCGGCCGCGGCATCATGAGCAAGCGAGGCGAAAAGACTGTCTGGGACGCCGAGAACAAGAGCACCTCCACTCCACTCGACAAAACCGACGCCGAGATCAAAGCCAAGATCAAACCGGTCGGCGAATGGAACGACGCCGTCGTCATCGCCGATGGGAACAAAATCACTTATAGCATCAACGGCCAGGTCACCACCGAGATGATCGACAACAGCCCCAAAGCCTGCAAAGACGGCGTCCTCGGCTTCCAGATGCACGGCGGACACACCATGACTCTTCAGTTCAAAGACGTCAGAATCAAAATGATCGAGAAGAAATAACCAAGCCCACCCGCGCCGGAGACAAGAAGTCGAGCTTGGAAAACGGAGTCTTGCGTGCAACCAAATTGTGTTGCTCGTGCGCATCCAATAACTCCAGACTTCATAAACCCAACGAAGTCACAATGAACTCCTCAACAACCAGACGCCACCTCCAGCTCGTTCTCTTTGCGATGTCCGCATGGAGCATCAGCATCGTCCCTTCGGCAGCGGCCGAGCGGGACATCTTCGGCTACGAGGCCCAGCGATCTGCGCCTGACGCTGTCACCAAAATCGTGTTCATCGGCGATGCCGGCACCCACGGTCCGCGTGGGAATCACGAATTTGTTGCCGGCTTCATCTCGATGGCGCGCGCCTTGCACGATGCCTACCCAGACGTGCATGCCGTGGTGCACTCGTCGAACAACTGGCCCAAGGACCTCTCCCACGCGGATGCGATCATTGTCGGACTCAACCACGGCGAACGCGCAGGCAAGGACGAACAGATCCGCAAGGCGATGGCGCGAGGGGCTGGCTTCATGGCGGTCCATTTCGGCGTCGAGGTCCACATCGGCGTCGCGGCGAAAAACTATCTCGATTGGATGGGTGGATACTTTGAGACCGGTTGGTCAGTGAACCCGTGGTGGGAGCCAGAATTCAAGGCGTTCAGCGAACATCCGACCGCGCGCGGCCTGAAGCCCTTCACCCTGCGCGACGAATGGTATTACCACATGCGTTTCAAGGATGACATGAAGGGCGTCACACCGGTTCTCTCGGCGGTGGCACCAGTCGCCACAGTAAGTGAGGAGAAATCGGATCGTGGTGGCAACGCAGATGTTTTCAAGGCAGTCAGCGAGGGCAAGCCGCAGCACATGGCATGGGCCTACGAACGCCCAGGCGGCGGCAGGGGCTTCGGCTTCACCGGGCTGCACGTGCATGGCAATCTCGCAAACGACAGCTTCCGCAAATGCCTGATCAACGGCGCCGCGTGGGTTGCCAAACTTGAGATTCCCGAGGACGGCGTCGAGTCGAACACACCGAGCGAGGAAGACCTCAAAAAGCTGATCGAAGAGGCCATCGCCACCGTCGATTCGGGGAAGTAGTGGGCGTCAAACCGCGTCTAACCCGATTTCGTCGGAATCGGACGCATCTGACCACTGAAGTACCAAAATTTGCATAGCAGGGCGGCCTGGCGAGCGGCGTGGTGAAGGAATTGCTGTGATCGCCTCAATCTACTAACGATTCTCAACGAAACTATCCGCAGAAAACTCATGAAACACAAAACCGTTATCCTCATGCTCGCTGTCGCTTTTCTTGCCGCCGCGGTCGATTTTGCCTACGGCGACAAAAAGGACCCTACCGACGTGACGGCGAAAGTCGCGGCAGCCGTGAAGGACGAGAGCCTTTCGATCACGGCCGGCAACGAATTATTTGGAGATACCGCCCCGGGCGTCCCCAAGAAGTTGACCGTTGAATACAGCATCGCTGAGGAGACGCTCACGCGCGAGGTGGGAGAGAACGCGCGGCTGGAAATCGCTGCCCCGGCTGGGAAAAAACTCTCAATTCTTAAGGCCAACTACGGGCCGGCGGACGGGTCGAAGCCGGTGCATGTCGGTGACCTCACGGAGAATCCCGGCGAAGTTTTGGATACGCTTCCGGGTTTCCAAATCGAGCATGTTCTCCTCGCCGATGGCACGAAGAATGGCTCGTGGATTTCCATGGCAAAGGATCCGAAAGGCCGGCTGCTGCTCGGCGCTCAGGGCGGCCAGCCGATCACGCGGGTCACATTGAAAGATGGCAAGGTCGCGAAGGAGGAGATCCTGAACATCCCGGTGACCGAGGCGATGGGCATGCTCTACGTGGACAACGTGCTTTACATCAATGGCAACGGCAGCCGTGGCTTTGCGCTCTACCGCTGCAAGGACACGAAAGGCGACGACAGTTACGATGACGTGGAGTTTCTGCGCGAGTGGCCGGGAGGATCGGGCGAGCACGGCGCGCACGGGTTGGTGCTCGGGCAGGACAAGATGCTCTACGCCGTGAACGGCAATTTCACCGCAGTGCCGAAAGATCTCGTCGAGAGCTCACCGCATCGGAACTACGGCGACGACCTCGCACTCAAGCGCGCCGAGGATGGCAATGGATTCGGCGCCGGGGCAAAACCGCCCGGCGGCTACGTGGTGCGCATGGATCTCGACGGCAAGAACGCCGAACTATTCTCTGCGGGCCAGCGCAATAACTACGACATCGCATTCAACGCCGACGGCGAACTCTTCGGCTTCGACAGCGACATGGAGTGGGATTGGGGCAGCCCGTGGTATCGGCCGGTGCGCGCGTTCCACGCGGTGCGGGGGGGTGATCACGGTTTCCGCGAAGGCAGCGCGAAGTGGCCGGAGTATTACGCCGACAGCCTTCCAGCGTCGGTGAATATCGGCATCGGATGTCCCACCGGCGTGGGCTTTGGAACCGGGGCAAAGTTTCCCGCCAAATACCAGAAGGCGTTCTACATCTGTGACTGGACTTACGGTCGCCTGATCGCCGTGCATTTGAAACCGCACGGGGCCAGCTACAGCGGGACGTGGGAAAATTTCGTCGCGCCGAAATCGCTTAAGACCAAAGTCGGCCGAGTCCCGCTTAACCTAACCGACGTCGTAATCGGTGACGATGGCGCGCTCTATTTCACTGTCGGCGGACGCGGCACCCAGGCGAACCTATTCCGCGTGACCTACACCGGTTCTGAGGCCGCTGTCCCGCTCACCGCCGACCAATTGCAGGACAAAGAGGGCAAGGATGCGCGTGAATTGCGCCGCAAGCTGGAGGGCTTCAACGTCAAAGAAGATCCCGCCGCAGTGGCGTTCGCGTGGCCTCACCTGAACAGTCCCGACCGATTCATCCGCTATGCCGCCCGCCTGGCGATCGAGCGCAATCCGGTGTCCGAGTGGGAGGCGAAAGCGCTCGCCGAAAAGCAGCCGGACGCCGCTTTCACAGCACTCTTGGCTTTGGCGCGCTTGGGCAGCGCCGATACCCAGCCTGCGGTTCTAAAAGCACTCATCGCGTTTCCCTTTGCGGATCTCACCGAAGAGCGGGTGCTCAACAAACTGCGCGTCATCGAAGTTTCCATTGCGCGCCAGGGTATTCCCACCGGCGACATTGCCAGCAAGGTGATCGCCGATGTGGATCCACTCTTTCCCGCGAAGTCGGAATTTGCGAACCGCGAGCTTTGCCAGATTCTCCTCGCGCTCAACGCCCCAAACGCTGTCGCCAGAACGGTCGCGCTGCTCCATGCTGCGACAACCCAGGAAGAGCAGATGATCTATGTGATGGCGTTGCGAAACATCAAGGACGGCTGGACCGAGCCACTCCGCCGCGAGTATCTCTCGTGGTGGAACGAGGGCCGCTCGACCGAGCACCCGGAGCATGTCGTCCAGTGGTTCAAAGACGCCGGGATCAACTTCAACAACGGGGCGAGTTTCAATGGTTTCATGAGAAACGCGCTCAACGATGCCAAAGCAACGATGACGCCCGCTGAGCTCGCCGCCTTAGGTGATCTCACCAAACTCAAGCCAGCCCCCAAAGCGCCGACCGTGGTGCGCAAATTTGTCAAAGATTGGAAGACCGCCGACCTGCAGCCGCTTCTGGCCAAAGTCGGCAGCGGCCGGAACTTCGCTCGGGGCAAAGCGACCTTCGCGGCTGCGCAGTGCGCCCTGTGCCACCGCTACGGCGACGAGGGGGGAGCGGCCGGCCCGGATCTCACCACGATCGCCACCCGCTTCAAACGCCAGGACATTTTGGAATCCATGACCGAGCCCTCGAAGGTCGTCTCCGAGCAGTACATGAACGCAGTGTTCACGCAGAAAGACGGCAACATCGTCATGGGCAGAATCGAACAGGAGACCGATGATGAGGTCGTGGTTTTGATCAACCCCTTCGACGCGACCACCATCGCAACCGTGAAAAAGTCCGAGATCAACTCGCGCGAGCTTTCGAAGGTGTCGATCATGCCCCCGGGTTTGCTGAGCACATTCACCGAAGATGAGATCCTCGACCTGCTGGCGTTCCTCGAATCGATGAACGATCCGAAACATCCGGATTTCAATAATTAGGCTCGATCATTCACCACATGAATTGCCCCATCCTCAACGTGCTCGCAGGGCTTGCCTTGCTCCTGCCGATCCTCGCGCATGGTCAGGTCCTGCCGATCCTCGCGCATGGTCAGGAGAAGGCCAAGCCCGCCTCGTTCACCGGCTGGGCCCACAATGGGGCGCTCGCCATCCTCACGACGCCGGATGGTGCGGATCTTCCGGAGGGTGCGACGGTCGAGGGCTTTCCCGGCCTCGTGCGGCTGAACAAGGATTGGTTCGATTTCACCGAGGCGAAACCGGATGGTGCGGATGTCCGTTTTGCCACATCGGCAGGCGAGCCGTTGGCCTATCAGATCGAGGATTGGAATGCGACCGAGGGAGCGGCTAGCATCTGGGTGCGGGTGCCGATGATCAAAGGCAACATGCGCCAGATGATCCGGATGTTCTGGGGAAAGGCCGATGCCTCAGACGAGTCAGACGGCAACGCGGTGTTCAACGAATCCAACGGCTACGTCAGCGTGTGGCATCTCGGCGATGCGGTGCGGGACGAGGTGGGCACGTTAGAGTCTGAAGACAAGGACACCTCTCTGACGGCAGGGATGGTCGGAAAGGCGCGGCATTTTCCAGGGAAGGCGGGCGTCTTTGGCGGGGAGAAAATTCCCAACTACCCATCGGGCGGGAGCGCGCACACGACTTCGCTTTGGTTCCGCGCAGAACAACCGAACGGGACGATCATCGGCTGGGGGAACGAGGGAGGCGGGCGCGGGAGCAAAATTCGGATGCAGTTCCGCAGCCCGCCGCACGTGCACATCGACAGCGATTTTTCGGACATCAAAGGCGAGAGCCGTTTGCCGATGAACGAGTGGGTGCATGTCACGCACGTCTACGGTGAGGAGCCGCGACGTCTCTACATCAACGGTAAGCTCGACGCAGAGTCCACGACGAAGCTGGACATCAAAACGCCGTCGCGGCTGTGGCTGGGAGGATGGTATCACAACTACGATTTCGTGGGAGACCTCGACGAGGTGCGGGTCGCGAAAGTGGCGCGGTCAGCGGATTGGGTACGGTTGGCATTTGAGAACCAAAAGCTGCTGCAAACGTTGGTCGGACCGGTGGTTCGAGACGGGGATGCATTCGCGGTCTCACCTGAGAAAACGGCAATCGCTGAAGGGGAGAGCGCGACGTTTTCCGTGGAGGCGGGCAGTGCGTTGAAGCTTTATTGGACGCTGAAAAGCGGTGGCGAAGAAACGCTGGTGGCGGTGGACCGTTTCGCATTCACCTTCGATGCCGGCCGCGTGACCGGCAACCGTGAGGTGACTCTGAGTTGCAGGGCGATCTGTCCCGATGGCGTGAAGACGAAGGAGATTCCGATCACCATCAAAGAGTCGATTCCGGACCCGGTATTCACGCTGGAAGCTCCGAAAAGGTGGAATGGGAGATCGACGTTCGAGGTGGTGCCGCAGGTGACGAATTTGAAAGCGATGGAGGCGGCGGGCGCCGGTGAATGGAAAACGGAATGGAGCGCGGGGCCGTTCGCGGTCATCAAGGAAATCGCGCCGGGAAAACTCATCCTGAAGCGCGCGCAAAACAGCGGGAAGCTCACGGTCACGGCCACGCTCAGCAACGGCGGGAAAGCGATCACGCAGAGCGAAACGATCGCGGTGACGGAGCCGGCCCACGACGCCTGGGTGGAGCGGACGCCGGAGAAGGACGAGAAGCCGGTCGAAGGGCAGTTCTTTGCGCGCGACGAGAAAGGCGAAGGCACGCTCCACTACAGCGGCACCCTGGCCGAAGCGGCGGACTCGGTGTTCCTGAAACTCTACGCCGACGAAAAGCTCGTGAAGACGGAGACGGCGAAGGTCGCGGCCGACAGGTCGTATGCGCTGACCACCAGACTGAAGCCTGGGCTTACCAAATACCGGGTGGAGTTGGGCACGGGCGATACCGTGCTGGAGAAAGTGGGCGATCTCGTCTGCGGCGATGCCTACATCATCGACGGCCAATCCAACGCGCTCGCGACCGACACCGGTGAGAAATCGCCGCCCGAAACGAGCGAGTGGATCCGCAGTTACGGACGCCCGCCGGGGAACGCGAATGAGAACCTCTGGTGCCGCCCGGTCTGGAGGGCGCAGAACGGCGAAAATGCGGAGCTGGGCTGGTGGGGCATGGAGTTGGCAAAGCGGCTCGTCGAAAGCCAGAAGGTGCCCATTTTCATCGTCAACGCCGCTGTCGGTGGAACGCGGATCGACCAGCACCAGCGCAACCACGATGCCCCGACCGACCTCACCACGATTTATGGGCGGATGCTTTGGCGGGTTCGCGAGGCGAAGCTGACCCATGGCATCCGCGGTATCCTGTGGCACCAGGGCGAAAACGACCAGGGTGCGGCCGGGCCGACCGGTGGTTTTGGATGGGAGAGTTACCATCGGCTCTTCATCGAGATGGCGGCGGGCTGGAAGCAGGACTTCCCGAATGTGCAGCGCTATTACGTTTTTCAAATTTGGCCGAACTCGTGCAGCATGGGCGGGCGCGAGGGGTCGGGCGACAGGCTGCGCGAGAAGCAGCGCACGCTCCCGCGGCTCTTCTCTAACATGGATGCCATATCCACTCTCGGCATCGAGCCACCAGGCACGTGTCACTATCCGCTCGAGGGCTGGGCAGAGTTCGCGCGGCTGATTCAGCCGCTGATCGAGCGGGATTTTTATGGCAAAGTTCCCATCGCTGCCATCACGCCGCCCAACCTCCAGCGCGCGTCGTTTGCCAGAAGCACGAAAGACGAGATCGCTCTGGAGTTCGATCAGCCGGTGGTATGGAACGACTCGCTGGTGGGGCAATTCTATATCGATGGTGAAAACGGTAAAATCGCCTCGGGCAGCATCGCTGGGCACACGCTCACGCTGAAACTAACGGAGGCGACGGAAGCGAAAACGATCACCTATCTCAAGGAGATTGAGTGGAGCCAGGAGACTCTGCTGAAGGGGAAGAACGGGATCGCCGCGCTGACATTTTGCGAAGTGCCTCTCGAAACGGGAGATGCGAAACTCCGATAACTTCAAACTCCTATCCGATGAGATTCCTCCTCCATCTTCCGGCCATTGCCTTCCTCCTCACGATCTCCGAGGTGACCGCAGCTGAGACGGATACTGCGACGTTTTTAGAGGCACATTGCTTTGAGTGCCACGACTCCGAAAGCCAAAAAGGAAAACTGGATCTCACAGCGCTCAGCTTCGACGAGACGAATTTTGAGACTTGGGTAAAGATTCACGACCGGGTGCGCTCGGGCGAAATGCCGCCAGCGAAGAAGCCCCGCCCGGAAGCTGCCGAGATGGACGCGACCCTGGCAACGTGGGCGACGCGGCTGACCGCGATGGATTCCGCCAGACAGCAACGTGAAGGCCGCTCGCGGCTACGTCGTCTCAACCGCGTCGAGTTCGAGAACTCGCTGCGCGACCTTCTGGCAATGCCGGCGCTGAAGATCAAAGACGATCTTCCGGAGGACGGGACATCGCACGGTTTCGACCGCCTGGCAGGCGCGTTGGACATGTCGTTCGTCCACATGGAATCCTATCTCGCTGCGGTCGACAAGGCGCTCAACGACGCGCTCTGCCCGTTTCCGGAACAACCGCCGGTGTTCAAATACCGCTTCAAGCTCACCGACAACGTCCGCAAGAATGGCAAGGAATGCGAGGGTTCGGTCGGGCTGGCGATCGGCAACAAAACAGCGATCGCGCTGGTGGGCATGGAGCGGGATGAGACCTTTGTCGCGGACAGCGCGCACCACCTCACCGACACCGAACCATTCGCGAATGCGATCGGGCTGTTCCGCCACGAGGACGCAGACTACCGCTGGACGATGACGGCGATCCAACCGGTGGTCACCGGCTTTCACAAGCTGCGCGTCTCCGGCTACAGCTTCGGCTGGGACGGTTCGAAAGTGATCCCGACGGAGCGTCACGGAGCCTTGGGTTGGGGTGTGTTTTCCAAAGGTGAGCACTACGGGACAGTCGATCTGCCCCCTAACAAACCCGCCGAGCGTGAGATCACCGCTTGGCTGGAACGCGGCGGTGGGATGTTGCACGGCACAGACGACAACCTGCGGATCATCGCGGCCTCGTGCGAAAACTTTCGCGACTACGCCCATGGCAAAAACAAAGACGTCCTCGGGCCGATGAGCCCGGCGCCGGGGGTTGCGGTCGAGTGGGTGGAGATTGAAGGTCCGCTCTATGACATGTGGCCGCCGGCGAACCATCGCGCCCTGTTTGGTGATCTCGCGGTCAAGGAATGGACTGAAGACAGCGGCGTGCCCCAGCCGAAACAGCAGACCTGGGCACGCGGCAATCCGGAATCGTTTCCGAAGGACATCTACGGCCACCGCGGCGAGAAGCGCCCGGTCGTTTATGTGGAATCGAACGCGCCGGAAGAGGACGCGAAGCGACTGCTGAGCAAGTTCCTCCGCCGTGCCTTGCGGCGTCCGGTGGCCGAAGATGAAGTGTCTGAGTACCTCGCGAAGGTGACGAAGAACCTTGCCGATGGTGCCGCCTTCCAAGACGCCATGCTCCTGGCCTACCGTGAGATTTTGACCTCGCCGGAGTTCATGCTTTTGCGCGAGCCGGTTGGGGAACTCGATGACTACGCGCTCGCCACACGCCTTTCGTACTTCCTCTGGAGCACGCTGCCTGACGAAGAACTTGGAAAGCTCGCCGATGCTGGAAAGCTGAGCGATCCAGCGATCCTCCGTGCCCAAACCGAGCGGATGCTCAATGACAAGCGTGCGGAGCGCTTCGTGAAAAACTTCACCGGGCAGTGGCTCGCGCTGCGTCAGCTGAACGCGACCCAGCCCGACAAGAAACTTTACCCCGAGTTCATGCCTTGGTTGAGCGAAGCCATGCAGATGGAGTCGGAGGCGTTCTTTGCCGATCTGGTGAAAAACGACCTGAGCGTGAAGCATTTCGTGAAATCCGATTTTGCGATACTCAACGAGCCGCTCGCGCAGCTGTATGGGATCGATGGTGTGCGTGGCTGGGATTTGCGTCGGGTCGCGCTTCCGGAGGGCACGGTGCGTGGTGGATTTTTGACCCAGGCAGCGGTCTTGAAGACGACGGCGAATGGCACGACGACCTCGCCGGTTAAACGCGGGGCTTTCGTCATGGAAAAAATTCTAGGCATCGTGCCCACACCGCCGCCGCCGGATATCGGATCGATCGAGCCCGACGTGCGCGGCGCGACCACGATCCGCGAGCAGTTGGAGAAGCATCGTCAAAACCCGAGTTGCGCAGGTTGCCACGCCAAGATGGATCCCTACGGTTTCGCATTGGAGAGTTTCGATGTGGTCGGCGAATGGCGCGGGAAATACCGCGTGGTGGGCGGTGAGGGCTCGAACGAAGAACGCAAGAAAGTGAATGGGCACGCAATCGAATACCACGGCGGCCTACCGGTGGATTGTACCGGTCAGCTCCCAGACGGCCGTCCATTTGATGATGTGAATGCGCTGCGCACGATGCTCGCCGGAGATCCGGATCGCCTGGCGCAGGCATTTCTGGCGCAACTCGCCACCTACGCGACCGGGGCGTCGGTCAGTTTTGCTGATCGCGCCGCCATCGCTGCTATTTTGGAAAAGACAAAGGCCGACGAGCACGGTCTGCGTTCATTGATTCACGAACTGATCCAAAGCGAACTCTTCCGCAACAAGTAGCCGTATGAAAGCCCCCTACATTACCACCAATCGCGGCCTGTCGCGCCGCACCATGCTGAAAGGCGCAGGTATCTCGCTCGCACTTCCGATGCTCGATGCGATGCTGCCATGCTTTGCTCGAGCAGCTGCTGAAACCGCTGCTCCACCGCGTCGCTTCGTCGGCATGATGACCAACATGGGGATCTTGCCGCAGTTCTTTTTCCCCGAGCAGGCGGGCAAAGCCTACACTCTTTCGCCCTACTTGGAGTTCCTCAAAGAACAGCGCGACCAACTCACCGTGTTCTCCGGCGTCTCGCTCCCTGGTGTGGACGGCGGGCATGCGGCGGAAAAATCCTTCCTCACCGGCGCACCGGGTGCAAGCCGCGGGTCGTTCAAGAACAGCATCTCGCTCGACCAGGTCATGGCGGAGAAGATCGGCGGCGATACGCGTTTCCCGTCGCTGACGTTGATGATTGGAGCGGAAATGATGAGTTGTTCCTGGACGCGCAGCGGTTCGATGATCCCGCCCGAACGCAGTCCGCTGAAACTTTACCAACAACTGTTCGTCGAAAACACCGCTGAGCAGAAAACGGCGGCATTGCGGCGATTGCAGGAGGATCGCAGCTTGCTCGATTCGTTGAGCGATCGGGCGAAGCGGCTCGAGAGAAGCGTCGGTGCCACTGATCGCGATCGGTTGGACCAGTACTTCACCAGCGTGCGCGATTTGGAAAAGCGCTTGGCAAAGTCGACGGACTGGGTGGATCGGCCGAAACCGAAAGTGACCGTGGAGGCTCCGGACGAGATCAAGGAACAGCACGACCTGGCGGAGAACGAGCGAGTGATGTTCGACCTCGTCCGACTTGCCTTGGAGACCGATTCCACACGGATCGTGACCGTTTGTCTCAACACCGGAACCCTGACACCGCGCCAGATCCCGGGGGTGAAATCCATGTGTCACGAGCTCACCCACCACGGGAACCGCGAAGACCGGCTCGGGGAGTTGCGCCTGATCGAAGATGCCCAATTCAGCGCCTTGGCCGAATTTTTGAAGGGCATGGACGCAGCGAAGGAACAGGGTGCGACGCTGCTCGACCAGACCGCCGTCCTCTACGGCACCAACATGGGCAGCGCCAACTCGCACGCCAACGACAACCTGCCGGTGCTGCTTGCCGGCGGGAGGTTCAAACACGCCGGGCATCTCGCCTTTGATCAAAAGAAGAACTACCCGCTCACCAATCTTTACGTCAGCCTGCTGCAAAGTCTCGGAGTCGAGACGACAAGCTTCAGCAGCGGCACCGGCACCATGCGCGGCATCGAATTTTCTTAACATGATCAAGAGATCCCAGTGCGAAGATACCTGCTCGTGATTCTCCAAACCAAAATAACCTTACCGATCACTCCGATCTTCAGGCTGTTATGGCTAGCCTGCAGCCAGGCTCCTGCCGCGCCGGCGAATCCCGACGCCGAGATGGAATCACTCGTCAGGCCGTTTTTCACAGAGCATTGCGCCGTCTGCCACGGCGCGAAAAAGCAGAAGGGCGACCTGCGCGTCGATACACTCGCCATCGATTTCGATTCGCCCAGGACGATGGCGCATTGGGAGGAGATCATGAACCGCATCAACTCGGGAGAGATGCCGCCGGAAGACGAGCCGATGCCAAAGCCGGAGGAGGTGGCGCGTGTCTCCGAGTGGATCGTCTCCCAACTGCGCGAGGCAGAGGCGGTAGCCCAGTCCTCCGCTGGCCAGCGGGTGGCATTCCGCAGGCTCTCACGCGACGAGTATGCGAACTCGGTGCGCGACCTGCTCGGGGTCAACTTCGATGTCACCGCCCCCACCGGGCTGCCGGAGGATCCCGATTGGAAAGGCTTCGAACGCATCGGCTCGGTGCTGACCTTGTCTCCCGCACACGTGGAAAAATACCTCGCCGCAGCGGACGCCATCCTTGAGGAAGCGCTGTCGCTTCGCCCGGAGCCCAAACGCGAACTCATCCACTGGGGCGCATTCGACATGCGCTGGGGCGGGTTTCGCAAAGAATACGAGTTGCGCGGGATTGCCGACCAGGTGCGCATCGAGATCGTGCCGAACAACTACACGACCGACTCGTGGGACCTGTTGGTCAAGACAACGGGCGACTACCTGCTGAACGTGAAGCTCAGCGGCCTGCGGCCCGAAGGCGGGCGCGCCCCGCGCCTTAAAGTCTACCTGCCGAGCATCGACAAGACCTTGCTCGAGCAGGACGTCGATACGCCAGAAGACCAGCCGATCACCCTCGAATCCCGCATCCACCTCGTGGCTGGCCGCTACCCCGTGCGGCTTATCAATTCCGTGCCCGGCCCGAACCCTGAGGCACGCCGCTCCCGCCACAGCGACACCCGCAACGCCTTCACCAACACCCGCAGTCGCGTGCCCTGGCAGTTGAAACTCACCGACGACGAATTCAAACCGATCCAACCCACCCTCATCATCGACTCGGTCGACTGGGACGGGCCGATCGTCGACTCGTGGCCGACTGGCGCCCACCAGCAGATCTTCACCGCGGGCGAAGAGGACGAGGCCCACGCCCGCGAGATCGTGACGCGCTTCGCCGAACGCGCCTGGCGCCGCCCGGTCCGCCCCGGCGAGATCGAACCTCTACTCAAACCCGTGCAGCAGGCACGTGCGCTCGGCGACGATTTCAAAACGGCGGTGCGCTCCGGATTGCTCGCCGTGATGTGTTCGAAAAGTTTCCTCTACCTGGAGGAGGGCGATGCCGCCACCGCGAGAACGCAATTGGACGCCTGGGAACTCGCCTCGCGGCTCTCGTATTTTCTCTGGAGCACGCGGCCGGACGAGCCCTTGCTTGATCTGGCCCGCTCCGGCTCTCTGCTGGATCGGGTCACCCTGCAGGCTGAAGTCCGCCGGATGTTGGAGGATCCCAGAGCCAGGGAGTTCGCCCGCAGCTTCCCACGGCAATGGCTCCAACTGCGCAGGGTCGGCATGTTCCCGCCCGACAAAGTGCTCTACCCGGACTACGACGAGAACCTCGAGGAGAGCATGGTCGCGGAGACGTTGGGGTTTTTTGAAGAAGTGTTGGTGCACAACCGCAGCCTCGGCGAGTTCCTCGACTCCGACTGGACCATGCTCAACGAGCGCCTGGCAACGCATTACGGTATCGACGGCGTGCGCGGCGACCAGTTGCGGCGGGTCGCGCTGCAGCCGGAGCAACACCGCGGCAGCCTGCTCACCCAAGCCTCCATCCTCAGCCTGACGTCCGACGGCACGCGCCACCGCCCGGTGCACCGCGGCGTGTGGGTGTTGGAATCGATCATCGGCCGACCGCCGCCACCACCTCCAGCCAACGTGCCCGCGCTCGCGACACCTGACGCGGATGCGAAGAAGACAACGGTGCGGGCGAAGCTGGAGCAACACCGCGCCGATCCCAACTGCATGGCCTGCCACAACAAAATCGACCCGCTTGGCGTCGCCTTCGACAACTACGACGCCATCGGGCGCTGGCGCACTGTCGAGAAGTTGCACGCGGGAACCGGCGAAGACCCCGCACTTGATCCCAGCGGACGCTTGCCGGACGGGCGTAGCTTTTCCGACTCGGTCGAACTGCGCCAGTTGTTGTACGACGACGTCGACAAATTTGCCGAAGCCTTCATCGAGAAGCTAGCCACCTACGCGCTGCGCCGCAGCATGAGTTTCTCCGACCGCGAGGAAGTGAAACGCATCGCCCGACAATCCAAAGCCGACAGCTACCGGCTCGCCTCACTCATCGAATCCCTCGTCATCAGCCCTATCTTTCAAAAGCGCTAACCAACATGTCCAACATCCAATCCCAACGCTGGCTCATCGATCGCCGCCATTTCCTGCGCGGGATCGGCACCACTATGGCGCTACCGCTGCTCGACGCGATGATCCCGCTGCGCAGCCACGCGGCCGACGCGGTCAGCAAACCGCGGCGCAGCGTCTTCGTCTACATCCCGAACGGCGTTAACGGGATGGACTGGCAGATCACTAGATCGGGTCGCGACTACGAACTTTCCCCTTCGCTCAAGCCGCTGGCGGCCCACCGCGATGATCTCACCGTCTTCAGTGGCCTGCACCACCCCAACGGGCTCGGGCAGGCGCACGTTTGCGCCGACTCCTGGCTGACGGGCGCCAAGCTCGACGCCCAGAGTGGCCGCAAGTATGAGAACACGATCTCGTGCGATCAGGTGATGGCCGAAGTCGTCGGCCAGGAGACGCGGTTCCCCTCCCTGGAATTGTCCATCTCCGCGAGCACCGGGCAGCCCTTCAATTCCACCACCTTGGCCTTCTCGCGCGACGGCGTGCCGCTGCCCCCGGATGACAACCCGAAGACAATCTTCAACCGCCTTTTCGGCGAAGAGCCAGGCGGCCTCGCCGTGCAGCGCGCCCGCCTCACCAAGCGCCGCAGCGTCCTCGATGCGGTCATGGAGAACGCCAGTACCCTGCGGCGCGAACTCGGCACCGACGACCGCAGCAAACTCGATGAGTACCTGCACGCAGTGCGCGACGTGGAACTGCGCACTGCGCGGCTCGATGCCTGGCTCGACGTCCCCAAACCCGAGGTGGACAAAGCTCTCGCCGCCCCGTTCCAGCGCGATGTCCCAAAAGCTCAGGCCGGCGAATACTGGCGGACGATGTTCGACCTCATCGTGCTGGCGCTACGTACTGATATGACACGCGTCGTGACCTACATGAACGGCAGCGAAGGCAACGGGCTCGCCATCCCAGAGATCGGCATCACCCAGGCACGCCACAACCTCTCCCACCACAATGGCGACCGCGTCGTGCTCGAGCGCCTAGCCAAGAGCGACGCCTTCATCATGCAGCAGTTCGCCCACTTTCTCGACCAGCTCCGCAGCGTAAAGGACGGCGACGAACCACTGCTCGACCGCACCATGGTTTTGTTCGGCAGTGGCATGAGCTACGGCCACAGCCACGCCAACAGCAACCTCCCTATCCTGCTCGCCGGCGGCCGCGGGCTCGGGTTGAAGCACGGCCAGCACATCGATTACAACCGACCACACCTGAAGGACGACTACTCCCTCAGCTACGAAGAGTGGCAGAGCCTTTGCGGCAAACCGAAAGACGACAAGGCGCGCCTCAGCAACGTCATTCTGACGATGTTGCAAAAAATGGAAGTGAAAGAGGAGACCTTCGTCGATAGCCTCGGGCCAGTATCCGAGATCATGTGATGAGTGTCCAAATGCCATTCGCCTGCCGGATCGTGCTTGCTTGGTCGCTGGCTGTCGCCACCGTGCTGGCCGGGCCGCCCACGGCCGTCACCGGCGAACTCGTGAGTGCCGATTACATCCATCGCACCGGTCAGTTTCGCCGGACGGATTCGGGCCAGTTGGTGGACTTCACGCTGCCTCCCGGAGGATTCATTCTCCATCTGAACGCCGAGGCGGATCTGCGCGATGTGCCGCTGGGGACTTTCTTCCATTTCTTTGTCGATCAGGAGCGGGAAGGCACCGCCCGAGTGGACTTGTCATCGATGTGGGATCAGTTCACCTACGACGTACATCGGGATGTGTCCTATCGGCTCGAGGAAATCACGCCGCGTGTCACGGCCGCGACCCGCATCTGGAGGGCTGGCAGGCAAGTGTCGCGAGAGGATCTTGAGGCCGTCGATGGACAACTGCTCTTCAATTTGACCGGCAAGACCGCCCATGATCCCGGTCGCTGCACCGACATCTGGGTCGACCTGGAATCCCAGCGGCTGGCGACCGGGGAGCAGCGGAAGAAATTCGTCGAGTTCACCAAATTTCGAGGTTTGCCGGGACAGGTCGAGAAGACGCAAGGCAACAAACTAACAGTCACACTATTCAGCGGCGACCCTGCCAATTTCCGGTCGAATTTCCTGGAGAACTTTGTTGTCGACAGGGATCTGCGGGTCGTGGTCGCCAACCGCGAACTGCGCACCTGGAACCCGCCGGTCGACAACGAGTATGCGGTGATCGAGGAGGTGCAGGATGTGCCCGCAGGCGTCGGTGGCAGTAGCGGTGTGCGACTCGTGGTGAAGGTGAACAACATGCTCGAGGGCTTCCGCAAGGGGCGCATCGTGCGCCTGTTCGGGGCGGGCTGGCCGCTCAAAGACCAGTTTTACGGCGAGAGCCTCATGGGGTATGGCTACGAGCGCTTGAAGACGAAGGAGCTGCTCGATAACCCGGCCAGGGAGTTTCCCGAACAGTTCCCGTTTCGCACCGACTATGGCAATGCGCACCTGCCTTGGTTCCAACTGAAACCGGGTCTCGAACGGCCGCCATTTGCGGAGCATCGCGTGCTTGGCGAATTGCTCTCGGCGGATGCCGATGCGCGCACGGGAAAGTTTCGCGACCCGGCTTCCGGAGAGACGGTCGATTTCGCCCTCACCCCCGCAGCAACCGTGGAGCATCTCGGCGCGGAGGCGTCACTGGCGGATCTTCCGTCTGGCAGCCGTTGCCGGTTCCATCTGTTTCAAGACAAGGACGGTGCTTTCACGCGGGCGAGTTTCGTGGGCGACGAGTTCAGCCACCTGAGCGACAACGCGATCAGCTGGCGTGTCGATGCCCTGTTGTTAGACGAGGGGAAGATCCACGTCGCCTGGCAGATCCCCGAGGTGAAAAACTACAACGGCGACATGGAGCGCCCGCCGGACATTGGCCACAGCGTGTTACACGTCACCGATGCGACCGAGGTCTGGAAAGGCGACGCGCAGATCAAGCTGGCCGACCTCGCGGTCGGGGACGAGCTGTTGGCCAACCTCAGCGGCGAACGCCCGGGCTCGCCGTCACATGCCACCGCCATCTGGATCGGCGAAGAGACCCACCAACGCTTGAGAAAACGTAGATGATGCAACGAGCTTCAGTCAGTCGCGGCACTGGAAAGATGCGCGGCATCGAGCTAGCCTATCCAAGATCAGAATGAAAAAACTTATCATCACCTTCTTCACCCTTTTCGTCTTTGGAGTGATCGCGGCGGTTCACGCTGACAAACCGGCTGCCAAATCGGGCAATGAGCCTCCTGCCTGGCCGGCTCTCAAGTGGAAGAAAGCGGCACCATCGCCCTTCGCCCGGGTGGAGTCGCCGGCCGCGGTCGTTGATGGAAAGCTTTTCTTGTTTGGTGGATTCACCGAGACCCTTGATGCATCGCCTCAGGTCAGTGTCTACGATCCGGAGGACGACTCCTGGTCGCAGCGCAAAGACATGCCGACCAATCCCACCCACTTGAACACCGCCTCGGACGGCACGACCATCTGGTTGGCGGGCGGGTTTAAGGGAAAACACCCGGGGCCGGTCACCGATGAGGTTTGGAAGTATGACGTCACTTCTGACTCGTGGACTTCCGGGCCGCCGCTTCCAGAGCCGCGGGGTGGGGGAGGGCTGGCTGTTGTCGGACGCCGCCTCCATTATTTTGGTGGCTACAAGTCCGACCGTCAGACAGATGCGGGCGACCACTGGAGTATGTCACTCGACGGGGAAAATAAATGGGTGCGCGAGGCCGACATGCCGGATCCACGCGGCCACGTGAGCGCGGCGGTGCTCGACGGGAAAATCTACGCGCTGGGTGGCGACCACGGTCACGACAAGACGCAGATCGATGTGGATTCGTGCCACCGGTTCGATCCCGCGACCAAGAAATGGACAGAGATCGCCAGCCTTCCGGACGCCCGTAGCCATTTCGAATCGAGCACCATCGTCCACGACGGCCGGATTCTGGTCGTTGGCGGGCGTTGCAATCAGTCGAGCCCGCTGCGGAATGTGGTGGGCGACATTTTGGAATACGATCCGGATGCGGATACATGGAGTGTTGTCGGAGCCATGCAGGGGAAACTGTTGGCGCCAGTAGCGGCGATCATTTCGGGACGCATCGTGGTTGCGAGCGGGGGGCTAAACAACCCGATGCCGCTCACTGCCGAGACGTGGGTTGCCCCGCTTCCGACCAAGTGAGGGCGCCGACAACCGACGACCGACGGCAAACGGAATGGTTGCAAGACTGGTTCGCGTAGGAAATACTGGTTCCGGGTTCGTCCAGCCAGATCATGCGCTTCTACCTTCTCCTCTTTGTCACATTGCTCCTCAAAACCGCGATCCTCGCGGACAGCCAGCCGTCGTTCGAGGAGAAGCTCCAGCCTTTCCTGAACACGCACTGCGTCCGCTGCCATGGCGACAAAAAACAGAAGGGTGAGCTGCGCATCGATCGACTCTCTCCGGAGATCGGCCTCAAAGACACTCCCTTCTGGGCGGAGGTGATGGAGCGGATCAGCTCCGGTGAAATGCCGCCGGACGACGAGGACGTTCTGCCAGGCGCCGACGAGCGCACCGAGATGGTCGAGTGGATCGCTGCGCGGATCAAAGAGGGCGAGGCCGCGCGCATGGCACGTCGAGATCGTGTTTCCTACAATCGTCTAAGCCGGGACGAATACGTCAACACCATGCGCGATCTGATCGGAGTTCAATACGACGCCACCGATCCGGGCGGCTTGCTCGAAGATCCGCAATGGAACGGCTTCGAACGACTTGGATCCGTCATGACCTTGTCCGCGACGCACGTGGAGAAGTTCATCACGGCCGCGGAGATCGTGTTGGGAGAAGCCTACCCCGATCAGAAGGTCGATTATGTCGAGGCGAGCAAACGGGCCGAGACGATCGATCGCAACCATCCTCACTACGAGCGTCTGGCGGCGGCGGGTCAGCTCGACAAGTTGCGCTACGAGTTGTGGGCGGGCGACCTGTACCGTGGCAGCAACCCGTTCAACGGCGAAAAAAGATTCCCCGGCCCTGGCGTCTACGAGATCAGCTACACGCTCAGCGGCCTGAAGGCGCCGGACAAACCGGCGCCGCGCATGCAAGTGTATGCGGAAGACCTCGATCGTGTGCTTTTCGAGCAAGACATCATCGCCCCCGAGGACAATCCCACCACCGTCACCTTTCGCGCGCATTTCCCTTCGAAATGGGTGCCGACGATTCATGTGATTAACAAACTCGATGGCCTCAATCCGACCCACCGCTCATCGCGTCACGGCAACCGCCCCTTCGTGAGCCTCGCCGACGGTCGTTTGCCGTGGCAATTGAAACTCATCGGTGACGACGGCGAGCCACGGCACTCTTTCCTGATTCTGGATTCGATTTCGATGCGCGGACCGATCCTGACCGACCGCGAGAAACATTGGCGGGAAACCTACATGGCGAGCGAAGAGGGTAATATCGATCAAGTCCGAAGCGGTCTCGCGGCGATGGCGAAGCGGGCGTTCCGGCGTCCGCTGCTCGATGGCGAACTCGATTCATTTGTCAGAATCGTCGAAGCTGAGATCGGAGCCGGCGAGAAATTCAGAGATGCGGTGAAGTCCGCGATGACGGCGATCTTGTGCTCGAAGAGCTTCCTCTTCATCGCGGAGGGCGATGAGAATGCGGATCGCCACACACTGAACGATTGGGAAATCGCGTCGCGCCTGTCCTATCTTCTCTGGAGCACGATGCCAGATGAGGAACTTTTCGCGCTCGCCGAGCAGGGCAAGCTACGCGATCGCGAAGAACTAAAACGCCAAGTGGCCCGTATGTTGGCCGATCCGCGATCCGAGCGCTTCACGAAATCGTTCTCCTCCCAATGGCTGCATCTGCGCAAGGTCGGCATGTTTCCGCCGGACAAGAAGATCTACCCGAACTACGACGAGCATTTGGAAAAGAGCATGGTCGGCGAGACGCAAGCCTTCTTCAAAGAGGTCTTGGATCGCGGGCTGACCCTGCGCGAGTTCATCGACTCCGACTGGACGATGGTCAACCCACGGCTGGCACGGTTTTACGACATTCCCGACATCGCCAAAGATGAATTTCAGCGCGTCTCGCTCGATCCGGAACTGCATCGCGGCGGCCTGCTGACCCAAGCCTCGGTCTTGTCGCTGACGTCCGACGGCACCAGGCATCGCCCGGTGCATCGCGGCGCCTGGTTGTCGGAATCCATTTTCGGCAAAACTCCACCACCTCCGCCCGCCAACGTCGAACCGATCGAGCCCAATCCCGTCGATTCGCCCAAGGCCACGCTGCGGATGAAACTCGAGGCGCACAAAAAGGATGCGAGCTGCGCGTCTTGCCACCGCAAAATCGATCCGCTCGGACTGGCCTTCGACAACTACAACGCCATCGGCGAATGGCGCACGCACGAGAAAGTCACTGGCACAGGAGATGATCCCCTCGTCGACGCAAGCGGAGAGCTGCCGGACGGACGCAAATTTCAAAACGCCGATGAGTTCAAAAAATTACTCATCGCCGACCTCGAGACATTCAACGAGGCGTTCGTCGAGAAGCTCGCCATTTACGGCCTGCGCCGCACCGTGACCTTCGAAGACCGCGACGAATTGCGAAAAATCGCCACCACCAGCCGCGAGAAGGACTACCGCGTGCATGACATTGTCGAAGCCTTTGTCACCTCGGATCTCTTTCAAAAAAGATAAGCCTATGAACATCCAAACGAACCGCTGGCAACTCAGTCGCCGCCACCTGCTGCGAGGTCTTGGCGCAAGCATTGCCCTGCCGATTTTAGACTGCATGAGCGCTCCGGGTTCGACCAAGCCGAAGGTGCCGAAGCGCAGCGTGTTCCTCTACATCCCTAACGGCGTCAACACGCTGACGTGGCAGATCGAGAAAGCGGGCGCAGACTACGAATTCACTTCCCCTCTCAAATCCCTGGAACCCCACCGCGCCGAGATCACGCCGATCAGCGGCTTGCACCACCCGATGGTGCTCGGCAAACATCACAACTGCGACAAGGTCTGGCTCACCGGTGCCAATGTCCCGGGCAATGGTGGCGCGTTCCGCAACACCGTCTCCGCCGACCAGCTGATGGCCGAGGTGCAGGGCAAGTACACGCGCTTCCCGTCGCTCGAGATGGCAATCGAAGGGCATTCCTTGGCCTGGTCGCGCGATGGAATTCAAATACCCGCAGAACGCAATGTGAGCTCGATTTTCGACCGGATGTTCGGCGAGGAGAGGGGCGGCAAAGAGGCCGTGCGTCGCCGTCTCGCCCGACGCGGGAGCATTCTCGATGCGGTTCTTTCTGACGCCAGCCGGGTGAACAAAAAACTTGGCGCGGAGGATCGCACCAAGCTCGACGAGTACCTCACCGCCGTCCGCCAGGTCGAAGTCCGCACCGAAACCGCCAACGCGTGGCTCGATGTACCGAAACCCGAGGTCCCGCCATCGGAGGCAGATCGCTTCAAGCGCAAGATGGATCAAAACCAGGTGCAGAACTACCACCGCCTGTTCTTCGATCTGATGGTGCTGGCTCTGCGCACCGACATGACACGCGTCATCACCTGCATGATCTGCAGCGAATCGAACGGCGGTGCGATCCCCGACATCGGCATCTCACAGACACGCCACGGCCTTTCCCATCACAACGGAGACCCGGAACAACTTCGTCGTCTCACCGAGACCGACACGTTTCTGATCGAGCAACTCAGTTACTTCATCGCGCAATTGAAGGCCCACAGCGACGACGACGGCAGCCTGCTCGACACCACCCAGGTACTCTGGGGCAGCGGCATGGCCTACGGGCACAGCCACGGCAACGCGAACCTGCCCACGATTTACGCAGGCGGGAAGAGGCTCGGCGTGAAACACGGCCAGCACGTCGACTACAACCTTCCGAAGATCGGCAATTACAACATGGGTGACGCCAACGCGCACTACAAGATCTGCGGACAGCCGGTCGACAGCGACGCCCACTTGAGCAACCTGCTCCTGACAATGCTCCAACGCATGGACATCGAGACCGAACAGTTCCAGGATAGCAACCGAACGGTTTCCGAGGTCGTCGCCTGAAAATCGCAAACCTATGCGAACCCTACATTTCCTGCTGCCTTTGGCAATCGTTGCTACCGCACTCGCGGAAGAAGCACCCAAGTTTCGCACCGACGCGGGCTCGGACAAATCCCTGCCGTGGTTTCAGCTTGTCGATGGCGAGTTCCCACCTGAAAACTCGGCCCACTACGTCTCTGGAGAACTCGTTGGCTTCGACCATCTCGAACGCACCATCACCCTCCGCGTGGATCGCAACGATGCCCAGGGGCGCGCCTTGATGGACTACCCACTCGACGCGGCGATGTTGCCCTACGGCTCGATCTTCTACAACAATGCCCCAGCAGCGCTGCGCGACATCCCCCTCGGAACGCACATGCACGGATGGTTTTACGCGAGGTCGGAAGTAGAGCGCTTCTGGGAAACCAGAAACGGCCAACTTCACGCAAAGAACGGCCAACGTGCGTCGCTGGAGGTTGATTTCACCCGATGCTTCCGGCTAGAAGATGACTTCACGTTTTACGACCGGAAGAATCAGCATTGGAAGATTGACAAAGTCGACTTGGCTGAGAAGAAGCTCACCGCAACCTTACAGAGAGACGGCAAATCGGTCGGCGAGGCGAAACTGTTCGACCTGACATCGGACACGGCCGTGTTTCGCGGCAAGGAATTTGCCACGCTCGATGACCTCGCAGTTGGACAGCTGGCGCAGATCAACCTAACCTGGGCGACGCTCTACGGTCCGGGGCGAATCTTTCAGATCTGGCTGGACGAAGACAGCCGCACACTGGCCACTGCCCGCCAACTCGAGCGCCACCGGAATCACATCCGCGAGCGCGGGCTACCGGGTTTCGTCGCCGCGGTAGACGATAAGAAAAAAGTAGTGGCCATCACGTTTTTCGACGGGGTCGATCCAGCGCTTTTCAAAGACTTGACCAGCACCAATCCCAAGCCCCTCGGCTGGCCAACTTCAGAGTACGAAGAGGGCAACCTCTCGCCGAAAGGAAACATCATCGTCGTCCGGGATTGCCTCATGAATTACGATCAGGTCAATGATCGCAAAGGCGGAAATATTCTAAAAATTGGAGAGGTGCCGGTCGGTCTCGGCTGCAGCGGCGTCCAGATCCAGGTGCAGTGCGGCATGCTTCTGGAAGGGTTTCGACCCGGAAAGACCGTGCGCTTTTTCCCGGCCGCCTGGCCAGTCATCTCTCTCCCGAAGGAGGAGAGTTTTCATGGGCGTGAGTAAGCGCGTTCCCCAATTGGATCTTATCTTAACCTGCTACTGGCAAGCGTTGACCGATTCCGAAGTAATCCATTGGCAACCACCTTCACTACCCGTCTCGTCAGGGATGGCACGCTGGAGCGGGGAGCGGGTAGGGCGCGGACTTTATAGGATGCCGTAGTGTCTCAAAAGTCGATTACACCCGTTTTCATGCGGCTTTACGGTAGTAATAGTTGAGCATCCCCCCGAGCCGGCTTCGACACTCAATCGCTCCTTCGGTCGGCGGTTTATCAAAGTCAGCGAGGATGATCTTGTTGTCGATCCCTTGATGTGGTCGTTCGCGATTGTAGAAGATCTCCACCTCAGAGAGTGCCTTCCGCAATGAGCTCTCGCCAAAGAAAATCATTCGGTCTATGCACAACTCTTTGGCTGTGCGTACCCAGCGCTCCGCGAATGCATTCAAGTTCGGACTTCTCCTCGGAAGTCGAATAGTTTTCACGTCTCCCCCCAGAAGAATCATCCTGAACGCACTCGAAAACAGCGACGCTCGATCGTGTATCAAGTATCGATATCCGTTCAGAAATCCATCCAGGCAATCCGTTAAATTGCGGGCGATCTGTTTCATCCAATCCTCGTTGGGTTCAGGGACGATCCCCACGATCCTAACTTCTCGCGTGGCAAGCCGAATGACGAACAGAACGTGATAGCGAATCAAGCCGCGCGACGTCCATAGCTCCGTCGTGAAGAAGTCCGTGGCCGCCATGACGTTCCAGTGACTCTTGAGAAACTCCGCCCAGCTCATTCCCTTTCTTCGATCTGGCGACGCTTCGATTCCCGCTCTCTTCAAGACGCGGGCGATCGTACTTCGGCTCACGTCATGTCCAAGGTTTAGCAACGCTCCCTGGATCGAACCGTAGCCCCAATTCCGGTTCTCCTTGGCGAGTTGAATGACCAAATCGCTGAGGGAGATCTTTATCCTTGGCCGTCCAAGGCGCTTGGCGCTTGAATCATATTTCTTCGCTATCAATCGTCGATGCCAAGCCAACAAGGTCTGCGGAGTAACGATCGCCGCAATTTCCTTGAGCTTTCCAAATTTGATCCTCTTGGCT
>JBLHKS010000073.1:0-29984 GCA_047620505.1 Verrucomicrobiales bacterium | reverse complement strand
ATTGGCGACGAGGGGCCGGTCTATTTTATCCTGACGGATCCAGAAAACGGCAAGCAGACGCTGAACGATGACGCCGGTGCTGTGATTTACGAATTTAGCGGTGCGGATCGCAAAGCGTGGCTCGCGGGCTTCAGCGATCAGCGTGTTCTGATCTTTTATTCCGATCTCGACAAGAAGCTCAACCATCCGAAGGAAACCTGGGATGTTCGCCAGCATTTCAGCATCGCGCCGGGCTCAACTCAGTTCGGCATCGGGCCGATTTTTCACAACGAGGACACGATCGCGAAAGTGCTCAAAGGAATTAAGTAAAACGTCAAACCGCGACAGCGCCGTGTTCGTTCGTTCGGATACGAATCACGTCGTCGACGTTTTGAACTACAATTCCCGATTCGCTGAGTTGCGCGCTTTTCTGAACGATCTCAATAGCTGCCTCGACGTTCTCGTCGTTGACGACCAACTCGATCTTCAAGCGTGAGGAAAAATCGACGTCGAGCGGAATCGTTCGTTCGGGACCGATCGTATTCCGGGTTGGCAAAGTCTGGAAATTCCGAATTTCGCTGACGGTCATCGCGACGAATCTACGTTTCACTAGGGCGTCGTAAACTTCATCGAGGAGAAAGGGTTTGATGATCGCTTCGATTTTTTTCATTGCTCAGGCTGAGGTCACTCGAGTGGCCTTTGAGCAGATACCGGGCCAACTCGGCCGTAGGGGACGAATTTTCCCGGGTTGAGAATTCCGTTCGGATCGAGTGCCTGCTTGAGGCTGGCGTGGACGGAGTGCGCGACGGGGCTGATCGCACTGCCAAACCAGCGCTTTTTGGCAAGGCCGACGCCGTGTTCGCCGGTGATCACGCCGCCCCATTCGAGAACCTGACGGAAAAGCCGATCGAGCGCGGCGTCGACGTTTTCGCGGTTCTGCTCCATTTCCTTCTGATCGACCATGATGTTGACGTGGATATTTCCATCGCCGGCGTGTCCAAAACTCGCCACCGCGTAGCCGAATTCTTCCTGCAAGCTGCGCGAAAACCGCGCGAGATCGACGAGACGACTTCGAGGGACGACGATGTCTTCGTTCATTTTGATCAGGCCGGTTGCTTTGAGGCTGTAGGAAAAACTGCGGCGGATTTCCCAGATTTCTTCGCACGCTTGTTCAGTGTCGGCGGTTTCGACCTGGGTAGGCTCGCAGCTGTCTAACAAAGCCAGAAGAGGCGTTTTGTCGGCCTGAATTGCAGCGGGTTGGCCGTCGATTTCGAAAAGTAGATGCGCTTCGCCGGGCGGGACGTTGGCGGGGTTGTCAGGAAAATCGCGCGCGGCTTGAAGCGTGAATTTGTCGGAGATTTCGAGCGCACAAGGAAGGAAACCCGCGCCGAGAATTTTTTGCACCGCAGCAGCTGCTGATTCGAAAGTCGTGAATCCAGCCGAAAACGTGATCCGCGCCGGCGGATGCGGAATAATCCGGACGGTGACCTCGGTTACGATGCCGAGCAGGCCTTCCGAACCGACAAACATGCCGATCAGATCGAAGCCGGTTTTGTTTTTGTGAGTGCGTCCGCCGGTTCGAAGAATTTCGCCGCTGGCGAGAACGACTTCGAGGCCGAGGATGTAATTCCGGGTCACGCCGTACTTGAGACACTTCGGGCCGCCAGCGTTGGTGGCGACGTTTCCGCCGATCGAGCATTCTTTGAGGCTGGCGGGATCGGGCGGATAGTACCAGCCAAGCGCTTTGACCTGCTGTTGCAGTTCGCCCGTGATCACGCCTGGCTGGACGACCGCGACGCCGTCTTCCGGGTTGATTTCGAGGATTCGATTCATCTGCGCGACCGAAAGGACGATACCCGCTTCAGCTGGGACGCAGCCCCCGACGTAGCCGACTCCGGCGCCACGCGGCGTGACGGGGATTTTGTTTTCGTTAGCGAATTTCAGCACTTTCGAGACGTCCTCGACGCTCTCGGCAAAGACGACGACGTCCGGCAGGTTCGAGGCATACCATTTGTCGATCGAATGCGTTTCGAGGTCGGTTGCTTCGATCGAAACGCGGCTCGGATCGTTGTCGAGCAGGGCCAGCAGCTGCTGATGGAGTTCAGTTTGATTCATCCGAAAAATCGGGTCCAGAGTTTGGGTAGAAAAATGATCACGCCGACGATGACGGCCATCAACGCAAGGACCGTCACTCCCGCCGCGCTGATGTCTTTGGACTGCCGAATGAGTTCGTCTTTTTCTTTCGTTATGCGATCCGCAAGCCGCTCAAGCGAGGTGTTGAGCAACTCGGCCGAAATCACCGCGCCCACGCAAAGGGTGATCGCGATCCACTCGAGCGCGGAAATCTGAAGCCAGATTCCGAAGCCGATCGCAAGGACGGCGAAGGCCAGGTGCCAGCGCAAATTTGCCTCAGTTTTGAGCGCGTCCCGGAAACCGGTAAAGGCATAACCAAAGCTGCGGAGAAGTGTTTTCAGGGCTGAGATCACGCGGCTGAACTCACTCTTCCGGGAAGACGATCTTTCCAAACGCGCCCCAGGAAATGGTCTCGCCTTCCGGCCCAACGAGCTTGGAGCAAACGTAGTAGTTTTCCCACTTCAGCCCATCAACGGCTACCGCCATCACACCATCAAAAACATTGCCGACGAAATCATGGGCGGCTTCTGGGTAACCGGTCTCTTGCTGAACGTGTTGCTTTATCCCTTCGAGGTGAGCCTCTTTATCGGGATTGGTTACGAAGCCGATGATGGCGGCGATGATGAGGACGCCCGTCAGGAAGTTCATCCGGAATGATCACTCCTAACGGGCATAAATCAAGATTTCACATCCCCATGATCTGATAGCCGCCATCGACGTAGATCACCTGACCTGTGATCGACTTCGCACCGTCACTGGCGAGGAAAACGCCTGTCGCGCCGAGTTCAGCCGTCTCGCAAGTCCGCCCCATCGGAGCGTGCTCGGCATAGTGGTTGATCATCGAGTTGAATCCGGAAACGCCTTTCGCGGCGAGAGTTTTGACCGGGCCCGCGCTGATGCAGTTTACGCGAACTCCGCGTTTACCGACATCGTAAGCGAGGTAGCGAGTGCTCGCTTCGAGCGAGGCCTTGGCGACGCCCATGACGTTGTAATGCGGGATCACTTTCTCAGCTCCATAGTAAGTCATCGCGAGGATGCTGCCGCCGTCCGTCATCATCGGAACGGCGCGTTGGGCGAGCGCAACCAGCGAGTAGGCGCTGATGTCGTGGGCGATTTTGAAGGCGTCGCGCGAGGTGTCGAGAAAATTGCCCTCGAGCGCTTCTTTCGGCGCGAAAGCCACGGAGTGAAGCATCAGATCGATCTTGTCGGTGTGCGTCTTCACATTTTCGAAGAACCCGTCGATCTCCTCGTCGCTGGTCACATCGCAAGGATAAACCGGTGTGTCGTCGCCGAAAGTCTGCGTCAATTTCTCGACATTTCCTTCGAGGCGTTCGCCTTGAAAATTGAAAATCAGTTTCGCGCCCGCTTCGGACCAAGCTTGGGCGATGGCCCATGCGATGCTCCGTTTGTTGGCGACGCCAAAAACAACTCCAGTTTTCCCTGCCAATGGTTTGTCACTCATGGCGGGGATGTTTGGCGAGGTTCGGGAATTTCGCAAGGCCTGTCTGCACCAGCAGCTGCTGATTTGGCGAAAACCCCGTTTCCCGAAAAAACTAGATTCCCGAAAGCCGCCCGGTGCTGTCGCCGAGTTTTTCCACGCCCTCGCCCGCTCCCATGTAGTCGAGCATCGTGAGGTAAAGATTGGTCATCGGTTTCGCGCCGAAATTGACGTGTCGGCCGGTGCCCAAACGACCGTTGCCACCGCCGGCGAGGATCACGGGCAGGTTGACGTGGTCGTGGCGGTTGCCGTCGCTGTGGCCGCCGCCGTAAACGACCATGCTGTGATCTAAGAGATTGCCATCGCCTTCTTTGATCGATTTCAGTTTCTCAAGAAAATAAGCGAACTGCTCGACGTAAAACCGGTCAATTTTAGCGAGTTTTTCGATCTTGGTTTTGTCGGCACCGTGATGGGAAAGGTAGTGGTGGCCGTCCGGGACGCCGACTTCTTTGAAGCTGCGGTTGGAGCCGTCGTGCGCGACGAGGAAGGACGCGATCCGCGTTGAGTCGGTCTGAAACGCGAGCGCCATCAGGTCGTAAATCTGGCGAATGTGATCTTTGTATTCGCGCGGAATGCCGGCCGGAGTTTTCCCGGAATCCGGCAGCTGCTGGGCGAATTTTTCCGATTGCTGGATTTTCCGTTCGAGTTCGCGGACGCCCGTCAGGTACTCCTCGATTTTGTCGCGATCCGTCGCGCCGAGCTTGGACTGAAGCGTTTTTGCGTCATCGCGAACGTAATCCAAGATGCTTTGATTGTACTTGGCGCGTCGCTCGCGATTTTCCCGTGAATCGCCGAGCACACCGCCACCAAACAGTTTTTCAAAAATGATCCGAGGATCGATTTCGGGCGGCATCGGGACGTTTTCGCTCTTCCACGAGAAGTTAAATTGGTAAGCGCAGCTGTAGCCGGAATCGCACCGACCTGCTTTGCGGCCGAGATCACAGCCGAGTTCCAAGGAGTCGAGCCGAGTTTTACCGGTCAGGTTCCGTGCGGCGAGCTGGTCGACGCTGACGCCGATCCGAATGTCCGCGCCCGCGGTCTTTTTCGCCTGACAACCGGTTAGGAAAGTCGAGTTCGCGCGGGCGTGGTCCCCTCCCCCATCGCCATTTGCGTTGGCCTTGTCGTGATCCAAGCCGGAAAGCACCTGGAGCTGGCCCTGATGCGATTTGAGGGGCTGAAGCGTGGTCGGAAGCTCAAAATCCTTGCCAGTTTTCTTCGGAATCCAGCGGTCCATGATCACGCCATTCGGAGTGTAGGCGAAGGCCATCCGAAGGGGCGAAGCGGGAGCAGCTGCTGTGGCGGCGAGCGGACCCATCGCTTCAAGCATGGGCAAAGCGACGGTGACGCCGAGACCACGAAGGGCAGCGCGGCGAGAAAGAGGTGAAACACGGGGCATGACGGCGAGTTTGGACAGGTTCAGGGAACGAGCGTTCAAATCGACGCAATCTGCCGGTTTCGCAAAAGGAAGTGGAGGGCCGAATCATTTTTTTGCTAATTAATCTTTAATTTTACGGAAATTATTATAATTTTAGCCCCTTCATGCAAACCGACGACCTTAAAGCGCCCATCTCACGATGGAATCGCGATGACCTTTTCCGCGCTGTGGCAGTGCTGTACAAGGCCAAAGGCTTCGTGATTGAGGAATCCCAGAACTTGCCGGATCCGATCGCCTTTCTTTCTCGTGCGAGCAGCGATTCGGACGAATTGATCGCTGTCGGCTGCATTTCGGCTCCAGGAACGGCAGCTCCGACGACGCAGATTCAGCTTTTCTGGCAGCGAATGCAGGAGCGCCAACTGGCGAGCGGCGTTTTGGTCACCAACGGCGAGTACGACGCGGCTGCGTTGGAGTTCGCCGAAAATCTTCCGCTGCTTCTGATCAGTTTCGATGGGTTGGCGAGCGCGATCGCTGAACTTCCTGAAGCGGAGCGAACCGCGCTTTTTCCGGCGGTTGTCAACGCCTTCGCCCCTGCCCCGGAGGCCGCTGCCCCAGCTCATCCAACAGTCCAGGTCCCCTTCGTCAGAACTCCCGAGCCCGACGAAGCCCCTGCCGATGTTCCGGAGCCGATTCCAGCTCAGCAAGCAGCTCCAGCCGTGGTGGTTCCGGCTTTTCAGGCTCCTTTGGTCAGGCCGCCGGAACCGGATTTCAGCTCGCCTCCAAATTCGCCGCCGGCTCCGAACCAAGCCTTGGCAAGTTCACTGGGGGCTCCAGCGGGTCAGGAAATGCCGAAGCAGGAAAATGCAGCTGAGGTGAAACCGTTTCCGCTGCCAGCGGCAGCCGTTCAGCCTTTGGAACGCCCAGAGGAGGCGAGACCGGCTGTCCCAGATCCAAAGCCAGAAGCGAAAAAGGTCGATAAGCCGAAGCCTGTCAAGAAACCCAAAGCCGCGAAAAAACCGAAGGCTCCAAAGAAGCCCAAGGAACCGAAAAAACCGAAGGCTCCAAAGAAGCCCAAGGAACCGAAAAAGCCTAAGGCGACTAAGAAAGCCAAGTGGAAATCCGGAAAATCACTGCCGATTCGAAAACTGGCAAGCACGGCGGCTGTGCTCGCAATTCTGGGCGGCGGCGGCGTATTTCTTTCGACTTCAGAGCCGATTCGGGAAAAGCTAACCGAGTTCGGAACGACAATCTGGAATGCCGGCCCTTTCGGGGATCCCGCAGGCGAGAATTCACCGGCGAAACCGAAGATCCAGATTCAAGTGGATCAACCGCCGATTGAGCCTGCGGAAATTGCCGAAGAGGAACCGATCGATCTCGGAGCTCGTCAGCAGCTGCTGGTTCAACGTGTTTCTTTGTTGGAAAATCTGAAAATCCGCGTTCTCGGCGAGCAACGTGCCGGAGAAGTTGTGACAGTCGACCGATTGGCGCTCGGGCTCGATATCGATTTTGTGGATCTGGCTCGGGACGATTTGGAATCGGCGGTTCGGTTGATGACGGGCGAAGTCGAGAAGCCCGGGTTGGAGCTACCGGAAGAGCTCGTCTCGAATCAGCACTTCGGGCGGCTGAATCAGCATCCGGCGGTCGAATTGACGCCGTTTTTGGCTCTCGTTGACGGCAGAATCGAGCTTCAATCGATCGAAATCGATGTCGACGAGGAGCTCGCCAAAGAAGTCAGCACGGGCCCCGTCGATGCAAAGGCGATCAAGGAAAGCCTAACGCGGCTTGATCGTCGACTCTACGTTCATGGAGCTTTGGAAGGACGGCTGCGCGCCCAGTCGATTGCCGGAGTTGTGGGCTCAGCTCGGGCGGCAGGTGTGGATTTTGTGGACGGAAAAACGGAGATCGCTTCGGTGATTCTGATGGCTGTTCGCGGTGCTGAAGTTGACGATCCGGACAGCGCGTTTGATGGCGTCGAATTCCGCGTGCCGGTTGCGTTCACCGAGCCTCGCGATACGATTTTGCGGTTCCTCCGAATTCGAAATGGGCGTCTCGTTTACGAGGAAGAGCTCGACCCTGCCGAAAAGATTCGAGAACGTTTCGTGAAGATCGATCCCGCAAATCCCGAGCAGCTAACCGAAGCGATCAAGGCGGCCGAAGGGCTGATCCGCGCGGCAAACATGGAGCTGCTGGTTCAGCGCGAATTGAAGCTGGACCGGCTCCTCGCGCCGGTGACCGGTTTGAGTCCTTCGAGCGGATTTTAGCATCGTAAAATCATGCCTCGTCGTTATTTTTACTACCTCGTTATCATCGGCTGCCTGAGTTATATTCTGGTTTCGCTGATTCGCTACGATCCACCTCCGCGTGGGCCTCTCGACTCGACCGGATTTGCGCACAAGGCTCAGGAATCGGTCGATCGAATCCGGAAAAAAGCTGGATTGACGAAGCTGGAGTTGAGCCAGCAGCTGCAGGATTCGCTGGCGGAGTACGTCGGCCTGAATCGCTTGGATTCAGGTGAGCTTGAAGACGTTTTTGCCCACGTCGAACGTAGCCTTCCGCAGGTTCACGAACTGGCGGTCAACCTGGTCTACAACGCTCGGGAAGAGCAGTTGCTGTCGGCTCTGGATGACTGGGACGACCTCGAATACGGCCAGCACACCCACTACGCGTCCTGGATTTTTCGCGACGAGAAACACAGGCGGCTCGGCTGCCTCTCGGTGCTGGCCCGGACGCTTCCACGACTCGAATTGCCGATCCGGGTCGACGTTGCAACCCCGATGTTTTTCGATCAATGCCGACTCTGCGGCGAGGGCCACGCGATTTCCCTGGCGAGGCAGGCGCAAAACACGCTGGTCGTGACCTGTCCGCATTGCGATCGGCCTTACAATTTGATCGCGACGGATGCGGATGGAGAATGGAGGCGGGCGACGCAATTTTTTGGCGGACTCCAGGTTCCGAAGCTCGATCCGGATTTAACCCGCCGTGAGCAGCTGCTGAAAATCTGGGCGGACGTCGCTGAGAAATGTCAGTACAAAACCGACGCTCAGCGGGTTTTCGGCTCCGATTCCTGGGAATTGCCGATCGAAACCTGGCGGGCCGGTCATGGCGACTGCGAAGACAGCTCACTGCTTCTGGTTGAGATGCTAACGGCAAACGGATTTGAGGCTCGAGTCGCGCTCGGCCAGCACAAAGGCGAGGGCCATGCCTGGTGCGTCGTCAGGTTGGACGACGAATCCTTTTTGCTCGAATCGACTTGGGAAAACGTGAATCAACTGAGTGAAATTCCTAAATTGGAAGGAATTGCGATGAACTACGAGCCGAAATTTCTCTTCGATCACGATTCTTTGTTCGTCCTTCGCGATCAGGGCTGGACGGGCGACTACTGGAGTGAAAAGCGTTGGGTTAGAATCAATTACGGCAAGGCGAGCACCGTTGAACAAATGGCGCAGAACGCGAAATAGCGCGCTTCATGATCCTTTTTTCGTAGGAAAGTCGACTAGTTCGTTCTTAGGGTTGCCACAGCGCCAACGATGGGTAGACTCAGCGCCCCCAGCGCGATCTTTTCGTTCCCTCTGATGTCTCCCCCACCCAGCGCCGATTCCAGCGGTCTCCCGAAGCTTTCGGAGGCTGAATGGTTTGTCATGAAATCGGTCTGGGAATACGGCCCTCTCAGCGCCAAGGCAATCTGCGAGTTGCTCCGACGGGACGGCCGCGAAACCGACCTGGAGTCAGTAAAAACTTACCTCGCGCGTCTCCACAAAAAGGGAGCCGTTGGGTTTTTCCGGCAAGGCCGCGCTTACTGCTATTTTTCCGAAGCAAATCAGGACGCGATGATCGAATCTCTATCTGACTCGTTCTGGGGAAAAGTGCCAAGGGCCAACCGAGGCCAGGCTCTTCTCCAGCTTTGCAACTCCACGAGAGGTCTGACTCGAAACGAAGTGGATGAGATCACAAAAACTCTGAATCTCTCCGTGGTCGCCCCCGAACCGATCCATGAGGACGAATAGAATCAAGTTTGGGCGGCTTTTGTTCGCGGGAATCGTGATTTCACTGCTTTCGAGCTGCGGCGAAAAACCAGCAGCTGCTCATCGATTCGAATTCGGGCTGATTGACGCGGAAAAGCAAATTCACCCGACAACCGGGAACAAAATTCCGCACCAGGCCGGCTTGGCATACGGCTGGCGGCTCACGTTTCCGGATTTGACGGGAAGCATCAAAATCCGTGAAGTTTTGACCCTGCCGGACGGAGCGGAATGGAAACTGAACAACCGCTACGAGAGTTCGGAAGAACCTGGACCGTCGTTAACTGAGCGACTGGAGATTGAGGAAGACGGCAAAGTTTTTGAAAACACGATCGAGATCAAAGCTCACGAATCGGTCGCTCGATTTGCCCGCCTGGGAGTCTTGGAAAGCGATCCGGTCGGAGCCTATCGACTGGAAATTTTTGTTGAAGGGAAGCTGATCGAAACCTGCGAATTTCAGTTGGTGAAACCGGATTCACTCGTCGACCGAGATCAGTCCGCGCCGTAACGCCTCGGCAACCGCGGCGTTTTTGTTCGGCACCTCGAGTTTTTCGTAAACTTGGCGAAGATAGCCGTCGACCGTGTGGAAACTGATCCCAAGCTGATCGGCAATCTGCTTTTTCACGAGGCCTTTGGCCAGCAAGGTCAAAACTTCGCCCTCGCGCGTCGTCAGAGACGGGCCCTCCAGCTTCGCCTTCGTTGCTCGAGAACCGACCAGCCAAGCGGTGATTTCCGGGTGCAGAACCATTCCGCCAGTCCGCGCCTGCGCGATCGACTCCACGATATAAGAAAGCGCCGCGCTCTTCAAAAGATAGCCGCTCGCACCGGCGGAAAGCGCCTCGAGAATCAAATTCGGATCGTCATGCATCGTCAGCATGATCACACTCGGTTCCTCGCCCGGGCCGGGACGCCGAATCTCGCGAAGCAGACTCAGACCGTCGTTTTTTCCGGGTAACCGGATGTCGAGGAGAATGACCTCGGGCCGGACCGCGTGATTGGTCTCGTTCCAGGTCCGGAGAAAAGCCGCGCTGGATCCAAATTGCCGCACGGCCCCGACGTTCAAAGATCTCGTCTCGCCAATCGCCTCTGCCAGCTGCTCGCGGTAGGCGCGATGATCTTCAACAATCCAGATCTCAATTTCTTCGTCAGCCATCGCTCAATTCTTACCCCCGCAAACGCGTGGGATGATTCCTTGGAAGCCGGGTCCAGATTGGAAGGGTTAAATCTCTACACGAACCTAGATTCTCATGATCCTTTTGGAAAAACCTACTAACCGCACCGGATTCCCTCGTGCAAGACCAGAAATGATTTCTTCTCCGCAAGGGCGGCCTCAGCCGCTCGAAGATCAGGTGCTCAAAATCGTCCACCAGTTCGGACCGATCAGCGCCTCGGCGATCGGCGCTCTCAGCCCATCCGGCGCGCCCGACGCGAATCAACTCTCGGCAGTTCTGGAAAAACTCGCCTTCCAAAGAAAAATCGCCATCATGTCGCCCGGCGGAAAACCCGCCTACGTCGATCCCAAGCAGCTGCCCGGCACAAACTAAACAAGTGAACGGCATCGCCAGGCTTCCAGAAATCGCACGAGCGCTCGCAATCGCCGCTGCCGTTTCGTTCGCCTCGACGCTTTCCGCCGACCCTCCCCCAAATTTTCAGCAACCAGTAGAAGAGGTTGAGTCCGGCCTGTCCGGATTCCTCAGACGACTCGATCCGCGGGTGCGTCGCGTTCAGCAAGACCTGGAAATACTCCAGGAGCTGTCCGGCGACCTCCCCAACCCGCGGATCGAGCTCCGTCAATCCCAAGATAGTGGGCAGGCGGCTCTTTTTTCGATCGACCAGGCCGACACGAGCGGTGAGCGACCGTTCCTCGAATTCCGATTCGATCGTCCTCGAAGAGTGGACGAAATTTATCTGATTCGCCTCTCCCACTTTTTCGAACTGCTGGGAAAAAATCAGCGATTCAGCGCGAATCGCTCCGACCCTGGCCACTTCGAGATTGAAATCGAAGCCGGCGGAAAGCGGCGGCTGCTTGCGATCGGAGATTCCAATTCTGAACGGGTTTTTCCAGTTCGACTTCCGATCGACGAAGACGAAGTGAGTTTTCTTCGCCTCGGCTTCGGGAGTTTGTCAGGGTCGTCGCAGGCCTCGCTCGCAATCAGCGAAATCCTAATTCTCTCTGGCGAAATCAACCTTGCGTCTCGCGCGGAAATCTCGCTTTCGGGCCCGCTCAGAACTGAGCCCGGTTGGGATTTGGCTTACGCGACTGACGGTCGGCATTGGCTCGGTCCGCCCGTGATCGATCGGCAGGTCACCTGCTACGGCTTCATGTCCGCTCCCCTGCCGGAGAATTCTGAGGCTTGGGTTGAGCTGGAATTTCCGGAGCCGATTTCAGCGGACGAACTTCGAATTTTCCCCGGTCAACTCCCCTACATTCCGGGCCCGACGAAACATCTTTTTCCACAGCAGCTGCTGGTCCAAGTCTGGGCCGATGGAACTGCGGAATCTCGTCAGATTCTGGATTGGAGCGCCGATCTCAACGGCGAACTCGGGCCAAACGCATTAAGCGTAAACCTTGATGGAGAATCCTGGAAGCGGCTGAGGATAACCGGCTCAGGACTGAGTGAAATCCGGAAAAATCAGAACGTTTTTGCACTCGGCGAAGTTCAAGTGATCGCCGGCACTGAGAATCTCGCCACAAACGCCGAGCTGCGAGCAAGCTCAGAGGTTAACCGAGCCGACTGGAATCTCAACGGCCTGACCGATGGACAAACCGGAGCAGGAAAAATCGCGCCTTTGCCCGAGTGGCTCGCGGGTGTGAATCGCGGTGCTGCAGTTCAACAGGAAAGTCGTTACCTCGAACGCCGCCTTTCTGAGCTGACCGATTTCTGGCGGACCGTCAGCGTCGTCTTGCTCATCGGGCTCGTCGTGTTCGCGTTCGTTTTCCAGACTCATCGAGCCCGCAGCAAACGCCGGCTCGCAGACGCGGAATTGCGCCAGCAGCTGCTGATGGATTTGCATGACGAATTCGGCGGAAATCTCGGAGTTGTCGCCCTGATCGCGGGTCAACTGAAACAGGAGCAGGACAACGAAACTTTTCCTCAGATGCTCGACCGCAAGCTTGATCAAGTCGTCGAAATCGTCGGTTCGAGCAGGGCGCTGATGCGGAGAATCGTCATGGCTTCAGAGGCGACCCGACCGCCGTTGGTTGAGGCGATCGAAAGCATGCTCAAGGCCCAACTCGATGATCGCGAGACGGAATTCGATACCGCTGATTTTCCCAGGTCGACTCGCCTCGGTGGAGAGATTGAAGAAGCTCTTAACCTGATCGCCCGGGAGTCAATTCACAACTGCGCGAAGCACTCCGGCGCTTCGCGAATCGAGGCACGCCTCGCCCTTGAAGACAGCGGAATCCGCTTTGAACTGGCTGACAACGGGCGCTGGAAAAGTTCAACGACAGGAAGCGGAATCGGACTTCGCAGCCTCGAGCGTCGGGCAAAAAAGATCGGAGGCGACCTGAGTTTTCATCGATCCGAAAAGGGAACGCGCCTGCGCTGTTTCGTCCCTGACACAGCCACATAATCCGAAAGAACATTTTCCTCCCAACCATGTGGTCCCCAGCCACGCTCGGCTTTGGCTTCGATCCCCCGTTCCCCAACAACGGGCCGAGCGCTGGCTGGCGGACCGCTCTGGCTTCACCCGTTAAGCCAGCCTCAATTCTCTTCGCGTTCCTGCGAGCCAGATTTCGGATAAAACGTTGAACGTGAGGGCGTGATCTCAAGAGACTCTTGCGTTCGCGTTCTCTCTTCATGAAAACCCTGCTCTATTCGATTCCTTGCGCCTTGGCCTTTCTCGCATGCGGTGCCACGAGTTTCGCCGCCAAGGCGACCGAAAATCCATCCGCTCAGATCGATCGGATTCTTGAAAAATCCTGGAAGGAAGCTGGCGTCAAAGGCAATTCCCTCGCCAGCGACGAAGTTTTCGTCCGCCGAATTTATCTCGACGCTGTCGGTCGAATCCCAACTTTAGTGGAAGCGCAAACGTTCCTGGATTCCAAGGACAAGAACAAGCGCTCGAAATTGATCGAGCAGCTGCTGGCGAGCGAAGGCTACGTGAATCACTATTTTAACTTCTGGGCGGACATCCTTCGGATCAACGTTCAGCAGGGCGGCGGGCGAAATATTTCGCCGTTTTACATCTCGTTTGTTCGCGACAGCCTCGCGGAAAACAAGCCCTACGATCAGTTCGTCCGCGAGCTGATCACAGCCGAAGGGATGGCAACGGAGAACGGCGCGATCGGCTACACTTATAGAGATCGCGGCATGCCGCTCGATCACATGGCGAACACCGTGCGGATCTTTCTTGGGACTCGGTTAGAATGCGCGCAGTGCCACAATCATCCGTTCGACAAGTGGACGCAGATGGACTTTTTCGAGATGGCGGCGTTCAGCTACGGGATGAACGCGGCTAACGGCGGAAGCTACGCCGGCTACCAGGAGCTACGGGCGAAACTTCGCAAAATGTCCGACGGAGATCGGGTAAAGCAGCGCAATCTGGATCGCGCGCTTCAGGAAATCAGTCGGCCGCTTCGCAACAACGGGACCGTCACGTATGACGAGAAACATCAGCCGCAACTTCCGCACGATTACGCCTACCCCGACGCTAAGCCGAAGGACAAAATCGCTGCGGCGACGATGTTCGGGGACGCCCCGGAAATCGCGACCGACAGCGCTCGAGTTGAGGTTTACGCCGACTGGATGACTTCTCCGGAAAACCCGCGATTCACAAAAGTCATCGCTAACCGTCTCTGGAAGGAAGCTTTCGGAATCGGATTGATTGAGCCTGTTGATGAACTAATGGATTCGACCGTCCCGGCTAACCCGGAATTGATGGCTTACCTTGAGAAGCTCATGATCGAAAGCGGGTTCGACATCAAGGGTTATCTCAGCGCGATTTTTAACTCAAAAGCGTATCAGCGCGAGGCGAGCGAGGTCGAGATCGACCTTGGATCGAAATACGAATTCACTGGCCCGGTCCTGCGCCGGATGACGGCTGAGCAAACTTGGGATTCGGTGGTCACGCTGATCAATCCGAAGCCGGAGTTGACCAACTGGAAGGCCGATCAACAGAATCTTCTCCGCGTCGCGCAGCAGCGGCAAATGCAGGATGCGATTGGCGGAATTCCGGAAGACAAGATGCTGAAATTCACCCAGGAGATCGCAAAAACCCAGAAACAGCTGGCTGATCAGACGAAGAAGCTGACTGAAAAAATTGCCGCGCTACGCAAAGCAGGAAAAGACGATGAAGCCCGCGAGCTTGGCCGGGAAGTCAATCGGACGCGCCAGAAAATCCAGAAACGGGTCGAGGAACTCGTCTACAAACCGGCCTTAAAAGAGACGGATGTCGAGACCGTCGCCTACCGTTTTCCAGGCGGGCAAATGATGGAAATGACGCCTGAAATGGTCGGCTCCAACGGCCAGGGCACCGACAAATTGCGCAAGGCGCAGACAGCAGCCGAAGCGGCGATGATTGAACTCGAAATGACAGAAATGGGCCTGACAGACGAAACCGATCGCCGGAAATACCTCGGCTTTCGCCGCAGCGCAGGCCGTTATCTCCGCGCTGCGCATCAGCCCTCGCCCGCACCGGCTGGACATTTCCTGAGACAATTTGGGCAGTCCGACAGGGAGACGATCGAGAACGCCAGCGACGAAGCGAGCGTGCCTCAGGTTTTGAATTTGATGAACGGTAATGATTTTCCACAGGTCGCTGGAGGAAACTCGATGCTGACTTGGAATGTCAGCCACGCGGAGACAGCTGAAGAGAAACTCAATGTGATTTTCCTCAGCATGCTCGCCAGAAACCCGACCGAGGACGAACAGCAGCTGCTGATGGCCGCTTCGGAAACTCGAGGCGAAGAACTCTTCACCGACACGATTTTCGCGCTTCTCAACAACCAGGAATTCCTCTTCATTCAGTAGCTTGGCCATCAGCCACCGCGAAGTTTTCAACCCCTGATCTTACCACGATGAAAGAACTGCTAACCAAGTCCTCGGACAAGACTCGCCGTCGTTTTATGACGCACGCCGCGAGCTCACTCCTCGGCGTCGGCCTGACGCCTGCGCTCACCGGAAGCCTCTCGGCTGCAGGTGACAATGCCAGCCCGCTTCAACAGGTCGCGAGCGCAAAACGCGTGATTTACCTCTACATGTCGGGCGGGATGACCCACCTCGATACCCTCGATGTCAAGCCTGGTCACGAAAACCAGGGTCCGGTCAAGCCGATCAACACGACTGGCGATTATCAGATCTCCGAGTACCTCCCGATGCTCGCCAAACACGGCAACAAAATGGCGGTGGTCAATTCGATGAATTCGAAGACAGGCGCGCACCAGCAGGCCCGTTACCTCGCCCACACTTCGTATGAAATGCGGGGAACGATTCGGCACCCTGCCCTCGGCTCCTGGCTGCTTCAATTCCAAGGCAAACTCAACCCGACCCTCCCTGGCAACGTCGTCATCGGAAACGGCAGTCGGCACCCGGGAGCTGGATTCTTTCCGCAGTCGGTCGGACCACTTATGATGGGCGCGCCGGATCGCGGATTGCAGAACGTCGCCGCGAAAATGGAAGAGGATGATTTTGAATTCCGCACTGGCCTGTCGCGCAAGCTCGGCCAGGAATTCGCATCTCGTTATGACTACAAAGGCGTTAGATCTTACGGCGAAGCCTATGACGACGCGCTCAAGTTGATGGACAGCGCGGACCTGACCGCCTTCGACATCAAACTCGAATCGCAGAGTGTTCGCGATGCCTACGGCGACAATCAATTCGGCCAGGGCTGCCTTCTCGCCCGCCGACTCATCGAGAACGACGTTCGGTTCGTCGAAGTCTCGCTCGGCGGCTGGGACACGCACGGTCAGAACTTCGTTCGCGTCCCTGATCGTTGCGCCGACCTCGATCGCGGAATGGCCACGCTGATCACCGATCTCGAAGAACGCGGTCTGCTCGACGACACCATCGTCGTGCTCGCCACAGAATTCGGCCGCACGCCGCGGATCAACCAGAACGTCGGTCGCGACCACTTCCCGAAAGCGTTTTCAGCCGCGCTCATCGGTGGCGGGATCAAGAGCCAGAAATACGGCAAATCCAGCGAAAGCGGAGAAGAGGTCGTCGAGAATCTCGTCCGCCACGCTGACCTCAACGCGACGATCGGCTACGGCCTCGGATTGCCGTTGAATCACGTTCTCTACAGCCCGTCGAAGCGCCCGTTCACCATCGCCCAGAATGGTCAGCCGGTGACGAAGTTGTTTTCCTGAGTTTTCTTTCCATCCAAAAAACCCCAAGCCAGTCGGCTGCAAAGTCGACTGCTACCAGAAAGTAAGCCGTCCTTCGCCTCGTGCGGGGGGCGGCTTTCTGCTGTCCAAATCGAAAAATAAAAGTCTGGTCGGAGGGGCCAAGCTGGCTCCAATTCTGATCCGGCTTATTGCAGGCGAAACGCAATCGGAGCCCGCAAAGTCGAAGCGATCGCGACGCCGTCCCGTGTTGCTGGAGTGAATTTCCACTTTCCAACGCCTTGGATCGCGGCTTCGTCGAGCGCTGCGTTTCCTGACGAACTCACCAACTTCACTTCCTCGACTTTTCCACTTACGTCGATCATGAGATGGCAAACGACCGTGCCTTCGATCCCGCCTTTTCGCGCGGAACTCGGATAAACCGGCGAAGGCGTTCGGCGCGGGCGAGCCGCAATCACTTTGCCGGTGGGCTGCGTTTTTTTCGAACTCGAAGGCGGCGCGGCCGGTGCCGAATCCGCTTCAGGCTGAGGTTTTTCGGGAAACTCGACTGCGGGCTCGACGAAATCCGTCGCTGGCTCAAAAAGCAGGCGCGGCTCCGGCGGCCGAGCGATCACGAGCTCAAGGACCGGGATTTCCGGGATTTTCAGACTCGGCGGCTCAATCGCGGGAGTCGAATTGGTCGGTTCCGGCTTCGGCGGGGCCGGCTCGGGCGCTGGCGGAGTCGGTGGAGTTTCCAGCAGTTGCTGGGGAAACGAAATCGCCAACGGCGCGGATTCGTCGTCGCTGATTTCGCCCACAGGTTCCGGCTTAGGCCAGAAATAAAATCCCGCGACCGCCAGTCCGTGAATCGCCAGGCTCGCAGCCAGCGCCAAGCCACGCCAGGACCGCTTCCGCGCGAGAGCGGACGGCTTCGAAGCTGGTTGGAGATTAAAACTGGCGGGCATGTCCGATGATCAATTCAGCCTTGCGTCGAGTTTTTCAATCAAAGATGCAGCCATTTCGGGCTGCTCTTCAGCGACATTTTTCGTTTCGCCGGCAGGGCTTTCGTGATCGTAGAGTTCAACGAATTCGGTTTCGCCCTTCTTATGACGAATCAACCGAAATCGGTCCGTCCGAATCGTCGCCTGGCCGTTTTTGTAGGCGATCGCCGGATGCCCGCTCGCCTTCGGGTCCTTCAAAATCGGCAAAAGCGAGGCTCCGTTGATCCCATCTGGCTTCGGCAGTTCGCACAAATCGCAGAGAGTCGGAAACACGTCGATCGTCTCGACCATCGACGAACTCGCGGTTCCTGGCTGAGCAACCTGGGGCGCGCGGACGATCAGCGGCGAACGCAGGGACTCCTCGAAAAGGCTGTGCTTACCCCAGATGGCATGCTCGCCGAGATGCCAGCCGTGATCGCCCCAGAGCGCGACGACGGTGTTTTCCGCGAGGCCGTGTTTTTCCAGATCAGCTAGAATCTGACCGACAAGCTCATCCGCGTAGGTCACGCAGCCCGCGTAGTGCTTGCGAACCATCTCGGCGAACTCAGCATCTTCGTTCGGATTCCGTTTCCCTCGGTTGTACTTCATGAACTCGCCCGAGCCATGCCAGGTCGTCTTTCCTGTGGGTTTGGCAGGGTGCTGAATCCGCGGAAGGACGACGTCATCGTACTTTCGAACGTATTTCGCGGGCGCGCCGAACGGAAGGTGCGGACGGAGAAATCCGACGGCGAGAAAAAACGGTTTTCCGTCCTTCGCCAGGATGCCGAGCTGCTTTTGAGCCTCGTTATAAGTCAGCCCATCCGGGTAGGAATCGTCAGCGCCGTCAAAGGCCTGGAGCAAGTCCATTTCCTTCGCGTTTTTGCGGATTTCGCCGTTCGCCAAGCCATGCATGATCCCGCGCGGATGCTCCCAGTCGCCGGTCGGCTGCAAGTGGCGAGTCCAATCGCCGGGCATTTCCGGCTGGCCGTCGTCATCCCAGTTCGAACCGCCGCGGCCGCCAGGATGATGGGAAACTTTTCCGACCGAAACCGTCGTGTAGCCGTGCGTCCGGAACCAGGCCGGCATGGAAGTTTTCCGCAGCTCCTCATTTTTCGCGCTCTGAAAAAGAGCGGCGTTGCTCGCGGGTCCGTAGCGACCGGTCAGCAGCGTGTAGCGCGAAGCCCCGCAGGTCGGAGCCTGAACGTAGTGCTTGGTGAACGCGCGGCCCTCGGCGGCGAGTTTATCAATGTTAGGCGAATGAATGTAGTCGACGCCGAAGCTCTTCAGCTCGGGACGGAGATCGTCGACGCAGATCAAAAGCACGTTTGGCGGCTCCGCGACCGCGGTCGAAGCGAGAAAAAGGGCAAAAAGAAGGCGTTTCATGAGCGGCGGAGATTCCAGCAGCTGCTGGCGAATCTCAAGCTTGCGTTTCGCTGCTTTTTTGGCCTAAGCTCCAGACCTTCCATGAATACTCGTCAGGAAAAACGCCGCAGCCGTCTCGTCCAACTTCTCCTGAGCTGCATCCTCGTCTTTGCAGTTGGCATGGCGCTAACCCAGTTTGTCGTCTGGATTCTCGGCGTCGATTCGAAATATCGCTTCGAACATGGCTTGGTCGCCGTCCTCGCGCTCATCGTCATCTCGTTCTTGTTTCGACCGCGCCGAAAAGCCTGGCTCTTCGTGCTCGTCGGACTTTTCCCATGCTATTTCGGCTCTGCGCTTCCGGATCTTGACATCACCTTCCTCGGAATCGGCGGGCACCGAAATCCGCTCTTTCACAGCTGCTTGGCCTACATTCCGCTCGCGCTGATTTTCCCCAGACTTCGAGCACCCGTCGCTTGGGCAGCTGCTGGATTTGGAATCGGGCTCGGGAGTCATCTGATTTGGGATACGATCGATTTTGGCGATGTCCGCTGGTTTCCCGGAACGGCATTCGACAAAATCTGGCTTCTCGGGAATGGAATTTTCGCGATCGCGCATCCGATCGCGCGGCTTTGGAAACAACAGCGAGCCAGGCGACTGCGCCGGAGGCTCAAACGACAGCAACTCGGCGAGGCGTTTTAAACGGAGGATCGAATTCAGCAGCTGCTGGCTGAAAGCTCTCCCCGAAAAAAGTCGTGATTCAATCAGACCTATGGCCGTCCAATCCAACAAACCCATGCCGACTCGTCGCCGCTTCCTCGAAACCTCAGCCGCCGCATCAGCTGTGGTCGCCGCCCCCGCAATCGTTCGAGGGCAAAATCTAAACTCCCGAGTTCAACTCGCCTCGATCGGCACGGACGGAAAGGGCTGGAGCGACACCTCGAGCATGGCGGATCACGAGCAGGCTAAGCACGTGGCTTTCTGCGATATCGATCTGCAGCGCACGGCCAAGGCAAAAGAGCTGAATCCTGAAGCGCCGATCTTTCAGGACTTCCGCGACATGCTTCATGAGCTGGGCGACCAGATCGACGGCGTGACCGTTTCGACGCCCGATCACATGCACGCCTACATTTCGCTGATGGCGATGCGGATGGGCAAACACGTTCATTGTCAGAAGCCGTTGGCTCACAACGTCTGGGAAGTCCGCCAGATGATGCTTCAAGCGAGAAAATCGAACGTGATCACTCGATTGGGAAACCAAATTCACTCACACAGCCACTATCGGACCGGGGTTCAGCTGATTCAGAACGGGGCGATCGGCAAAATCAAGCGAGTGCACTCGTGGTGTGCGGCGACCGGTCACGGAAAGTCGTTTCACATCGATCGACCGAAGAAAAACGAGCCGGTTCCGGACACGCTCGATTGGGACAAGTGGATCGGCGTCGCGCCAGAGCGGCCCTACGGAAAATGGAAGTGCTACCACCCTTGGGGTTGGCGGGATTGGCAGGATTTCGGCGGCGGATCGGTTGGCGATTTCGGCTGTCACATTTTTGATCCGGTTTTCACGGCGTTGAAGATCGACAAGCCGGTTATCGATTTCAGCGCGGATCACACCGGGATGAATGACGAGGTCTGGCCGTCTCAAACTTCGATTCGCTACACGGTTCCGGGCACGGAATACACGACGGGCGAAACGATTGCGATTTCCTGGGACGACGGCGGCCGATTGCCGAACGTTGGGGATTCCGGCGTGCCAAGAACAGCGGCTCTGCCTCGAAGCGGATCGCTTTTCGTCGGCGAAGGAGGCGCGATGGTGCTTCCGCACGTCGCTGCGCCGATTCTGTATCCGGAAGCGAAATTCGCGGACTACAAATACGAAGTCGACCCCGGCCAGAATCATTATCACGGCTGGATTGACGGCATCCGCACCGGCGAGCAGCCTAGCGATGGTTTTGACTACGCCGCACCGCTGACGGAGATGGTTTTGTTAGGAAACATCGCCGTTCGTCACCGCACTGAGAAGCTGACTTGGGATTCGGAGAATCTCAAAGTCACCAGCAACCAGTACGCGAACAAGTGGATTAAGCGCGACTACCGCGAAGGCTGGGAGATTTCGCCGACAGAGGTTTGAGCCGGCAGCTGCTGGACAAAGCCCGCGTCGGCGAGATAGTCAGGAATGACTTGGCAGGAAGTTTGTGAGCGGCCCGATCTGAAGGATCTGCCCTACCGAATTGAACTGAATCAGTTGGGGCAGATCGTGATGAGTCCGGCTTCGAACGAGCACAGTTTTCGCCAAAGTCGTCTCATTCGCGAACTGCTGAAGCGAACCAGCTCGGGCGAGGTCTTGCCCGAGTGTTCGATCGACACTTCGGATGGAACGAAAGTTGCCGATGTCGTCTGGTTTTCCGATTCTTTTCACTCAAAGCATGGGCTTTCAACGCCTTTCACGGAAGCGCCTGAAATCTGCATCGAAGTGCTTTCGCCATCGAACACGACGGAAGAAATGCGCGTGAAACGTAATCTTTATTTTGAGCAGGGAGCGATCGAGTTCTGGATCTGTGATCAAAATGCTGTCCTCACGTTTTTCGATAAGAACGGCCAATTGGACTCATCACGCTTGATCCCGGATTTTCCCGCCTCGTTCTGAATCGATGTTCCGATTCACTATTTTTTGCCTGTTCGTTTCGATCGCCTGCGCTTCGACGCAGCCAGAGGTCGAAAACCACGAAGCCAACTCGACGATCCGCTACCCGGTCGTTCTGCTTCGCGGGTCAGTCGATCCAGCGGCCACGGAGATCTCGTCCGCAGTCGGCAATCGGAAAATTCCGGGCGCAGTTCACGAGGGCCGATTCAAAGTGCTCGCTGAGTTGAAGCCCGGCCCTAACACGATTAAAATCGCAGCGAATGCTGACGCCGGCTCGACGGAATTCGAGCTGACCTACGAGCCGCAATCCAATCCCTATTACGTTCGCGTGATCTGGCTGACGGATCGCGAGGGCGACACGACTTACGCTTCGGCGACTGACGACGATCCCCAGAATTATACCGCTAAGCTCGACACGGCCGCCAAGCTGATGCAGACCTTCACGGCTGAACGGATGCAGGATTCCGGGTTTGGCAGGGTGACTTTTCGACTCGACCTGAACGAGCAGGGACGCGTCCGAGTCCACACGCTCAACGCGCCAAAACTCGCGAAGGATTATTTCGCGATGAAGGACGGGCCCTGGTTTCAGGAGACGATCAGGTGGCTGAACCAGAATCATCCAGATCCGTACGCGAAAAATATCGTGCTCGCCGCATTCACCCGGAAAGATCCGGCAACCGGCAAAATGCTCGCCCACACGGCGCTGGGAGGCGGAAATATGGGGCTTTTCGGCAGTGCGTCGGTCTTCAGCTGGCCGAACAGCCTCGAGGAAGTGACCACAGCGTTTTTGAATTCGAACAAATTCGACGTTAGCCGAGTTCACAACGATAGCGTCGGTCGCGACAATTTCTGGGGTACGGCATCGACGACGATCGGCGCGACGCTTCACGAAATGGGCCACACGTTCGGCTTGCCGCATTGTCAGGATCCGTTTGGGATCATGACGCGCGGCCACGATCACTTTCATCGAGCATTCGTGCTGAACGACGCGCCTGGCGGGCAGCGGATCCGGCCTTACGATTTTCCTGAGAACGAAATCGCGTATTTCGCGCCGATCAGCGCCTCGTTTCTCCGCTGGACGCGCTGGTTTCAAACGGACAAACCAGAGTATTCCGATGATGCTCGGCCGACTGCAGAGTTCGATGCGGAGAAGGATCAATTCGTCGTCCGCTCGCCGCACGGCATTCGTTGGGTTGGGTTCTGGCAGGAGAACAACGTCTCAAAATTCCGCGAATTTCCAGATGAAGCACCTCAGCAGCTGCTGATTCCACGCAGTGAATGGGAAGAGCTGATGGGCGATGCAAAACTAAACCGAATTTCGGTTCTGGCCGGAAATGGAATGGATTCGCGCTGCGACTTGCCGAAGTCGGATTAGGCCTGAAGAGTTCCGCTTGCGATGGAAGATCAAGGGGTAAGACGAGTCCAAAAAACGCGGATTTCCGCTTCGGGCGAGCATCAGAAGCAGGCTGACGTGCTCGCGGTGGAAGAGCCGCTGGAAATTCGTGTCGAAGGCAAGAGCGTCGCCGTGGTTATGCGGACGCCAGGCCACGATCAGGAGCTGGTCGCCGGATTTTTGCGGACCGAGGGCGTGGTTGAAAGCGCGGATGATTTTTTCGAGATTTCTCCCTGTCAGAGCGCCGAAGGAGCGGCTGAAGGGAACGTTATCGAGGTGCTTTTGCGGAATCCAGACCCGCAGCTGCTGGAAAAATTGACTCGCCACGTGTTCAGCGCGTCGAGTTGCGGAATTTGCGGAAAGGCGACGATCGAATCGGTTTTCGTGAATTTTCCATCTGTGGAATCGGGCCTCCGTGTGAGTTCGGAGGTGTTGCTAGGCCTTCCTGACAAACTGAGAAGCGCGCAGGAAAACTTCGGGCAAACCGGCGGACTTCACGCGAGCGCTCTGTTTGATTCGACAGGCCAGATGGAGCTGCTTCGCGAGGACGTCGGACGTCACAACGCCTTGGACAAAGTGATCGGCTCCTCGATTTTGAACCAGCAGCTGCTACTGAGCGATCGGATTCTTCTGGTTAGCGGACGAATCTCATTCGAGCTGATGCAAAAAGCGTTGGCAGGCGGAATCCCAGTCGTCGCCGGAATTTCTGCGCCGAGCAGTCTGGCGGTTGAGTTTGCCGAGGAATCCGGGCAGACGCTGGTGGGTTTTCTTCGGCCTAACGGATTCAACGTCTACGCAAACGCAGAGAAAATCCGAGAATCTGGATCGTAAATTTCGATTCGAATTTCGAGTTTCTTTTTTTGCTTCCGCCACGCGTTTGATCCACCATCCCGGCCCTCTGAAATCCTGACATGATCCTATCCGACAAGGCAATTCTTCAAGCTATCGAAGCCGGCACCATCGTGGTTGAGCCCTACGATCGCAGTTGCCTCGGCACGAACAGTTACGACGTCCACCTCGGGAAAAATCTCGCGACCTACCGCGAGCGGGTTCTCGATGCCAAGGCACACAACAAGATCGAGCATTTTGAGATCCCGGCCGAGGGGTTTGTGCTTGAGCCAGGGATCAATTATCTCGGGATCACCGAGGAGTACACGGAAACTCACACGACGGTGCCGTTTCTCGAGGGAAAATCGAGCGTGGGCCGGCTTGGAATCGACATTCACGCTACAGCCGGGAAAGGCGACGTGGGTTTCTGCAATTATTGGACGCTTGAAATCTCGGTGAAGCAGCCGGTCCGGGTTTACGCCGGAATGCCGATCGGCCAATTGATTTATTTCAAGGTCGAAGGCGATGTCGAGATCTCGTACGCGGATAAGAAATCGGCGAAGTACAACGATCGATCTGACCGTCCCAAGGAATCGATGATGTGGAAAAACCAGTTCTAACCGCCGTTCTCGACGATCGGCATTCCAGTATCGCGATTGATGCGCGGCAAGCCTTTGGGTCGTTCGGAGAGCCGGCGAATATCGGCGTCAAGCGGACTGGCGTTGGCTTCGGACTCGGGAACTCCGTTGACCACGACGACGTCGCCAACGCCTGAAGGGGCGAGCTGCGGACGCCGCGCGTCTTCACGATAAATGTCGCGACTGGCGATTTTTCCGTCCACTTGAAGAACGGTGTGAGCGTAGGTTCTCGGCGCGATCATGTGAAGAACGTGCAAGCGATTGCTCTGATCGATTCGCGCCTCCGGGTTGCGGACGAGAATCACAGCGCCAAGCGAATAAGTGGCGCGGACGGCTCCTGATTTTTCGTCGTGAATTCGAAAATAGAGCTCCTTTTTCGCCCCGCTCGAAAAAGTCATCAGCGTGTATCGGCGATACGATCCTTCGCCCGAGTAGCCAGCTGGGACGCCAACGACCTGCCGCCAGATTTCCCGGCCATCAGAAACGTTAACATTAAGCTCGGCGGTGCGGAAATAGCGTTTCAGGTTAGGAAAATAGGCGCTCGCGGTCACTCGATAGACACCCTGCTGGCTCATCGGGTGGGTCTGATTGATGGCGAATTTCCGCTGAAGCGTTTGGCCTGCCGGAATGACGACCGGTTCGTAAACGGCGTTTCTTTTCGGACTGACGAGGTGCCCGTTGTTGTTGTGGATATCGAATCGAAGCCAGGACGTTCCGGTCTTTTGACCCAACTCATTGGTCGGCGGGCCGAGAATCACGTCGCGACCAGCACGGTTTGTGATCGAAAGCACGACTTCAATCGGCTCGTGGGCGACGTAAGTTCGCTTGGTCGCCTCGAGTTTGACGTTGATTTGAGCCTCGGAGTTTTGCGTAAAAAACGCCAACCCGGCAAGGGTAAGCAGGATCGTGTGGAGAGCTTTCATCGTCGGAACGGAGTTTGAATTTACGGATCAGAAGCCGAAAGTTCTAACCCGAAACGAAGCTGGATGAAAGCGGAATCGCGATTTTGATTCCCGGCTTAAAACGGATCTTCGGCCGGTGCGTCAGCCGCAGGAGCAGCTGGTGCATCCCCGAACGGATTGTCCTCAGGAGCTGGCTCAGCCGCAGGAGCAGCTGGTGCGGCCCCGAACGGATTGTCCTCAGCAGCCGGCTCAGCCGCGGGAGCAGCTGGCGCGGTCCCGAACGGATCGTCCGCAGGAGCTGGCTCAGCCCCAGGGGCCGGTGCCGCATCGTTTCCGCCATCAGCACCGTCAGCCGCCGGCGTCTCGTCCGCTGGCTCTGGCACAACAGAAGGGTCAGGGCCGACTTTGGGATCGACCGAACTGGCCGTCCGAAAACCGATGTAGATTTTACTCTCGCCCGCGTCCTCGAACGGAAAGCGTCGAGTCGTCACCTCAAGATTATCGGGATCCGCAAAGGAAGCGCCGCAGAGAACCGGGACAGAGCCGGAGGGCTGCTTGTCAACCCAGGTCGAAGTCCATTCGCGAACATTTCCAGCAAGCCCCATCACGCCAAGCTGCGCCCGGTCGCCTTCGATCCCGTCGACCGGTGCCCAGTAAGGAAAATTGTCGACACGGTCTTCGACGGGCTCGTCATCAGCAGCTGCTGGCTCTTCGCCGCCTTCGGCCACCGCGTCGTCGCCTTCTTTCATCTCGCCATCAGCGGCAGCAGGTTCGGTCGCCCCGTCTGCCATTTCAGGTTCGCCAGCCGCCATTTCAGGTTCGCCAGCCGCCATTTCAGGTTCGCCAGCCGCCATTTCAGGTTCGCCAGCCGCCATTTTCGGGGCTCCGTCCGCCATCGCTCCGTCGGCCAAGCCTCCGTCAGCCATCTCGGGTTCCGGTGCCGGGCTATCGGCAGGAGCCGGTGCTTCGGGAGCTTTCTCAGTCGGCGATTCCTCGGGTTCACTCGCCTTCCCCGAGGCGAGGTAAGGCGGGTAGTCTTTTCCAGCGTTCAAATTGGCGTAAAGCAGCTCATTTCCCCAGGGGTAGAGCCGACCGGTTCTGCCGCGCGCTGCCCGTTCCCACTCTTCCTCGGACGGCAGCCTCCGGCCTTTCCAACGAGCATAAGCATATGCGTCCCACCAATCGACCAACACCACTGGAAAGTTCAGGTCGATCTCCACTTCCACTTTAACCTGCTCGTCTTTTTCGTTCAGCTCGTAAAAAGTCCATTCGTTGCTGTACAGGGCCGCTTCGTAGTAGGATTTCCAGCTGACCGGCTCGTGAGCGTCTTTCTTGTATTCCGGCTGATCAGGATGGTCGTAAGCGGTCTTTTTGCTTGGATCCGCCTCGAGATGCTCAAGGAATTTGGCGTACTGCCCGATGGTGACCTCGAACTGATCGATGTAAAACTCCGGCAAAGTCTTCGTCTCCCCGTGCTGGTAGATGAAATCGCCGGCCGGAATCCGAATCATGAAGTCGTGAGGCCGTTCACCCGACTGACTTGCCTTCTTAAAGAGCGCGAAAACTCCCATGATGAGCGCGATGATCGCGACAATCGTGGCGATCGTGATCGCCGTGTAAATCGCGGCTTTTCGCGGCGTCAGCTCGCCGCTCATTTCCTTCCACTGCTTCTCGATGTACTTGATCTCGGTTAACAGATCTTCCCAGGTTTCGATCCCGTCGTCGCCCTCAGGATCGCTCATTTCGCCGAACAACGTCGGCAAAGTCTCGTTTTCCTTCGTCTCCGAATCCATCAGTTGGCTGACGATCTCGGCCAGGCGCAAAATCTGCTCCGACTGGGTCAACCGCCGCTGATTCGGATCGACCTCGACCGTGTTCGCAACGCGAATCGAGCCGTCCTCCGTCCGATAAATGTGCTCCGACTCGATTCTCTGGAACGGAAGCTCGTTATCGTAAAGATATTTGTAAGCTTCCGCGCAATCCTTGAGAAGCCCCAAAAGAACCTCCTCGCGAAGCCCTTCTCCATGCCGGATGTACGACTCCACCGCGCGGCCTTCGATCAATTCCTGCGTGAAATAAACTTTTTCCGGATCGTCTTCGCTCAGCTCAAAAACCGAAGCGATGTGCTTGTTCCTAACCGAAGCCTGGGCCTTCGCGTCTGAAACAAATCGATCCCGTGCCGTGTCCTTGTTCGCGACGTCGTTTCGCAACAGCCGAAGCCCGACTTTACGATCCACCGACTTCTGCAACGCGATGAAACCGTGCGACTTGGAGCCCGGCCCCATGTATTCCAAAATCTCATAATCGCCCAACTCCTCACCCACTCCGATTGGCGCGGCGGATTTCGGCGACTCCTTCTTCATCGGCCGGCTCGGCGGCGGTTTCGGCGCGGCCTCAGCCAAATCCTTCGGCTGTGTCGGCTTCGGACTGCCAGCAGCTGCTGTGTTCTCCCCCTTGACCGCTTCTGGGAAAACCTTCCCAAGCCAGCTGAACATTTTCTCCATGTCCTTCTCTTTCAGCGGCTTGTAGAAAACCCCCTCGTGCTTGCTCAGCTTGTCGTACCAATTCGTGAGATCGATCTTCGTGAGCAGAATCACCATCAAATCCGGAAAATCCTTCTTGAGCGCATCCCGCATCTCCAGAACCGCATCGACTTTGCCCTCCTGAGTTTCTGCGATGAGCAGGTTCAACTCCTTCAGCGCTCCGGCATTTTTCAGCGCCTCTTCCTGCGATTCGCACGCGTAAAGCATGCAATCAAAGTGGTCTACAATTGCGTCCGCGAGCTTCCTCCGGTCATCCCCATTTTCGTCGAGCAAAAGCGTAATCATAAATCAAGTCTTCGTGTGTAGCGGCAGTGAACGCTCAGTAAAGCCGGACAAACGAAAATTTCAACGAACGTCTGGGGCAGACGCGCAAAAACCGAATTTCGAACTTCGGATCTTTTCGCCTTGCCAGCCGCTCGCCTCTTCGCTAGACCTCTTTCTGCATCTGTGAGGCTCGTTAAACAAGTCCAACTCCTTTTCCAAGAAGACACCTCAGACAAGGTCTACGAAGTTGACCTTTGTGAGGGTGGCGAAGGCGAATTCGTCGTCAATTTTCGCTACGGCAGGCGCGGGGCCCGGCTTCAGGACGGAACGAAAACGCCTTTTCCGGAAAGCCGCGAAAAAGCGGACCTGATTTTCGATCGGCTCGTCAACAGCAAGTTGTCGAAGGGCTATCGCGATGCATCGAAGGCTGCTCCGCCCCCTGAACCGGTTGCCGCGACTCCCCCGCCCCTTCCAAAGAGCGATCCGCGGCGCGACCGGGTTCGGGCCCATCTTCGCGCAGCAGCTGCTGGGCAAACTCCTCGAAATTGGGCGCTCTCGCGGATCATCTGGCGGGCAGGCGAGCTGACTCTCGGCGATTCCGTTCAGGATCTGATTCAGCTCAGCGGCAAAGGGGAAATGAGCGACTACTCGCTTGCCTGGACGCTTGCGCGATGCGCGAATCCGGCAGCCGTCGGCAAACTCCGCGAGCTTCACGCCTCGAAATCGGAAAAAGTCCGGCGAATCGCTGGCGAAGGCCTCGCGCGCTGTCTCCAGGGCTCTGAGCGCGAAGATTTTCTCAATCAAGTCCGCCAGCAGCAGCCGACGGAAATCCAAGCCGCACTGGAAACCAACGACGGGGCAGAAATCGGCGGCGCCTTGCAAAATTCGCTTCAAACCGGTCCCCCGCCCCACGAGCCGCTCTACCAGCTTTACCTCGTCGGCTCAGCCGATCCCGCAGCGCGCGAAGCGGTTTACGAAACGATCAAAACGATCCCGTTCAAAGCCCCCTGGTTTCGGGCGTTGCGCCACATTTTCAAAGCCTCCGAGTTGCGACTCGACGCCGAAATCTACGGACTGATGGCCTACCGATTCGAGAGATCGCAGGCCGGGTTCAACAAGAGTTGGGGCTACGTTTGGGATGAAGAAACACGCAAAAACGTCAACGTTTCTGATGCGGTCTCGAAGCCCGATTCAAAATGGGGCTACTCCTCGACAACTCGCGCTTACTTTCGTCGTCGGATAATCAAAACCCTGCGTCGAGCCGGCGAAATCAGCGATCCGGCCAGCTTCATTCCGCTCGCCACCGGCGTGCTGATCGCCTTCGACGACGATGTCGACAGCATCGGCGCGCAGAGCGAAAACCGCTACGGCTGGGACCACCAGACGCGGCGCTCCACGCAGACAACCTGGCATTTTGAGGACCGCGCCAGCGCCCTCGGCTTCAACTTTCTGCTCTTTGACAACAGCGCGCGCTACGATTTGATAACCGGCGCGTCGCACTGGCACTGCGTCCCTCCCTACCAGCCGGGCAAACCCGCGCCGCAGGATCGCGAAGAGGCTTTCCCACATCTCTGGGATCAAGCTCCGGACGCGATCGAGCACCTTCTTCGAATCAGCCGCTGCGGACAGGTCCACGAATTCGCCGTAAAAGTTTGGCGAGCCAATCCGGCCTTCAAAAAGAGCGTAACGATCGATTTTATCATCGCGCTTGTCGGCCAGCGATACGCGGTAACCCAGCGCCTCGGCCTTGACCTCGCTCGTGAAGCCTGGGACCCGGCGAATCCTGACAAAACGCTCATTCTTGCCCTGGCAACCTGCCCGCTCTCGGAAGCTCAGGACCTGGCGCTGGAATGGATCCGCTCGACCTCGCATCTCCTCACTGGAGATCCAGATTTCCTGACCAGTCTCCTCTTCATCCCTCACCCGCACGTCCACATGGGCGTTCGCGATCAGCTGAGCGGGATGCTCCTTTCGCAAACCCAGATTGAGACGATTTTGCCGCGAGTCGTCGCCGCGCTGATCTCACTTTCCGCAGAGGCCGAGTTTTCGGCACAGATCGCGCGTCAGGTCCGCGAAACGCTTCTGATCATCGCCTCAGGCAAGCTCGGCGAAATCGGTTTCGACGTCATTCGCGATCTCGTCGCCCATCCGATCGATCAGGTGCA
>JBLHKS010000072.1:0-30052 GCA_047620505.1 Verrucomicrobiales bacterium | reverse complement strand
AGCACCGACGCGGCCGACAAAACGATCATCGGCAACGACAACAAGTTTCTCGCCTACAGCCACGTTGCGCATGACTGCAAAGTTGGGAATCACATCATCTCGTCGAACAACGGCACTCTTGGTGGGCATGTGATTGTCGAGGATCACGCGATTCTCGGCGGAATGACCGGGATTCATCAATTTTGCAGAATCGGCAAGCACGCGCTGACGGGTGGCTGCACGAAAATCGTTCAGGACGTTCCGCCGTTCATGATCGTCGACGGAAACCCAGCTGAGGTTCGAAGCGTGAACAAAATCGGGCTGGAGCGGCGCGGATTCTCTGAGGGGTCGATTCGAGTGCTGCGTGAATCTCAGCGACTGCTTTATCGGAAGAATTTGAACGTGAAGCAGGCTCTGATTGAGATCGAAAATCTCGAAGACGAGGGCGGCGTTCTTACCGACTTGCTCGATTTTATCCGCGCGAGCGAGCGTGGGATTATTCGTTAGATTCGCTCGACGCTCTCGGCTCCCTCGGCGGATTTTATTTTACCGATTCGCGCTACGCTCAGCTGCCAAGCAGATAAACTCTGCCTTTCTCGGTCAGCTGACGGCCGACGGTGGTCTGGCAAATCAAGCCTAGCTGAATGAGGTAAGGCTCGATCTGATTCTGGATTTCCTCTTTGCCGATCGGTAGAATTGTCGTCAGAGCCCCAAAACCTTTCGGGCCATCGCCTAACGCCTGAAAGTACATCCGATCGTTGCCGGCGAGGCCGAGTTGATCCACGCCCCAGGCTTCGTTGGCGACTTTTTCAAGGCCGTCAATCGTGAGGGGGTATTCGGATTCGTCGAAACTGTGATGAGTTCGAAATTCCTCGGCATGTTCCTTCGCGGTGCGGGGATTGAGCCGGCTCATCGTTGCGAGCGACTCAAGAAATTCGGTTCCTGGATCTTGCTCACCGAAAATTGGCCTAACGATTCGGGCGACTTCGTCAGGCGAGTAGGAAACCAGATCGATCGCGCGGAATCGGGTCAGAAACGGGTCGGGCAGCTTTCCGCGGTCGGTCGTCGCGGCCAGAATCGTCGCGGCGGAAAAATCCCCGATCAGGTCTTTTCCGACGGCGCGTTTTTCGTTTGGCTCGAACAAATTGAGGAAATTATCCGCCTTTTGTCCTAACAAATGAACTTCATCAAGAAAGATCACCAATGGAGGGTAGAGAAAACTCGGTAGGCCCGAATCCGTTCCGTTTTCTTGCGGAATCTGGCCTCGCGATTCGAGTTCGCGATTCACAACATCGAGCAATTCGTCGATCGACTTAACTCGGCTGGCAGGAAGATCGATCAGCGGGAGATCGCCCAGCGCATCGGCGACACGACGTGCCAACTCGGTCTTCCCAAGCCCGCCCGGACCGCTGAACAGCAAATTTACCGGCATCGCGCCGTCGTTAGATTTCAACGCGACCGTTGCTTCGATTTTGATTCGACGAACAGCGGCGGTGTTTCCGATGTAGCCGTTGAAGGCCTGTTCGATTCGTGGAGGAATCGGCGAGCTGGAGCCGCCTGCCGAATCGGACTCCGACACGAACTCAATCAGCTGAAGCCTGCCCGCCTCGATTCCCGGGCCTCGAATTGCGGCGATGAGCCGGATGTAGAAAAGCAGGTTCGCGATTTGCAGTTCGGTTTTCCCGGCCTGGAGGAAGTTGACGTCGATGACCTCTGGAGGATCGGCTCCGGGATTCACAAGAAGCGCGTCAGGCCGCCCGCGGAGTCGAAGTTTTCGGCCATCCCAATCGATCACTCCGTCCAGCTCAGTTTCGGTGTCGAGAAAGAGCTGAGTTGGGCTCCATTCGATCCCCCGGAGCGGCAGCAGCTGCTGGATGACGGATTCCTGCCAGATTTTCAGCGATTCGACCGCGAGATCACAGGTTTCGCGTTTGTCTCGATCGAGAAGATAACCCGAGCCTTCGACGACTGAGCGAAGGCGGTTTTGAAACAGCTCGCTCCAGAATTCGCCTCCGTCTCCAGCTGGCGGACGCGCAACGGCAGCGCGGAGCGGCGAAGCTCCTTCACGGCGCAAATATCCGATCATTTCCGCAGCGCCGTCTTTGAAAAGCTGAATCGTTTCGCGCGCTGGAGCCACCGTGGGGATCTCCGGCGATTCGTCCAGCTTGCACGCGGCCGCGATCGACTCTTGGAATAGCGGCAGCGACGCCGCGAGAATTTCGCGCGCCTGAACGAGGCTGATGACGGGCACCGCGTCTTCTTCCGGCTTCAAATAGCGGTCGACGTGCGCGAAGAGCGTTTCAAATACATCGGCCTCGATCCGGGTTCTGAGATCCGGGTCGATCGCAATATCTCGCAACTTTGGTTTGAGCAGCATAAATCCTTTAACCGCGATTTTATGCGGATTCGTTCCAGATCAAGATATGCACGTCAGTTTTTCGCGATAAATCGTCCGGATAGCAGCTGAGATGCTCGGAAAGGGGAGGGGAATCGAGCACATTTCGGAGCTGAGCGAGCGCAACCGGCCGTCCTGAGTCTTTTTGGAGGCGATGCTGAAGGCGCTCAAGTGAAACCCATTGTTCGGCGCGCAAAACTTCGGTAACCGCTTCTACAAGGCCCTCGGGCGCGGGTACGGCGATTGGAAGAGACGTTTCGCTCGGCAGTTTCGAGTCTCCATTCGCAGCAGCTGCTGGGCGCTCGGCTCTGCTTCCGATGATGGGCGAAAGAGCGGGGCGTGGCGGCTGAACCGGGCCGGGATGCAAAACGCGCAGCGCCTGGGTGACGACTCGGTGCTTCGCGACTTTGGCGAGTTTGCCGAGAGCTTCGATCACGAGGTCCGCAGTCGGCGGCGGAGTGCTCTGGAGATCGCTCAGGGCTCCTTCACGCAGGTCAGCCATGACTTTTCCAAGCGCGTGGAGATCGCGAATTTCCCCTTCGGTCAGGTGGAGGAAAATGCCGGTTAGTTCGTATTCTTCGAGCAATTCCTGGCCGGCTTTGCCCCGAACTGGCACGCGTCCATCGCGGACGAGCAGGGACCCGGCGTCGGCTTCGACAGCCTGTTTCATGAACTCCGGAAACGCGCGCCCGCCGTGTCGGTCGTGGCCGAGAATTCGGAGTTTCTGATCGTCGAGTTCGTAAATTCGGTCCGTGCCGCGGGCTTTGCCGCTTCGCTGAAGTGGGCCATCTTGAACTGCCGGAATCCCGAGTTTTCGAGCCTTGCAGCCAGCAGCGATCGCCTCTCGAATTCGATCGGCAAGGAAAGACGTGTTAGGCTCGGGTAATTCGGAGATTTCCGCACGGGCATCCAAAAACAGCGCTTCAATCAGGTCGGAAATCGGGCGCGCACCGGTTGCGCTGGATTCACAGCGCTTGTGGTAAATTTCGCGCGCCATGCGGAGGAGCTTGCGCGGATAAACCGGCTCGCCAGCGGCTAACTCGTCGATGTCAGCGGCAGCGAGCGGAAATAGCGGATCGTGAATTTCTTGCTCGGCCCGAGCCGTCATCAATCCAGGCGTGTTCAGCCGTGAGCGGACGATTTCCCGCTTCTGCTCCGGATCGGTCACCGCCATCAACTCGATGATCGGCAAGGCCTCGTTGGGGCCGGGGGCCGCAAGCCTTGACTTGGTCGCGGCGCTGAGTTTTTCCTGCCAGATACCGAATTTATTCTGAATCAAACTGATGATGACGAGCCAGTTCTGACTTCCATCGGTCAGGCCAGTCAAGAGTCGCTCAAACTGCGCGATGTGACTCGGCTCGACCATTTCGTCGAGTTGATCGAGCACGAGAATGATCGGCCGATTGGACGGCGCGGTGATTGAGCCGAGTCGCTGGAGAAGTTTGTAAGCGCCTTCTTCATCGAGTGGCTCGCGCTGCCCGATTGATTCGAGTTCGGCGTCGGAAAGATTGGACGAACCGGACAGCCAGCGAAGCGCGACTCGCTCCAACTCGTCGTCTAACACGTGAAGAAGAACCTGGATGAGGCTCTCGTCGTACTGCCGTTTTCGTACGAGATAATCGAGGATCTCGGCCATGAAATCGCGCTTCTCCTCGAGGTCGAGCGCCTCCCAGTAATCGTGGGCTTCGTGCGAATCTTCTTCGAGCAGGCCCTCGGCGTGCAGCAGCGCAAACATGCTCTCGCGCAGCTGCGAGTAGGGCAGGGATTCGCCGTTTCGAATGACTGGACGGCGAAGGCCGTGGATGACGCGCTCGAGAATCGTCGGGATGATCGCTTCAGCGTGGGTAGGTGGATTCGCGACGAAAGTGAAGGCCGCTTCCGAGCCTGTGCGCCGGCGGAGTCGTGAGAAGAGGTGAGATTTGCCGGAGCCAGCCGAGCCGATTAAAAATCTGACCCGAGTGTTGTGCATCGGATCGAGCCGGACAGCATCGATATCCGCGCTCAAGCCATCGTAAGCCCCTCCATGAACGGCGGAAACATCTCGAAAATGCGATCCGTTCTCACCCCAAATCGTCATCTCGCCAACCGCAGCGGCGACGAAGGGATCGAGATGAACAAATGCAGATGGATTGGACATTTGAATACTGGTTAACTGAAAATTGTGAAGTAGTAAAGTCGAGACCCGTCCGAATTATTCATCAGCAGCTGCTGATCGGCTTCGGGAAGTCGTGCGGGTTCGTCATGCGGAGTGAGGGCGACGATGCTCTTTTTCGCGAGGCCCCGCAAAAGGCCGTGAAACGCGTCCAGGCTCGGAGTTTGATTCCGCTCAGCGCTCCATTCTGAATAGCGGAGCCAGGTTTTGGAAAACGGCATCGTTCGCAAGCCGCCAAGGCTCGGGAGATCGGCTTGAAACCACGCTCGCAATTCTTCCAGGTCGGGAATCGCTTCGGTCGGCTCGGGCTCCGTTGCTGCAGGGGCCGATGGCGGTGGTGTGGAGCCGTTTTCGAGGTAGTTGAGCAAGCCGTCGAGAGTCAGCTTTCGGCTGCCCGCTTGTCGAAGCCGCTGAACGCAGGCACCGAGCGTTTTCAGCTGGGCTGCCGTTAAAAGTTCACGCGGGCCAGGGTGATTTTTCGAAATGTAGGGAGCGCTGCCTTTGCGAAATTCAAAAAGCTCGCCCGCGCCGATTTGCTCGCCGAGGACTTCATCGACGTACTTTCGATAGGGCTTGGCGACCCGATTTTTCAGCCCTGTGATTGTCATCGGTCGACCTCTCGACTCCATTTCGTTTTGAATCAATGTCAGGGTGAATTTTTTCGGCGATTCCAGCCAGAACCGAGCCTTTCCACGGGCCGAATTCGGCGTGTGTTCCCAGACCTTGCTTCGGCTGACGAGCTCCGCGATCGAGTCTCGAGTGTTCGCCAACGTCAGCGACTCGCCTGCCTCCTTCAGCGCGCGCTGAAGCGCCGAAACCGGGGCAGGTGCGTCGAGCGACTGAAGACAGCCGAGGATGGTTGAGGAGCGGTCCATGGGGGGTGGAATGAGCGCCGAAACAATAACCCTGGGCAGATCCGGGCCGAATGCAAGGACGCGATTGTGCGAATGTGAGGGTCGCCTCACAAGTGCTTCACTGCGAATGCGTTCAGCTTCAGGAAATCTCGTTCAGCGGCGTCAGCGGGCGTTCGCCGCGCAGGACTTGGGCGATGTTTTCGCTCGCGGTTAGTCTGGCTGCTTTCCGCGCCTCACGCGTCGCGCCTCCGATATGGGGGACGAGAACGACATTCTCCATTTCGAGGAGGCCCGGATGCACATTTGGCTCATCCTCAAAAACATCGAGCGCCGCGCCCGCGATCTGGCCGCTTGCAAGCGCTTCCACCAGCGCCGCCTCGTCGACGACTTTTCCGCGCGCCATGTTGACTAGAACTGCGCTCGACTTCATCGATTTCAGAGCCGCCGCGTCGATCAGCTGGTTCGTCTCCGGAGTCAGCGGCGTGTGCAGGCTCACGACGTCGGACTCGCTCAGCAACTGCTGGACCGTGCGCTGCCGCGGATCGCCAGTTTCCTGACGCCGCGAGAAAATCACGCTCATCCCGAAAGCCTCTGCCCGTTGCGCGACGGCTTCGCCGATTTTGCCATAGCCGATGATCCCGATCGTCTTACCGCGAAGCTCCATGCCTTCCCAGCGCGCCTGTCCGATGCCCGCTTGCGGCCACTCGAGCGCTCGGACAAATCGATCGGCTTTCGGGATGCTGCGCGCCCATCCTAACAGAAGCGCGAACGTCGCGTCCGCAGTCGCGTCGACAAATGCGTCCGGCGTGTTCGTGCCCCAGACGCCGTGCGCGGTCATTTCGGGGAGATTGAAATTATCGTAACCGACCGCGACGTTGGCGACGATTTTGATGCTCGGGATCGATTCGAGAAGCTCAGCGTTGATTTTGTATTCCCCGGCGACCATGAGCGCTTCGGCTTGGGTTTCGCGCGCGAGATCGTAGGTTTTTGCGGGCAGAAACGGCTTGAGCGGATCGTCCGGTTGGATGATTTCGGCGATATCGAGAAGCGGTCCGTAATAATCGTCCGGAACGCGATTCGAGTGGATTACCGTTGGTTTGGCGTCTGGCATGCGCGGATTTTAGGGAGGTCCGGCGTCACGTCCAGCTCCAGAAACAGTCAATCGTCGTAGTGAAAGCGGCACTGACTGATAATCAGCATGTCGTCCTCGACCCGATAAACAAAACGATGCTCGTCGTTGATCCTTCGCGACCACCAGCCTGCGCGATTCCGTTTCAAACGCTTAGGCTTACCAATTCCGGAAAACGGCGAACGCAGGGTGTCCCGAATCAATTGGTTGATTCGCCGAAGAATCTTGATGTCGTTTTCCTGCCAATAAATGTAGTCGTTCCAGCCCTGCGCCATCCAGACCAGTTTCATGGCTCGATCAGGTCGTGCTCTTCAAACTTTTTAGCTTCGTAGTCACGCTGAGCCTCGTCCATGCGCCGAGCATTCGCTTCTGAAGAGTTCAGATAATCCGTTTCGTCCATTTCTTCGGTGATAAGATTGTAAACTTCCCACTTCTCCTTGGTTGGGAGGCCGTGGATCTGTTCGAGGATTTCAGCTGCTGCTGTGGACATGAAGAAAGCTTAGCCGAATTCCGAGTTTTCAGCAACTTTGCCATGAAGCGACTCCTATTCTTGCCGTTTCACTCAGGACAACTCCGGCAAATCCGCGACACAACGACGGATCGATTCATCGTCGTGGGCCGAAGCCGAGTTGAGACAGATTCCTTGAGCCTCGTCTGGATTTTCATCACGCCTGAGCTAATTCAAAAGCGCCAGATTCCCTGAAACTTGCCCGAAATCTAAGGCGTAGACGCTTCCGTGTGTCTCAAAATCCGACCAGCAGCAGCTGACTGAAAAACGGTTCGCGAAATCCGCCTTGCCTTCGTCTTGAGAACCGTGTCACATTCCTGCCCCATCTCGTAAAAAATTCGTCCATGTCCGAAAAACCACCTGAAACCGCATCGAAACTAGGAGCCGACGACGTCGCCGCGATCGACAAGCTCCGCGAGTCCTACGCCAAACTGAAAACCGAGATCGGAAAAGTGATCGTCGGTCAGGAGCAAGTCATCGAACAACTCGTGATTTCACTTTTCGCCCGCGGCCACGCACTCCTGATGGGTGTGCCCGGCCTCGCGAAAACCTTGCTCGTCAAACGGCTCGCCGAGACGATGCACCTGAGCTTCAGCCGAATCCAGTTCACGCCGGATTTGATGCCGATGGACATCACTGGAACCGACATTCTTCAGGAAACTCAGGGCGGGAAACGCGAGTTTGAATTCGTTAAGGGCCCGATCTTCGCGAACATCATTCTGGCGGACGAAATCAACCGTGCGCCGTCGAAAACGCAGTCTGCGATGCTTGAGGCGATGCAGGAACATCGCGTGACGACCTCTGGCCGGACGCTCGTCCTCGATCCACCGTATTTCGTGCTCGCGACGCAAAACCCGATCGAGCAGGAAGGCACCTATCCGCTGCCGGAAGCTCAACTCGACCGTTTCATGTTCATGATCGAGGTCGACTATCCGAATCGCTCAGAGGAAATCGAAATCGCTCGAACCACGACCGGTGAGCAGCATCCGGATCTCAGCAACGTGATCAATATCGAGGAGGTGATCGCCTATCAGCAACTCGTCCGCCGCGTCCCGGTTCCAGATCACATTTACGAATTTGCCGTCGATCTCGTTCGCCGCACTCGTCCCAACAGCGAGGATGCGCCCGAATGGCTCAAGCCGCTCGTCGGCTGGGGAGCTGGCCCGCGTGCCGTTCAGTGTTTGATCCTTGGCGCTCGCGCTCGAGCCGCTCTTACGGGCAGCTACATGGTTCGAATGGAAGACATCGAAGCCGTCGCCGAGCCGGTTCTGATTCACCGGGTTCTGACAACGTTCGCAGCCGAGTCCGAAGGCGTCAGCAGCCGCGAGGTTGTGCAGCGCCTGACTAAGGAGCTGAGTGAGGAAAAGTGACCTGGTGAAGGGGTGACCAGGTGAAATTGATGAAGATCAAGACGCATCGTGACTTGGAGGTTTACGCAAAGGCGTTTGATGCGGCTATGGAGTTATTTACCCAATCGAAAGCTTTTCCGAACGAAGAAATTTATTCTCTGACTGATCAGTTGCGTCGATCTTCACGAAGTGTGTGCGCGAATCTCGCCGAGGCTTGGAGAAAGCGTCGCTACGAAGCCGCTTTCGTCGCCAAACTTTCAGATTGCGAAGCCGAAGCCGCCGAAACCCAAGTTTGGATCGAGTTTGCTGTAAAATCTGATTACTTGGAAAAGGACTTTGGCCGCAAACTCTATTCAATTTACGACAAAATCATTTCGACTTTGGTAGGAATGATCAATCACAGGGACAAGTGGATCCTTCACCCAGCCACCTCTTTACCCAGCCACCAAGTCAAGTAGATGGCTGACTCAAAACACGATTTCCTCGACCCGAAGGTGCTCTCGCACCTGGCTAACCTGCCGTTGTTCGCACGTCAGCCCATGCTCGGCAACGTGTCAGGCCGACACCGTAGCCCGATCAAGGGTTCGAGCTTGGAATTCGCTCAATATCGAAAATACGTCCCTGGCGACGACACCCGCCGTCTCGACTGGCGCGCTTGGGGCCGGAGCGACCGCTTTTACATCAAAGAATTCGAGGCCGACACCAACCTTCGGATGTGCCTGATCGTCGATACGAGCGGCTCGATGAATTATCAGCTCGGCCCGATGTCGAAGCTCGACTACGCGAGACGGATTGCCGGTTCGCTCGCGTTTCTGGCTGCTCGTCAGGGCGATGCCGTCGGTCTTTACTGCGCGGCCGAGAAGTTCCAGAAAGAAATTCCACCGAGGCGCTCTGGAGCCCATCTTCGCGTCATTCTTGATGAGTTGGGAAGCGTCAAGGCCGATGGCGAAACCGGCCTGGCTGATGCTTTGCATGAAGCGGCGGAAAGAGTTCAGCAACGCGCGCTGATGATCGTAATTTCCGATCTTTTCGTGGAGACAGAGGCGCTCCGCAGCGCCTTTCAGCACTTACGATTCCGCAAACACGACGTCGCGGTTTTTCACTTGTTAGAGAAGCACGAGATCGACTTTGAATTCGAGCGCCCAACTCGTTTCCTCGACCTCGAAGGCGGCAACGCGGTCATGGCCGATCCAGACATTATCGGTCCGCAGTACCGCAAGGCGGTCCAGAAATATCTCAGCGACGTCACCGATGTCGTTCGCGATGCGGCGATCGATTATCATCGCGTCCAGGTTGAAGAACCCTTCGAAGCCCCGCTCGCGAGGTTTTTGTTAGGCCGAACCCCGAAACAGGCTCGCGCATAGGAAGAAATGAGCGCTCCTCTCCAACCTTGGATCCTGTTCGGCCTTCCGCTGATCCTCCTGCCGATCATCATCCATTTGATCAACCAGTACCGGCATCGGACGGTCAAATGGGCCGCGATGATGTTCCTCATCGATGCTAAGCGGATGAATAAAGGCATGGCGCGGCTCAAGCAGATCTTGATCCTTTCGATGCGCGTCATCGCTCTCGCCGCGCTCATTTTTGCGATCAGCCGCCCGCTCGCCAGCGGCTGGTTTGGAGTAGCGTTAGGCGGATCCTCGGACACGACAATCATCATTCTCGATCGCTCCGCCAGCATGGAGCAGAAGGACCCGCGCACGGGCGAAACCAAGCGTGAAACCGGCCTGCGCAAGCTCAGCCAACTGCTCACCACGACCGGCTCGGCATCCCGCATCGTCCTGATCGAAAGCACGGAAATGCGGCCGCTGGATCTCGATTCGCCCGAAGCTCTCGTCGGTCTTCCGTCCTCCGGGCCAAGCTCGACGAATTCCGATATTCCTGGCATGGTCCAGACCGCAATCGACTTCGTGACGGCGAACGATTCGGGCCGAACCGACATCTGGATTCTCTCTGATCTCCGCGCGGCCGACTGGGATCCGAAGGGCGGTCGCTGGGAAACTCTCCGAGCAGCTGCTGACGAACTCGAGACGATCCGCTTCAATATTCTGGCCTATCCAGAGATTGAGTCGGACAACATCGCCGTCAGTTTGACCGACGTCACGCGCCGCATGGGCCGCGATCAGAGCGAGTTGCTTCTGGATATCCGTCTGACCCGCGTCGCCGCCAATCCGGAGCCTACAACCGTTCCGCTTGCTTTCATCGTTAACGGCGTTCGCACTCAGATTGATGTCGAGCTGACTGAAAACGAAATGACGCTCCAAGGCCACTCGATTCCGATTTCCGGCGATGCGTCCGCACGCGGCTGGGGCCGGATTGAGCTGCCGAACGATTCGAATGTTCAGGACAATTCCTGGTATTTCGTCTTCAGCGAACCGGCTGAGCGCCTGACTGTGATTGTAAGCGATGACGAGCGGGTTTCCGAGCCGATGCGCGTGGCGGCGGCTTCGGCAGCGGAACAGGGCCTGAGTTACTCCGCTCAGGTGGTTGATCCTGACCGCGTTGCTGAGATCGAATGGAGCAAGGCCGCGATGGTCCTCTGGCACGCGCCGTTGCCCGCCCCGGACAGCCTCACCGCCCAGCAGCTGCTGAGTTTTGTCGAGCAGGGCCGCAGTGTGATTTTCTTTCCGCCGGATCGCGCGGGCGACAACGAAATTTTTGGCCACAAATGGGGTGACTGGCAGCAGGCTAACGCTTCGACGCCGGCACAAATCGGCTGGTGGCGCACTGATTCCGATCTTTGGCAGAACACCCAAAGCGGCAAAGGCTTGCCCGTCGGCGACCTGGAATTCCTCCGCTACTGCACGATCAGCGGCGAAGGCAACCCGCTGGCGAGGATCGAGGACAACCTCCCGATCCTGACACGCGCGCCAACCGACCGCGGTTCGGCTTACTTTTTCGGCGCGACGCCGGATCCGCAACATTCGTCGCTTAGCCAGGAAGGGATTTCGTTTTACGTGCTGCTTCAGCGCGCGCTCGCAACCGGGGCTAACGGCCTTTCAAACGCCCAGATCACAGACGCGGGCGTGACGTCGCTCGCGGGTTCCGAGTGGACGCGGCTTGCTCCCGAGGACGATTCTACGCTTAGCTCCGAGCAGCATTTGCTTGCCGGTGCTTTCGAGTCTGATGGCCGACTCCGCGCTCTGAATCGTCCGATCGAAGAGGATCGATTCGGAGTGATTGATGAGCCCATCATCCAGGAAATGATGAGCGGGCTCGAAGTCCAGATCATCCAGGATCAGGCCGGCGGCGGCGACTCGCTCGCAAACGAAATCTGGCGCGCGTTCGTCATCGCAATGGGCTTGGCGATGCTCGTCGAAGCGATTCTCTGTCTTCCTTCGAAGCGGACGCGGCCCGTTGCGTCGGCCCAACCCCAACCAGCAGCTGCTGCCCAATGAACGAAAATATCGAGCGCAGTCTGGTTTTTGACCATTCGTTAGGGCCCCTGATTTTCTCAGGCGCACTCGTCGCGGCGACTCTTTATTTTTGCATCTGGGCCTGGATGCGTTCCGGCTTCGCCAAAGGAACCGGCGTCCTGGAAATCCTCCGCTTGCTCATCGTTGTTCTCGTCGCGATTACGATTTTGAAGCCGGAATGGAAAGAGCTTCACCGGCCGGAATCCAAGCCGACTTTGGCCGTGCTCTGGGATCAGTCGCGAAGCATGCTGACGAACGACGTGATCGACCCTGACAATCCCGCTGCTCCGGCAAAAACGCGGGCGGAGATCATCGAGCCTTACGCAGATGAAGAACTCTGGTGGCCGCTCGGCTCAAAACTTCGAACGGTCATCGAGCCGTTTTCTTCCAGCCTCAATCCGCCCGAAGAAGGCACCGATCTGCACGCGGCGCTCGACCGCGTTCGCGAACAGAATAGCCGTCTGCGCGCGGTTGTCGTCTTCAGCGATGGCGACTGGAACATCGGCGAACCGCCTGTGCGGGCCGCGACCAAGCTCCGGCTGCGTGACGTCCCCATTTTCGTCGTTCCGATCGGCAGCGACACTCGCCTTCCAGATATCGAACTCGTTAGCTTCGACGTCCCCACATTTGGCGTCGCCGGGAAACCGCTGCGAGTGCCGTTTGTGATCGAAAGCTCGCTTCCCCGGGATTACACGGTCGATGTGGAGATGAGGGCCGGCGAAACAGAAACGATCACCAAACAAGTCGTGATTCCGGCGATGGGATCCGTCCAGGAATCAATCACCTGGACGCCTGAAGAAACCGGCGACATCAAACTAACACTCGATGTTCCGGCTGCTGACCGAGAAGCGGTAACGGCGAACAACACGCGGGTCGCTCCGGTCGCAATCCGCGATGAAGAGCTCAACGTCCTGATCATCGAGTCTTATCCTCGTTGGGAATATCGATACCTCCGCAACGCACTCGAACGCGACCCTGGCGTGGAGGTTTCCTGCCTGCTTTTCCACCCTGACATTGGCAAACTCGGCGGTGGCCGAAACTATCTGAAGCAATTCCCGGATGACGATGAACTGGTCAAATTTGACGTCGTCTTTCTCGGTGACGTCGGCCTTGGCAGCGATCAACTCAGCGAAGAGCAGATCGATCGTCTCGTTAAACTCGTCCGAAATCAGGCCAGCGGGCTTGTGTTTCTGCCAGGCTTCCGAGGTCGGCACTTTTCGCTTCTCGATACCCCGCTCGAAGATCTTTATCCCGTCGTGCTCGATGAAACTCAGCCACGCGGCTGGGGGTCGCCGGTTCCCGGCCAATTTCAGCTTACTGAGGTCGGCACGCGGAGCCTCCTGACAAAGCTCGAAGATGTCGACGAAGACAACATTCAAGTTTGGGAAACGCTCCCTGGATTCCAGTGGTTCGCCCCGGCTCTCCGCGCCAAAGCCGGTTCCGAGGTGCTCGCGACTCACAGCAGTGAATCAACCGAATGGGGCCGCGTGCCTTTGATTGTGACCAAAACTTTTGGCGCAGGCAAAATCCTCTTCATGGGCACCGACGGTGCTTGGCGCTGGCGCGAAGGCGTTGAGGACAAATATCATTATCGATTCTGGGGACAGGTCGCTCGTTGGATGGCCTATCAACGCAACATGGCCAGCGGCGAACGCATGCGCCTTTTCTACTCGCCCGATCGCCCGCGCAGCAACGACGTGATGACTCTGAACGCGAACGTCATGAGCGTTGGCGGCGATCCGCTTCAGGAAGCGACGGTGATCGTCCAATTCATCACGCCGAGCGGTCAGACAGAGAGCGTCCGGCTTCAACCTGGCGGCGAGGATGCTTGGGGCTTGTTCACCGGCCGCTTCACGCCGCCCGAGCCGGGTGAATACAAAGTCGTGATGACCTGCACCGAAAACGGCGAGTCGCTCGAAACGACTTTGAGCGTTCAAGGCGGTCGCCGCGAAGAACTGGGCCGCCCAGCGAATGTCGATGTGTTAGCCGAAATCGCCCGTGAATCTCGCGGCCAGGTTCTGGCGGCAAATGACGTGCAAAATGTGATCGATGCCATCGGCGCGCTGCCGGATCCTGATCCGATTGAAACCAGAGAAAAGATCTGGGCTCATTGGCTCTGGGGCTCAGTGATCCTTTTGCTGATGACCGTTTTCTGGATCGGGCGGAAGGTGATCGGCGTGATCTAAAGGGCTCGAATTTAGCTCTTCTCGGTTTCGCCACGGCCCAGATTCCAAGAGAGGAAACCGCGGTGCAGATTGTAGAGTTCACCGAATCCGAGTTCCTTCATTGCTGCGACTGCTTTCCGGCTGCGAATTCCACCTGCGCAGTAGACCAAGGTCGGTTTTTCGAGATCCAAGCCAGCAGCTGCTCGTTTTTCGAATTCCGGTTTGCCGATCGGAACATGCGAAGCGCCAGGCAGAATTCCCCCGGCAATTTCTCGTGCAGACCGGACATCGACGATTTGCAAATCGGGCTTCGACTCGATTAATTTCGCCGCTTCCGCCGATCCGACGTTTTTGGCTCCGTCGCGAAATAATCGCCGATCCCAGAACAGCCACTCGAAGATCCGCCAGCCTAACACGATCTCCAGAACGGCGATGATCGGCTTGAGGATCCTTTTCATGCGAGCAGCTCCTTCACAACGTGGCCGTGCACGTCCGTTAGTCGATAGCGCCGGCCCTGAAATTTGTGGGTCAACCGTTCGTGATCGATTCCTAACAGGTGCAAAACCGTCGCTTGAAAATCGTGAACGGAGACCGGATTTTCCGCCACGTTGTAGCAAAAATCATCAGTTAGGCCGTAAGCTGTCCCGGGTTTCGAGCCGCCGCCCGCCATCCAAACCGTGAAGCACCGAGGATGATGATCGCGGCCATAATTAGTCTCGGTCAGCTTGCCCTGGCTGTAAGTCGTTCGGCCGAATTCGCCGCCCCAGATTACGAGCGTGTCCTCCAAAAGCCCGCGCTCCTTCAGATCCTGAATCAGCCCTGCGCAAGGCTGGTCAGTTTCGTTCGTCAGCGTTTTGATTGCGCCCGGCAGCCCGCCATGATGATCCCAGCCCGTGTGGTAGAGCTGAACAAACCGCACATCGCGCTCAGCCAAGCGCCTCGCGAGCAAGCAATTCGCCGCGAAGGTCCCGGGCTGACGAGATTGCTCGCCGTATCGCTCAAACGTCGACTCGGGCTCGTCGCCGAGATCGACAAGGTCCGGAACCGAAGTCTGCATTCGATACGCCATCTCGTATTGCGTGATTCGAGTTTGAATCTCCGTATCGCCCGTTTTCTCGAACTGCGCCTGATTCAACTTTGCGACTGCGTCCAGCAGCTGCCGCTTGCGCGTCGGATCGGAAAACGCCGGATCGTCCAAATAAAGTACCGGATCGCCCGCCGCGCGGAGTTGCACACCTTGATGGGAAGTCGGCAAAAATCCCGATCCCCAGAGCCGCGAATAAATTGGCTGGGAAGCCCCGTAAGCGCCATTCGAAATCAAAACGCAGTAGGACGGTAAGTCTTCGTTCAGCGATCCCAAGCCGTAGTGCATCCAGGCCCCGATGCTTGGCCTGCCCGGCATTTCGTGCCCGGTCTGGAAAAAAGTGATCCCCGGATCGTGGTTAATTGCGTTTGTGTGAACCGAGTGAACAACGCAGAGTTCATCGGCAACTTTGGCAGTGTGAGGGAGGAGTTCGCTGACCCAGCGCCCGGATTCGCCGTGCTGATCGAACTTGAAAATTGAAGGCGCGATCGGAAAAGTTTTCTGCCCCGCTGTCATCCCGGTCAGCCGCTGCTCTCCGCGAACGGAAGCCGGAAGATCGGCACCCCTCCGTTTAACCAGATCAGGCTTGTAGTCCCAGAGGTCCATCTGCGAAGGCGCGCCAGATTGAAACAGGCAAATGACCCGCTTCGCCTTGGCTGCGTGGTGAAGTCCATCGCCAGCAGCTGCTGCGGGAGAGGCGAGCAAATTCGTCAGCGCCGCGCCTCCAACGCCGACACCGGCTCGTTGGAAAAACTGGCGCCGTGAGGCGAGGCGGAGTTGTTCTTCAATTGGATTCATCGCTTCAATTTTTCGTGATTGTCTCGCTCAGATTCAAAATCGCTCGAGCGACCATCATGCAGGTTGCCAGTTCGGCTTGGTCGACGTTCGGTGGAACGGGTGCTTCGCCAACGCCCAGCAGTTTCTCGATTTCGGCTGGGTTCGCACGCAGCTTTCCGAGTTCGGATTTGTAAAGGTCTAACAAAATCGCCAACTCCGCGGCCTCCGGCGATCTTGAGAGGGTAACCAGAAACGCGAAATCGATCTGCGCTCGCGGATCCGCTTCGACGGCCATCATGCGTGCTGCGAGTCCTCGCGCAGCTTCAACAAACTGCGGATCGTGAAGCAAAATCAGCGCCTGCAGCGGCGTGTTCGTCGCCCCTCGGCTGAAGGTGCAAACCTCGCGAGTTGGCGCGTCGAAAGTCGACATCATCGGGTGATGCGCTGCGCGTTTCCAAAACGTGTAGAGGCTTCGCCGATAGAGCCCTTTGCCCTTGTCTTCTTCGTAAACCTGCATGTAGCCGGGGCGCAGGCTCAGCTCTCTCCAGAGCCCAACCGGCTGATACGGCTTAGCACTCGGTCCGCCGAGTTCTTCGACTAACAGACCACCAATGAAAAGCGCGTTGTCGCGAACCATCTCGGCGGAAAGTCGGTGGCGCGGGCCGCGAGCAAGGAGACGATTTTCTGGATCGCGCGTCAGCATTTGCTCGGTGGTCTTCGAGCTTTGGCGGTAGGTTTCGGACATCACGATCGTCTTGATCATCGCCTTCAAATCCCAGCCACTTTCGATGAACTCAGCCGCGAGCCAGTCGAGCAATTCCAGATGACTCGGCCACTCGCCCTGTGATCCAAAGTCGTCGACCGTCTTCACGATTCCAACGCCGAAGAGTTGATGCCAGAGCCGATTCATCGCTACGCGAGCCGTTAGCGGCTGATCTTGATTCGTCATCCACTGAGCGAGCCCAAGTCGGTTACGCGGCGCGTCACTTGGAAACGCGGGCAGGTTTGCAGGCGTGTCGGCTTCGACCTTCTCTCGATGCTGATCGTACTGTCCGCGCTCCAGGATGAAGGTTTCGCGAGGCGGACCCTCCTGCATCACCATCGTTTGCGGGATTGCGGCCTCGATCCCATTTTTCGACGCTTCCAACTTTGCGATTTGAGCTTGGGCCTCGCGCCAGGCCGGATCATTGGCCATTCGAAATGCTTGCCGAATCTGCTCGGCCTCTTTTTCCGATCGCTCGCCCACAGGTTTCGCTGCGATCTCGCGCAGGCGGCCTTGGGCATCGCCAAGAGCTGGCTCAGGCGAATCCGTCACCGCGTAGCGAACCCGCCCGAAGTTTGAACCACCGTACTGACTCTCGAATTTCAGCGTAACGCGCAACTTCGATCCAGCTGGTGCCTCTCGAGCCGCCGCGAGCCGGAACACGCCCGCGTGATCGGCAAATTGCGCATGAAACGCCCAGCCGGATTGCGGGTTGGCATCGATTGCGTGGGCGACCGGGTAACTCGGCTGCTCGTAATCCGCGCTCGCGCTTGCAATCGGCAAGACCTCATCATTCAGCGCGATTTCGACGTTTGTCAGGACGGCGTTGCCGTTCGCGTGACGACCGGGCCCGCCCTTCGTCATGCTTTCGTGAACCAACGCCTCGACGCGAACTCCGGTGATCAGCTGCTCTTTAGACAACGACGTCACGATCTCGTAAATCTCTTTCCCTGGATTCGGACCGGTTGCGAGCACGCTCGAATCTTCTAGTAAATCCAGCTTCGCTCCACCGGTTGAGGTGAAACTGTCAGGCTTCACGACCGTCCAGGTGCTTTCCGGAATCGATTTTTCCCAAGCAGCTTGCTTCGCGTCGATGGCCGGGTTGGGCGTCAGCAGCTGCTGGTTCAGCTTGGCGAGTTCCGCGCCGATTTTCTCGAGTTCAACGCTCTGCCTTGGAGACGGAGCTTTGAGCGATGGAGCCGCAGCAGCCGGTTTTCCGCCAATTCGACCGCGCTCAGGCACGTTGTTGAAAAACGCGCTGAGCTGATAAAAATCCTTCTGCGAAATTGCATCGAACTTGTGATCGTGGCAGCGCGAGCACTCTAACGTTAGCCCCAAAAACACGGTTCCCATCGTGGTTACCCGATCGGCAACGTAGCTGACCCGGTATTCTTCATCGATCGTGCCGCCCTCAATCGTGAAGGGATGATTTCGGTTGAAGCCCGTCGCAATTCTCTGATCGATTGTCGCGTCCGGGAGGAGATCGCCAGCGATCTGCCAAGTGATGAACTGGTCATAACTCAGGTTCTCGTTGTAGGCTTGAATCACCCAATCGCGCCAGCGCCACATCGTTCGTGGCCAGTCGAATTGGTAACCGCTTGTGTCTGCGTAGCGAGCAGCGTCCATCCATTCAGCGGCCATTCGTTCTCCATAACGATTCGATGCGAGCAGGCGATCCACGAAATTTTCATAGGCATCGTCCGGATCGTCGTTCTCGAAAACTTCAATTTCTTCAAACGTCGGAGGAAGGCCGGTGATATCAAAGCTAAGCCGACGAAGCAGCGTCCTGTAATCGGTCTGAGGCGCAGGAGCGAGCCCTTCCGTTTCCAGCCGCGCACGAACGAATCCATCGATCGGGAGGCCGTTCGGTGATGGCGGCTGAGGCTTCGAAACTGGCTCGAAGGACCAGTGATTTCCAAATTCCGCGCCGTCTTCGATCCACTTTTTGATGAGTGTCTTCTCCGAGTCTGACAAAGCCAGATTTGAATCGGCAGGCGGCATCAAATCGTCCTCATCATCCGTCACGATTCGGTAGAAAAGCTCGCTGTCGTCCGGCTTGCCGGGGACAAGCGCGAACACCTTCCCTTCATCGTCCAGCGGAGCTAGCGCGCCCTCTTTCGTATCGATCCTAAGCCCGGCTTTTCGCTCGTTTGCGTCTGGGCCGTGGCAGGCGAAGCAGCGATCCGAAAGCAAAGGGCGAATATCGCGGTTAAAATCAATTTCGCTCTCAGCAGCAGCTGAGCCGAGTGCGAGAAACGAGAGAAATATCGAGAGCCTGATCACGGCGTCCAACCTGACGCTTTCCGGCCGCAACGCAAACGGATGAACTTCCGGGTCGAGCGCCTACCGAATATACATGAACTCGTTGCTGGCGAGCAAACTCTGGACGAAAACAGCCCACGCCTGCTGCTCTTCAACAGAGTCGACGTCGATCAATCCGTTAACGAATTCGAGAGAGCGAACCGTCTCTGCATCGGACGCCGGACGTCCGAGAATTCGCTCGTAGGCGACGTTGACTCGGGCGCGACCGACACTCGTTTCCGCCAGCAGCTGCTGCGCGAGAATGTCCGCCGAATCCATCACCAGCCCCGCGTTCATCATCAGCAGCGCTTGGGGCGCGACGACGGTTGAATTTCGGCTTCCGGTCGGCATCGTCGGATCCGGATAATCGAATTGTTCGTACAGCGAATAGAGATTGTTTCGAATCACCGGAAGGTAGAGCGATCGCCGCCGGCTGTCGTATTTTGTGTGGTCCTGCGAAGTGTGGTTGAAGACAAATTGCCGGTTGCGAAGCGGGAGGGTTTTGCCGCCGATCTCGGGCTCCAATAATCCTGACACTGCCAGAACAGAATCGCGGATCTGCTCGGCTTCGAGGCGCTGGAGATTGAATTTTGAAAGCAGCCGATTCTCAGGATCGGCGGAAGGCGCGTCGCCTGAATTGGCGAGCTGGTAAACACTCGAATTCAAAATCAGTCGATGCAGTTCCTTCGTGGACCAACCGGATTCGACGAATCGAGTCGCGAGCCAATCCAGCAATTCCGGATGTGATGGCCGATCGCCGAGCCTACCGAAATTCTCCGTCGAGCGAACGATTCCAGCTCCGAAATGCCAGCGCCAAACCCGGTTCACGAACACGCGCGCGGTTAGCGGATGATCGCCGCTGGCCATCCACTTCGCGAATTCGTAGCGGCCGCTTTCATTCGCCGGAAAACTCGGCGTAACGTCCGAAGTGCGCATCACGATCGGAAATTCACGAGCGATCGGCTCGCCGAGGTTCGTGTGGCTCCCGCGAATCGAAATCGGCAGGCTCGCCAGTGTCGTTTGTTCGGACACGCCCATCGCACTCGCCGCATCGGGGGCACCGCTTTCAAGCACGCGAGCTGCCTCCATCAATCGGTAGTACTCAGTCAGGGTTTCGGAATCGAAGGCGAATTCCGGCTTAGGCGGAACCGCAAGAAATCCCGTCAAATTGTGTAACTCCGCTCGCGCCGGTTCCAGCCCTTTGTCGGCGAGCGGCTTAGCTTTCGATTCCTTGAACGCAGCCTGCGCGCCTTCAAACAGCGGCCGGTAACGCGCTTCCACGCCTGCTTCGTCCAGCCCATGCCAAGGCGCGAAAAACGGGTCGTCCCGATTGTATTCCAGATGGAGCCGGCAGTGATGGAGGATTCGCGGATGAAGACCAAACGGCTCTGCAATTTCGGCGATCACCGTCAGCGGCGCGGTGGAATCGAAGCGCTTCGATGCGATCAAATAATCGGTCGCCTTTTCGCGCGCGGCCTCCCGGATCTCCGTCGTTTTCGTGCTCTTGAGAGTCGATGCTGCCTTTCTCGCTGCAGCGATTTCCGCGTTGATCGGCTTCAACGCTTCGAGCTCTTCAGCCGTCGCAAAATCGTACTCGTTCCAATACTTGATCGCCCCCGTGTTCCCGCCGGAAAACGTTCTCGTACTCTTGAAAATCGAAGCGAGAGCGTAGTAATCGCGCTGCATTATCGGATCGAATTTGTGATCGTGACAACGCACACAGCCTAACGTCATTGCCATAAAAGCCTTGCCGGTCGTGTCGAGCTGCTCATCGATCGTGTCCATCACGAGCTTTTCCATGTCAGGCTCAGCCAGGACTTTCGCACCGAGCACGAGAAAGCCAGTCGCGGTCTTCGTTTTAACGTTAGCGCCCGGCATCAGATCACCGGCGAGTTGCTCAATTAGAAACTGATCGAACGGTTTATCATCATTGAAAGCGTCGACCACGTAGTCGCGGTAACGCCACGCCTGTCCGAAAGCGATGTTTTCATCAAGCCCGTTTGAATCGGCGTAGCGCGCGACGTCGAGCCAATGCCGGCCCCAGCGGACGCCGTAATTTGGAGAATCGAGCAGGCGATCGACCACAGTCGCGAACGCGGTTTTGGAATCGTCAGCGAGAAATGCTTCGATTTCCTGTGGCGTTGGAGGGAGCCCAGTCAGGTTAAAAGTTACCCGCCGAATCAGAGTCCGCTTGTCGGTCTTCTCCGTCGGCTTCAACCCCGCTTTTTCCAGACCGGCCAGAATGAAAGCGTCGACTGGCGATTGAATCCAGCTCGGATCGGAAGTTTTCGGCACAGCCGGATTCGTCACCGGCTTGAACGACCAGAACTTGAGTCCGTCCTCGATGCTCATCCCGGTTGGTCCGGCGACGGCACCAGCAGCTGCTGACTCGCGCGGATCCGGCGCGCCCATCGCGACCCACTTTTCAAGGACAGCGACTTCGGTGGGCGAAAGCCGATTTTTCGGCGGCATCTGCAGATCGCGATTTCCGTACCGAACGGCTTCGATCAGAAGGCTGGATTCCGGATCACCTGGGACGATCACCGATCCGGTATCGCCTCCCTTAAGCACGCTTGCCCGATCGTCGAGGCGCAGCCCGCCTTTGATTTTCGCGTCAGCGGAGTGGCACTCGTAGCAGCGCTCGACCAGAATCGGTCGGACCGATTTTTCGAAAAACTCAAGCCCAGCCGAATCCGCTTGAAGATTCGCGGAAGCGACTAGCCAGAATACCCCAAAGAGAATTGCGGCTCGGTTTTGTTGCGGAATCATTTTTTGGTTCACGATTTCGGGGTTCATCAGCTGAATAACTCGTTCACGACTCGCGGCTCCTTCAAGCCAGTCAACCGTTCGTTCAGCCCATTGCGATCGAAATTCAGTTTCTGATGATGCAACCCGACCGCATGCAGAATCGTCGCGTGAAAATCCGGGACGCTGACCCGATTGACCGTCGCCGCGTGCCCCAGCTCGTCGGTTTCCCCGTACGAAAAACCAGCCTTCACGCCGCCGCCGGCCATCCACGATGTAAATCCCTGCATGTTGTGATCGCGCCCCGTGTAGTCCGTGCCCATCCGCTGAGAAGTCGGCGTCCGACCAAATTCGCCGCCCCAGACGACCAACGTGGAATCGAGCAAACCGCGCTGTTTCAAATCCCGAATCAACGCGGCCACCGGCTGGTCAGTTCGCTGGCAAGCAGACTCCAGCGTGCCCTTCAAATTCGAATGATTGTCCCAAGGCTGATCTTCGAGGAAAATCTGGACCACCCGGACGCCGCGCTCGACAAGCCGCCGAGCAAGCAGACAGCGCTTGCCGTATGAATTCGTGACCTTCTGACCGACTCCATAAGCTGCCTGAGTCTGCTCGCTTTCCTGAGAAATATCGAGCACGTCGCTGGCTGTCAGCTGCATCCGCGCCGCGAGCGCGTAGGAATCGATTCGCGCGTCGAGTTCGAGATAGCCGGGCCGTTTTTCGCGGTGCCGCGAATCGAGTTGCTTCAGCAGCTGCTGGGCGGCTTCGGCGACTCCCGAAGGCTGTTCATACTCCGGTTTCAGATTCAAAATCGGATCGCCGACGCTTCGAAACCGCGTCCCCTGGTAGACTGGTGGAAGGTAGGCCGATGTCCAGTTTCTAACGCCATTCTTCGGTAAGCCACGCGGATCGTCGAGCACGACGTAGGCGGGCAGGTCGTGGTTTTCCGTTCCCAAGCCGTAAGTTACCCAAGAGCCTAGCGACGGGTGCCCCATGAAGAGCTGACCGGTGTGAATTTTGTAAAGCGCGTTGTCGTGATTCGGATGATCCGTCCACAGCGAGTGGACGAAGCACAGCTCGTCGATCACGCCCGCGAGATGCGGCATCGCGTCCGAAATCCACATGCCGGACTGGCCGCGCCGAGCGAATTTAAACGCGCTGCCCATCAACGCGCCAACTTCGTTCGTGTTCACATTTCCAATTTCCTCAACACTACCCGGATAGCTCTTGCCGGCGTAGCGCTCCAGCTCTGGCTTAGGATCAAAAAGATCCATCTGGCTCGGGCCTCCATTCATGAAAAGCTGAATAATCGACTTAGCCTTGGCTGGATGATGCGCCCTTTTCGGCGAAAGATCGTGTCGCGCTTCTGGTCCGGCAGCGAGGAGTCCGTCCTGAACAAAAAGATTCGCTAACGCAGCGCCACAGACGCCGCCTGACATGCTTCGAAAAAACGAGCGACGCGTAGCGGAATTCGCCAGAATTTCGGCGTTGGATGGCTGCGACCCGTCTTCGAAATTCTGGCGAATTCCGCTACAGAGTTTTGAATCAATCGACATAGAGAAATTCCCCCGAGTTTAACAAAATATGGCAGAAGACGCCGAGCGCCTTGGATTCGTCGGCACCGCTCGCTTTCCACTCCGCGCGCAGTTGCTGGAGCGCGTTTTTGGCTGAAGACCGCTCTTCATCAGTCGGTGGTCTGCTCAGGGCGAGGCGGTAGGCGGTTTCGATCTCGTCGCCACCGACAGCACGAACGCGCTCCGCAAAAGCTTGAGCTAACTCGTGAATCCGTCCGCTGTTGATCAGCATCAGCGCCTGCGGCGAAACCGTCGAGGTCGAGCGCTCAACGCAGTTCGGCTCCATCTGCGGATAATCGAAAGTCGCCATCAACGACGGTGTCTCGGTTCGTCGGAAACGAAGATAAATGCTTCGTCGAAATCGGCCATCGTCGTCCAATTCGGAAATCCAGCCATCCTCGCGGATCTCAACTTCCGAAGGCGCGCCAAACATCGAGTCGTCGAGTTTTCCTGACACGAACAGAATCGAATCCCGCAGCGCCTCCGCGTTTTGACGCCGCATCGCCATCCTCGACAAAAGCCGGTTTTCCGGATCAATCGAATCGCGCTCCGGCGTCTTCGCGCTCGACTGACGGAACGTTTCGCTGAGCATAATCGTCTGGTGGAGTCGCTTCAAACTCCAGCCGTTCTCGACGAAATCCGCTGCGAGCCAATCGAGCAACTCCGGGTGGCTCGGCTCCTCGCCTTGCGCGCCGAAATTGTCTAACGTTCGCACAAGCCCTTGACCGAAATGCTCGGCCCAAACGCGGTTAACGAGCACGCGTGCGGTGAGCGGATGATCCGGCTGCGTCAGCCAGCGCGCGAAGGCGAGCCGCCTGCCAGTTTTGCCGGGGAACGGAGGTGAAACTTCGAGCGGCGTTTGTCCATCTGTCAGGACCGAAGGAACGCCGGGGCCGACCAGCCGGCCTGACTGATGATGCTCGCCGCGATGCAGGATGTAAGTCGGCGAAGGCCGGCCTTGATCCCAGAGCGCGCGAATCGTCAGCGGCGCCAGCAGCTGCTGGCTGATTTCGGCAATCTGAACATCGAAGTCAGAAAGCGTTTCGCCGAGTTCCGGATGCATCTCGATCAGATGCGCCTCGTCGGGTTTGTAGAACGCGTGGTACTCGTCGAATAGCTCGTCCTGACGAAGCGTTCGCCGACCCGCCGTCGCTTTCAACGCGGTCACGATCTCGTCCTGCAACTCCTTGGAAATCGCAGCCCACCGCTCCACGTAGTAGCGATTCTGAATCTCGCTAACGGCTTTCTTGCGCTGCGATTCTAGCGCTTTGATTTCCTTCTCCAGCGGTGGATTCGTCTGCTTGAATTCAGCGCGCATTTCAGAAGTCGCGACCTCGAGTTTTCGAGTCTTCCAACTCAGCCAGTCGTGCTCATCGAACGCACCTTTGAAGACCGCTTTGAGCCGATAATAATCGCGTTGTGGGATCGGATCGTATTTGTGGCCGTGGCACTGCGCGCACTTCAAAGATAAGCCCATCACGCCTGAGCCGATCACGTCGATCGCGTCCGCGACCAAGCCGATTCTCTCTGGAACGAAGTTCATCGTGCGCGAGCCGGTCTGATCGATTCCCATTCGGAGAAAGCCGGTCGCGATCAAATTGACGACGACTTCATCGGTTACCTCGTCGGCGTTTTCGTAGTTCGCGAGCTCGTCGCCGGCGAGCTGCTCGAGTAAAAACCGGTCATACGGCTTGTCCTCGTTGAACGCGCGAATCACGTAATCTCGATATTTCCAAGCGACCTGACGAATGGTGTCAGCCGACTGCCCGCCTTCCGAATCGGAGTAACCAGCGAGGTCCAGCCAGTACCGGCCCCAGCGTTCGCCGTAGCGCGGCGAATCCAGCAGCTGCTGAATCATTTCCGGATACCAGTTTGCGCTGTCGTGATTGAGCCAACGGTCGAGTTGGTCGAGATTCGGAGGCAGGCCAATCAGGTCGAAATGCGCGCGACGAATCAGCGTTTCGCGACTCGCAGTTGGCGAAAAAATCAGGCCGGCTTCAGCGAGTTTGTGCTGGATGAACGCGTCGATCGGATTGGCGAAATCAGACGCAGGCGGGTCGATCTGCTTAGGCGACTGGAAAGCCCAGTGTTGACGATCTTCGTCCGTCACCAGCGGATCGGGTTCGGTGGTGGCGACGTCAGGCTCGATCTCCACCTCGGGCGCGCCGGCCGCGATCCAGGCTCGCAGTTTCCCGACTTCCTCAGCCGTCGGCCGCTTCACGAAATACTTCAGGAGCTGGTCTGTCGGCGGGCAGGCCTCGCTTTCGATCCGCTGAATCGCAGGACTCTTGTCAGGGGCGCCTGGAACGATCACGCCACCTGCGAGCATCCCCGATTTCGTCCGCAAATCCAGATCGGCGCGCTGCAGCTGCGGTCCGTGGCAGGTGACGCAGCGCAGATGCACGATCGGCAAAATGTCGTGCTGATTCAGCGGGCGCAGGGCCACTTCAGGCGGGTTTTCGAATTTCGCGCCGGTCTCGATCCACTCGCGAATCGTCTCAACCTCGGCCTGAGGCAGCGGATCGCGTTTCCGCGGCATCTCGCCGGTGTGGACGAGTTCGTAAAACAGACTGTGCTCGGTTTCGTTCGCTTTGAAGATCGGCCCCGAATCGCCGCCCGCGAGAAATCCGGTTAGCGTGCTCAGATCCAAGTTCGCTTTGCGCGTTTCCGGATTATGGCAATCGACGCAGCGGTCCTCCAGAATCGGCTGGATGTCCGATTCAAAAACCGGCGCCCCGCCAGCAGCTGCTGAGAGCGAAAGCGCGACGAAAATATGGAGTCTGGCGACCACCTCCAGAACACGGCCTCTAGACCGTCGAGCTATCCTTCAGATTCGGGGTGATGGACAGAGTTGGATGGAGCTTTCCTGCCCGTCTCTGGTCGCGACCAACGTTGATTGCTCCGTAACGGAATCACCAGGGTTTAGTCCGGCCTCTGCAGCGACACGAATTCCGCTGAAGGCGCGACCGACGCAATTGATCTGCGTTCGCTAACCCCCGCTCGTGAGGTCCCTCGGCAGGCTCGGGATGACATTTCGGAGGAAATCGAAACCCAACCTGAAATCGGCTCCGTCGCGGCGTGGTGCCGCGCCCGGATGCGGAGATCCGGTTTTACGGTTGTGTCGAGTTCGACAGGCAGACGAAAACGTCGGGCTGATCCAGAAAATGCCGGGCGGCGACTTCACGAACTTTTTTCCGCGTGATCGCGTCCATTTTCGCGGGTGTCGCGTCGCAGTTTTCCCAGCCGAATCCGTAAAGCTCATCGAGCGTGTTGACCCGCGCGCGGGCTCCGAGGCTCTGGAGACGATTGATGTGGGAACCGTGCCAGGCGCGTTTGGCACTGTCGAATTCGGCCTGGTTGAGACCGTTTTCTGCGAGGTGGGCGATCTCGCTGCGCAGGGCCTCTTCGACGATGCCGACCTGCTCATTTGAGGTCGCGACGTAGAAATAAAATGCACCGCCAGCTAAGCCGAGGACTCGACTGGTACCGACCATGTAGGCGGCTCCGAGCTCTTCGCGGATTTTTCCGTAGAGCCGACCGCTCATGTCGCTGCAGGCTTCGTCGATGAGTTCGAACGGCAGCGTGTCGTCCGAGCTAAGACCTTCAGTTGGGTAGGCGAGGAGGATGATGGCCTGCTCTTTGTCGTGAGATTCTTCGATCCGCTTCGAACGTTTGATCGGTTTGGTTTGCGCGAGATCGGCGAAACGGCGTTCGCCACGCGGAATTCCACCTAGCAGCTGCTCAACCGCATCGCGGATCGCTGAGGCGTCGACATCGCCGTAAACGGAGAGGACGCCGTTGGTGCCGAGGACGTTTTGGCCGAGGAATTTGGACAGGCCGGCGGGCTTGATCGCGTTGACCGTTTCTTCGACGCCGAGGAGCGGGAGGCGGTAGGCGTGCTTGCCGAAAATCGCTTCACGCATTCGCTGGCCAGCGATGGACATCGGGCGGTCGAGCTCTGAGCGGATCGAGGCGAGATGAAATTGGCGTTCGCGTTCTAACGTGGATTCTGCGAAGGCCGGCTCGGTCAGGCCTTTGGCGAGGACTTCGAGGCCGGTCCGCCAATCGGGTTTCATGACCTCGGCGGTGAGACCGAAGCTGTTGAACCCGGAAAAACCGGAGAAATCGCCGCCGACGGACTCGATCAAATCGGCTACCTCGGCTACTGAGCGCGTTTTCGTGTCTCGGGTGAGGAGACGCGAAAACATCCGGGTGATGCCGTTGGTTTTCGCGGTTTCGGCGAGGAGCCCGCCGAGGAAAGCACAGTGGACGGTGACGAGCGGGAGGCGCGAATCGGGCCTGACGAGCAGGGTTAGACCGTTGTCGAGTTCGATCCGCTTGGTCCCGGATTCTTTCGATTTCCGAGCGGATTTCGTGCGCGCTTTTTGGCTGCCTTCCGGGTTAAGCGAGACGACCGTGACGTTGTCTGGATTCAGCCAGCGGCGAGCGGCTGCCAAGATCGATTCGGGCGTTTCGTTCTGGATTGAGGCGACGTAATCCCGGGTGAAATCGGCGTTGCCGGTCAGAAGCCAGCTCGAGCCGATGTCGGAGGCGACGCCGCGGGTCGTGGTCAGTTGCGAGAGCGATTCGCTGAGCGTCGTCTTGAGCGCTTTGCTTAGCTCGGCATCGCTGACGGGCTCGGCGAGCGCTTGGCGGATGACTTCGAGGATCGCGGCTTCGGCGGCTTCGCGCTTCTCGGGCTCGACTTCGGCACCGACAACGAAGAGGCCGGCGTCGGCCATGGAGTAAAAGAAAGCCGAGATCGAATGCGTTAGGCCAAGCTCTTCGCGGACCTTCTGGAAAAGGCGCGAACTCCGCCCAGAGCCGAGGATGGTCGAAAAAAGATCAAGAGCGTTCGTGTCTGCATCGGCGACGTTCGGTGCCTGCCAGGCGAGGCGAAGATGCGTTAGCTGCGTCTGACCTTCGAGGTGGGAAACGCGCCGGCCTTGCTGACGCGGCTCAGCTGGAACGAGCACCGGCGGTTGCGGCTGGCGCGGGGTTGAGCCGAAAGCTTTCGCCAGCAGCTGCTGGGCTTTCTTCAGTTTCACGCAGCCGGAAACGACGACGAACATGTTGTTCGGCGTGTAGTGCTGGCGATAGTAAGCCAAGAGGTCGGCGTGCGTGATCTGATCAAAGACTTCGCGGTGGCCGATCACAGGATGTTGGCAAGGATGTGTCTGAAACGCGGTTCGGAAAAGGAGCTTGGAGCAGAGCTGACCGGGCGAATCGTCGCCCATCGCCATTTCGCGGCGGATCACGTCGAGTTCCTTGTTGAACTCGTCCTCGGGCAGGATCGAATGCAGCGCCATATCGCCTAACACGTCCACAGCGGTCGCGAATCCGTCCGGTGGCGATTCGATCCAGTAGACGGTTCGATCAAACGAAGTGTAGGCGTTGACGTAGCCACCGATTGCCTGAATTTCGGCGGAAATTTCCTTAGATTTGCGGCGCTCGGTCCCGTTGAAAAGCATGTGCTCGAGAAGGTGCGAAATTCCGCCTCCTAACCACTTTTCTTCATGAACGCTGCCTGTCCGAACCCAGATCTGGACGCTGACGACCGGGGCCTGCGGGTCCGGCTTGATGATCGTCTGGAGTCCGTTAGGCAGAGTTTCGATCACCGGCTCGTGGGCCGGAACTTGCATTAATTTTGTTCCCATCAGGCTTAGCTCAGGATGCCTGATGCTGCTGTGGCGCGCTTGCGCCGAATTGCGGTTTTTGACGCGGGAGAAACGGTCGGACGAAGGCGTCGTCGAAATTGTATCCGTTCTCGAAATCTTCCGGCCGATCGTCGTCGCTCTGGCCAAAAACGCCGGCTTCGATGAGGTTGAAAACCAGCGCACCGACGTCGCGGCAGTGCTGGACGCCCCATTCTTCGAGCACGGTCTTCGACATCGGGCCGAATTGATCGAGCGCGTGTCGACGAAATCCTTCGAGCAATTCCGGCCCGCTCACGTGGCGGCCAGGTTCGAGGTTTTCCCCGCGCCCGAGAGTTTTAACGGTTTCATCGAGAACGCCGCGGAGAAAAAAGTACGCGTTGCGGTCGAATCGCGGGTCGCTCTTTGCGATTTGCTCGATGGCTACTTCAAATTCGACTTTTTGCATGCTTCCGAAGTCCAAGAAAAGGATCAGGCTGCTAGCCTACGCGGCTTGACCCGACTCGCAACCTCAGGGTTTGAACTCATCTTCGATCGCGTCCAGATAGCGTGAAATCGGATCGGTTCGGCGCTCGGCATCGAGGGCTTTGATCCGATCGAGAGCTTTTTCATAAGCTTCAAACGTGTTGGACGGAGTTTTGATCTGCGTTGCCTCGAACCAATTCAGATGGTCCGCGACATTCCGCATCATTTCCTGGATTTCGGCGCGCTGGGCATCGAGGCGAGTTAGCTCAGCGGTCACGCCGCTGATTTCGCCTTCCAGAAGCCGACCGATGACGAGATCGTAACCGGTTATGAGGTTCTGATAGAGAGGGAAGGCTTGCTCTCGCAAAATCAGCAGCTGCTCGTGGTTGAAAGTGAGAGCCGTCGCCGCTTGAGGATGTCCGATGAATCGCTCGAAATCGTGAATCGAGCCTTGCTGAAATGGTAAGCTGTCTTCGATCGGCTCTTCGGGCTCGGCGTTTTCATCCTTCTGGTTGCGGCGTCGCAGACGATCAAACAGGCTGGGTTCATTTTTTTCATCGGGCAAAACTTCCGCCGGCGCTGCGGCGGCTTCGACAATGGTCAAGTGGACGGTTATCGCGAGTGCGAGGCGCTTTTCGGTCTCCGCGAGGGTGAGTTGCTCAAGGCCGGAGCGCTCGCTCATCGTCGCGATTTGCAGCGCCCACCATTTTGCCAGGCTCGCTTCGTCCTTTTGGAGGGACGA
>JBLHKS010000071.1:0-31427 GCA_047620505.1 Verrucomicrobiales bacterium | reverse complement strand
GTAAGGAGCCTGAAATTTATCCGGTGGCTGCGCGCCTTCGTTTACCGCGAGGTTCCCTGGAACCGGGCAGTGGACAGACTGCACGAAATCTACGCCAATTTCTAAGGGAAGTTTTCCACACCGTTGAATATCTGATCCAATTCGAAAGGTCTTCAATGTCTGGTGTTGAATCTCCCGTGAATTTGATCTGATGCCCCTTCTCTCGGTTGGTTTGCGTCAGCACGTAGAGCCAAGTTTCGAAACAGTCAGCATTGAGTCTGTTTTCATTTCCCCAAGCGTAATATGCGACAGAAACCTTTCCTATGGCCTCGGCCCAGAATTGCTGGCCGCGCTCCCAGCTCCTCCCCAGCGCTTGCAATCGTGCAATCGACTCTAATGCTGAACCATAGCGAGCAGCCTGCCTTCCGAACCGAATTTCAGAATCGGCATTTTGGTCGTCGGTCAAGGTGATCCACCAACTCTCAAAGTCCTCATCAGCTGCAATACTTTGATCGTGCTCTTCTTGGTAAATTCGTTCACGCACCATCTTCCAGTGAGAAATGGCGCCCTCTATTGTATCTTCTTTTTTTCTAATTCCGTGGCGCGAGTCTTGAGGAATTCGATGTAGCTCCACATGAAAATTTCTTGCGTAATATATTCGCATGCATTGAAGCCTCTAGTTCCGATCCAAACTGAATCGCAAGTGACTTTAATTTCTTGATGTCTGGACTCATTGAGGCGGTGCTTTTGTAGAAATTCGATCGCTGAAGTAGCCGTGCTCGAAGCTGCTTGGGCGTCTATCAGCAGTCTTAAAGGAGTGAATCGTGGATCATCAGGGTTTGCGACAACCATTGCATCAAGAAATCTATCCCATCGAGGATATCCGTCGCGCCGCCAGTCAAAATGATGGTCCCTCCACCATTGGGTCCCTCTTCCTATATATCTTGTCAGATCGTGAGTGGTCCAATCAGTCCAGATTTCGGTGGCAGACAACCCTTCACTGTCTTCGCCTGGAATTGAATCCCCATAAATGGTCAGTAAACGTAGCCATTCATTGCCGAGTTCAGGACGAAAAAGATCGGGATCAGCCCGCCCGGAATTCAGAACTGGATTGACATAGGTGGCCAGAGTTCTAGCCCATTCATTACAGGCACACAGGCACCGTCTCGATCACTGTCTCTGCACAAGCGAGCAAATAAGAGCTTGCCTCTCCCAACTAATACTTCAGACACCCCCTCTTGATACGGCGCTCGGTCGTCAATTTGCAACTCTATCCAGAATTCGTTCAAAAATCGCTCCTGAATATTTCTTACTCTGAGAAATGACTCGAATATTGCATGCCGACCTTCGGACTCAATAGCATTGATCGCTAATTGGCGCTCGGCTCGCTCCAAGTATCGATAAAATCGATAAAATCGATAAAATCGATAACGAACCAAGGTTGATGCGTTTGAGAGTGAATCGAGGCGTTGAACATCGCGGATCATGCCGATAACCGCCCGAGCTTGCAAAAGATTGGATGCATCCGAAAGTCCAGTCAAGCGGCGCTCTATTAGCTCAATTTCGGTGATTACTTCCTGATCAGGGTTTTGCGCCAAACAAAAACAGATTCCCGAAAAATAGATGATGGCAAATTGAATGCAGAATTTCATGGAATTGACTATCTGTGTGTATGCGGAGTGACTAAATCGAGGCTGACCAAGGAAGTTGGCACACTATCTTAAAATGCGAATTCATCAATTCAGTGCGTCATTGACGTCATTGAATCTGATAACTGCTATCTCATAGATCCCGTTTTCCGTGTGGCGTTCCATTGGCTTCTGCATTTTGGAATGCTGGCAATTTCGATTGAATCACACATTCATCGGCCTGCCTTCGGGCAAAGCAAATGCCTTTCTTACCGGTCCGTTGCCCTCCCCATCCCACGGCCACAAGGCATCCGCCGCGAGTTGAATCGATCGCCGCCCGGAATTCGCCTCTTCGACAGCTTTCTCGAACGCGGCGGTGGCTTCGGATTGTTTGGTGGTGAGTTCGTCCTGCTTTTCATCGGCCTTTTTCCACGCGCCCAAGGCGTCAGCAGCTGCTGTGGCCTTTTCGGCGCTGAAGCCGGGGAGGGCGTCGGTTTCGGCCTGTGAAATCATGAGTTCGGCGTCCTGTTCCAAATCGGTGCGGTTGTTTCCGAAGTTTTCTTTGCCGATCCGGTAGAGGGTGAGGCGCTCGCGGTCGGATTCGGCGAATTTGCGCTTGGCGCGGTTCTGAATGTCGCGGAGGACTTTGATGAGGGTGTCTTTGGCGGCGGATTCGACGCGGGTCGACTTTTTGCGGGCTTTTTTGGCTTGGACGACGGCTTTTCCGGCTTCGCGGGCGTCTTTGGCTTTGGTTTCGAGGCCGGAGACGGTTTCGTCGGTGACTTCGTCGGTGACTTCTTCGGTCGCGAGTTGGTCGCGAGTTGGTCGGGGCGGCCTTCTTCGCGGGAGGCGGCGACGATTTTTTCGGCGAGTTCGATGTCGGCGAGCTATTTGGCGTCGATATCGCCGCGAGTTCGTTTTGCGGCGGGCGCGGTTTCGTCAGCGACTGCTGGAACGGCGGCGGCGGTGGGTGGGATATGGTCTTCGGAGTCTGGCATTTTTGGTCGTTTTCAGGTTGGATTCCGAGGTAATTTAAGAAGATTGAAGGGAATTGTCGAGATTTTTCGGCTTATCGGGGCGAGACACGATGTTTATGATAAGAAACTGACCACCATTTGGATCAAACAGACTTCGATCAATGAAGAACAGATCTCAATCAATGAAAGTTAACGCTTAATCAGAAGCCGATAAGGCTCAATCAAGCCTCCGTTGAGGGAAATCAGGAGCAGATAAGGTTTCACTCAGGCGCGCCTCTCCTTCAATGAAGGCAAGCTCGCCTCTGAGGTGGCGGAAGGTTTCAACACGAATGAGCGCGAATGTCCCGGAGTGAACACGAATAGGCAGGATGGCCATTCCGGGGCTGTTGCCCAACGAAGCGTTTATCAATTTGACCGCGGATTTCGCGGATTGGCGCGGATCATTTCGAAAGAATCCGCGATCATCCGAGCAATCCGCGGTTTTTCTGCGAAGCCCCGCGCCTGGTTCGGGGTTGGGCAACAGCCCCTTCCTGTCCGTCGGTTGTGATCAATGGATTTTCTGTTGTTCAGGAATCCGCCCGATTGGTGCAGGGCTTCCTTTACGGCTACTTACATACATAGGTAGCTCAGCCAGTCAGAATCTCCCACCCGACCCAGAAAATTCCCAGGTCCACGAACATGTGGCTAATCCAGGGAGCGAAAAAGCTCCTCGTGTAGCGGTAGAGCAAGCTCCAGAGAAATCCACCGATCGCGACCATCGTCCCTAACCAGATTGCCATCCACGGAGAGAAAAACGTCCAGACAACCACGTAGTGATGGGCGGAAAAACCAATCGCAGCGATGTTGTGCGGCCAAATTCCCGGCAGGTAACGCTGAAGATAGCCGTAGCCGAACCAGCGCCAATAATATTCCTCGATCGCGGAATGGACGAAGGCGATCAGGATCGTCCAGAGCAGATAGTTTTCTCGCCAACCGAGAACTTCGAGCTTCGCTTCAACCGCCGGTTTTCCTTCCATCACGAATTCGCGAATCCCGGTCTGCATCACAAGATAGATAAGGCCAATCGTGATCAATCCCATTCCTCCACCGAGGGCGAGCCCCAGAAGGTGCCGAGGTTTAACGGTAGCGCGCGGCGCAGGTTTTTGTGGGCGTGGCAGGATGAAAAATACGCTAACCAACGGCCAGACGAGCAGGAAAACCTTGATCGAGCCGTAGCCCCAACGCGCAATCGCGTTTTCGGGCGAGACGACAAAGTAGAGGAGGCACCCGATCAGCGGGACGGTGAAGGCGAGGCCAAAGACAAGCCAGATGCGGAGGCGATTGTTCATCGACGCGGATCTTCAGTTCTGAGTCCGCACCACGCCAATCGAACTTATCGATGCAAATATCGATCGATCACGAACCCTCTTTGTAATCCCCGGGGTGCAGGACTCGGCGAACGTCGTCCACGCTCATGCCGGAACCGTCCGGGGAGTAGCTAGGTCGAGGCTGAATCGACAACGAACTGTCTTCCCTGGAACCGCGGTTATCGCCACGAAATCGGAACCGGCGATCGTCGGGAGTCGCGGTCACCATGCCAACGCGGGCATCGGCTCCCCTGACTTTGTTCGTCCGGAAAACCTTCGGCAAATTAGACTTCTGGCTGCCTTGAACCGCGGGCCGATCGCTGGAAGGCGCAGTCACGACTCCTTCAAACGACTCGCGGCCGAAAATTCGCATTCCTTCGAAGGGCTGATTTTGCGCGCCGCTCTTCTGGTCGCGCTGGCCGAAGGGCCGTCTTTCGAATTCACCGGCTCCGAATCGCTTGTCCGAGTAGCTCGGCCGCTTCACATCGCCCTCAACTTCTTGACCGGCGAATGCCGCTGACAGCGTCGCTTGCGCATCAGTGGCTTCGTCGAAAATCTGATCGAGCCGACGCTTTTCGGTCGGTTCCTCTTTTGAGAACAGGCGCTTCTTTTTGGTGCCGGTTTGTCCGGGCTTGTCCCAGGCAGTGTCGTCGAGCGTGGTCCAACTCGATTCCGTGGCAAGAATTTCGCGCTTGACGCAGGAACTAAGCCCGATCGAACAAGCGAGAGGGAGGAGCAGAAGATTCAATTTCATGGTTCGTTCAAAATCGGTAAGGCATCGGCCCGAAGAATTTGCTGGAGGAATCATTTTCGCCCGAGCCCTTCGCGTCAACTGATTCAACCGGGCGATGATTCGGAAAATTGGCCGCGCTCTCGACGGTCTCCTGAGCGCTCGGCTGATCAAGGTAAAATTTCCGGACCTCGGAATCGAATCTGACGATTTTCCCCCACTGACCATAGAGATCGATCAGAAGATCCAAATCTCCGCCAATTGGTTTCCGGAAAAGCTCCATCAGAACTCGCTCAGCCTTGGCGAACTGCTTCTGAGCGATCAGAAATACAGAATACTGTTCGATGAAAAACTGTTGATCGATCGTGAGCACGCGCAGTTTTCTGTAGTGCGCCCGGAAGACGCTCGCGGCGATCTCCGGATGCCCGTTTTGCGAAAACGCGTTCGCAACGAGCGCCATCCGCGTTGGAGTTTCCGAAGCGCCCTCAGCTCGAACGCGCCACTCGGCGAGCGCCGCTTCATCCCCGAGTTCGCTGAAAACTTCGATCGCAAGCTCTGCGTCGGACAACGGATTGAACTCAGCCCGATCATGAAATTCGCTCAGGATCTCAGCAGCTGCTGAGTGATCGCCGATCCGCATCAGCGCGCGAACCGCGAGGCGCATCTCATCTCGCGAGGCCGTCTGGTCGATCGAATTCACAAGCGGCTCAATCGGACCTCCCGCGACGACTTGGCCGGCGCGAGCCAGAACCTTCGAAATCTCGCAATCGACCGCATCGCCCAACGCGGTCTGCCAAAGCTGCGCGCGCGATTCCGCGTTTGATTCGACCAACTCCAGAAACAGCTCGGCGTCGGCCACGTTTCCACGCCAGGAACCCAGCAGCTGCTGGATCGTCTGATTCGCCGGGCCGTCATCCTCATCTCCTAACCGAACCTTCAATTGATGAAGCAACAGATCGAATCGCAGGCCGTCGATCCGCGCAGTGCGCGCCCGAAGCGTCAGGATCGCGTCCGCCACCGCCGGAAGGCCCGCTTCAACCAGATACCCCGCGATCTCGCGAGTCAAAGTCGGCGATTCCGGGTAGTTGAGCGAGAGCTTCGCGAGTTCGATTAATTTGGCTGTGTCAGGCTCATCGATCGCGGCGTGAAGCCGGCCTAACCGCCTCACAACCTCGGCTTCGATCGGGCTTCCAGTCGGCCCCAGAATCGGTAATCCCTCCGTTGTTTCAATACTCTTTGAAGTCAGCCCGAAAACATCGAGCAACTCAATCGCTCCCGCGAAGTCGCCCTTCGTCTCCAGAGTATCGGCCCAATCCAGACGATCTTCACGAGTTAGCGATTTATTCTGAACCATCGCCTCGAAAACCCGGACCGCCTCGCCGAACTGCTTCCGCTTACGATAAAGAGAAATCAAATGGCGCTGATAAAACGCCCGAATCTGTTTATCCCGAATCACCTCGGCAAAAGCCGCACTGCTTTGAGTCTGCGAGATCGCCGCAAGCTGCTCAACCTTCTCGCTGATAAAAAGCAGGTTTGAATAATTACGATGAATGTAGGCGTCCGTCATCGACTCGGGACGCTGCAGCCGGCCCGTCAGGCAGCTCTCCAGCAGGTTCAGACCTTCATCATAAGATCGGGCCGAGCGACAGGCATTCAGGTAGCTCCGAACGAGATTGAAATCGTCACTTCGAACATCGATCAAGAACCGAAAAATCGGCAAGGCATCCGCCTGCATCCCGCGCGAAACGAGGCTGTTCGCGAACTCGAGAAACTCTTCGGTCGAGATCGCCTCACCAAGATACTCTTCAATCATTCTCGAACGCTCAGGCACGTTCGCAGTCTCCAAGCTCCACAAAATCCGCTGAGTTTTAAATGCGCTGAACTGCGCCGCGGTCGCTTCCTCACTTGGCGAGTTGAGTTCGAAATCATCGATTGCCACCGTCAGCTCAGCCCAATGTTCGCGCGGAATCCGATCGGCGCTACGGACCAGCAGCGATTGCAACGTCCGCCAATATTCGATTTCCATCTCGCGATCCGCCAGCGGAGAGACGAACTCGTTGGTCATCGCCTGAAACGATCGATAGGACTTTCGAGTCTCTTCGTAGGTCGAGACAAATCGCCGAACACGTTCGAGCACCAGCTCATATTGTTCGGTCGCCATCGCCAGCCAGATCGCGGCTTCGTCCCGCCGAATTGCATAACGACTCGGGATCCGCGCGATCGCCGCCGAAGCCGCAGCGATGACTTGCTCTTGATCCTCAGCCGTTTCCTGAAGCGCGTAAAACCCGCGAATCGTGTCGTAGAACGAATAGAGCGGAGGTGTTTCCTCATTCGAAAACATCGCGAAGGCTCGGCTTAGCAAGCGTTGTCGCGATTCACGTCGCCCGAGTTCATGACAAAGACCAGCGAGGTCGATGAACAGGCTGAAGTCCTCGAGTTCTTGCGCTTCGATGCTCAGTTCGCCCAGTCTGACCGCTTCGGGCAGACGTTGATCGAAGCGCAGCGAGTGAATTTGCTCACGAATTTGATCGACCGTCATTTCGATCAACCGGACGGCCTCGCGAAGCCTGACATCATCAAAAACGTAGTCGCGATCTCGAAGCAAAATCCGGATTCCAAGCGCGATGCATTTCTCCCTGGCCTCGACGCCGTCGATCCAGGATTTGAGAGATTCGATCTCGCCGGAACGCAGAGTTTGCAGAACGTAGAGAAAATCCCAACGGCCAATTTCTTCACTCTTCGCCGTGCGCGGACGAATGTAATCGTCCAGCAGCTGCTGAGTCGCCGCGTGGGCATTTGCGTGGGCCAGCGCCCAGATTCGCTCAGTCGGAGAAGCCAGATCTGGGTCCCGCCATCGCCGAATCCATTCGGGATCCGACCCGCCGAATCGCGCGAGTTCCTCAATCGCGCGAAGCCGAATCTCTTCGACAGCGCCGGGCTTGCGCAAAAATTCAGGCTTAGGATCACGAAGCCACTCCCCGATTTCATCGAGCATATCGTCTGGGAGATCTCGATATTCTTCGACGTACTCGGCGATCGTTTCCAGACCTAAGCCAATCGACTGCCCGGGAACCGGACGCGTTCGCTCTGCCGAGACGAACGGGATTTTCTCAAGCGCAGAATCGGGTGCCGGGGCGGACTCTGCGGTTTCTTCCAAGATCCGAGCGAAGATTTCAGCGGCCCGATCTTCATCACCGAGTTCCTGAACCAACAGCCCGAGTTCCAGCAGCGTTTCGACGTCCCAAGGCCGAAGCGCGGCGATTTTTTCCAGAATCCGGCGAGCCGCTTCACGATCGCCTGCGTTGAGATAATGAATTCCCAACTGCCGAAGAAACTCCGGATCCTGACCGAATTTGCTCTCGAGGCGCTTCCGCGTCAGATCGGCTTCGGCCACTCGCAAATCGTCTTCAAGCCGATCGATCAACGAGAGCCAGTCATCAGGTGAAGTTTCGTCATCCTCAGCCGCGATCAGCTGCCTCTGATAATAAATTGCCGCCTTGAGATCGCTCGAGCGGCTTGCCAGCTCGCCTAACTCTTCAAGCAGCTCAGAATCGTTGTTCGACATGTAAAACGCCCGCTTCATCGCAGCGAAAGCCGCGTCAGCATTCCCGAGAGCCAGCTGCACGCGGGCGAGCGCCTCCGGGAAAAAACGGTCGAGCGGCTGTTGGCCGGTGAGCCTAGCATAACGCGGAAGCATCCACTCTTCGAGCAGGTAGCGCTCACTCGCGAAGCTAAGCTGATCCTGAAGGAGTTTCCGCCGCTGCCCGAGGTCAGTTTCAGCCTCGATCATCTCTGACATCACCCCAAGCGCGTCTTCAATTCGGCCCAATTCGATCAGCGCGTTTGTGTAAGGCTTGAGAATCTGACGACGCTCTAACAAATCCGCATTCTTGAAGGCCGCGGCCCACAATTCTTCCAGCGCACGGGTTCGATCCTGCTGCTTGTAAGCCTTCGCGAGCGCCTGCACAGCTTTCAAGGAAGCCTCGGGCCGCGCGACGAGATTTTGCAACGCGCGAACCGCCTCGTCCTCGTAGCCCAACTCAAGCCGCATCAGCGCTTTTCGAATTCGATACTCCTCATCGCGCTCCGGGTTTACCAGAGAGATCAGCTCAAGTTGACGCATCACCAGCGCGCGATTTTCGGTTCGCTCGGCGAGATCCAGAAGCATTTCTTCGTAAGCCATGACCGGGGCGTCTGGATTGTGCAAGAGCGGCAGCTGCTTGTAGGCTTCGGAGTAGTCCTCGACTCGAATCGCCCACCAAGCGACGCGAAACCGACTCATTGGAGCGTGGTCATCTGCCGCCGTCTGCTTGAGATAATTGTAGAACTGCCAGAGTCCCGTCCAACGTTCGCCAGCCGTTTCCAGCGGAGCTTCGTCCGTTAGCGTTTCCGCATTGCTCGTCGCTCGCAACACGCTGAAAATCCGCTGATCGACCTCGATCCGCTGCTCGGTCCGTTCGCTCATTTCCCAAACAGACTGGAACGTTTCGATCGCATTTTTGATGTCGCGCTGCTCGACAAACGTTTCTGCGAGAATCATGAGGTGCCCGCGCCGCGCCTGACCAAGATCTTGAGCTTGATGAACCGCCGCCTGAGCCTCGCGCAGCATCCGCAGATCGCGATAGACCTCGGCTACCCGCAAAAGTCGCTCGCCCCGCTGCTGATCGTTCGCTGCTTCGTCGACGTAAGCCGTGAGCGTTTCCTCGACCTTCGCAAGCCGACCGCGTTCGTGGTGAAACGCCGCCAGGGTCATCTCTGGAATCTGTCCTTCCTCGGCCCAGCCGCTCGCCTGTTGATCGAGGAGGAGCTTCTCCGTCAGGCCATCGATATAATGCGTCTGGCTGAACCGCAAAAGTCGCTTCAAGCCCTCGCGCGAAGGCGGGTAATTTTCCAGATACTCGGCCAGCAGCTGCTCGGCGGTTTCGACGCCCTGAAGGCTAAGCGCGACCCTCGCCTGGAGGATCGCGATCGTCACCGGCGTCGGCTTCAATTTCTCGACTAACTCTTCGACCAAAACGCCGGCTTCATCGAATTTATCGTTCTCCAACAGCAGTTCGGCGAGCTGTTGGCGATAGCCGGTGTTGGCCGGCACGAGCTCGGTAAGTCGGCTAAGCCAGATTTCCTGCTCAACAGACTCAGCCGTGAAATCGTAAAATTTCACCATGCGGAGCAACGCCGCTTCGGTCGGGTTTTCCTCGCTTGCGGCTTTTTCCCACTCCTCCTTCAATTCATCGACGCGGGAAAATCGCTCATGAACGCGGACCAGCCGACCAAGAAACTCGTCGTGCAGGAAATGCTTAAAATGAATTGTGCCGAGCGCTTTGCGGTAGGTCTCGACCGCGTTTTCGAGGTCGTCGATGAACTCGTAAAGCCGACCGAGCTCCTTCATCGCGAGCAAGCGCCGCTCCGGATCGGAGTCTTCCGCCAGAAGCGCGTAAATCTCGATCGCTTCCGCTGTCCGGCCTTCCTCAAGGAGCTGAGCCACGATTCGCTTGCTCAAATCCAAATCGCCCGACCGCACATCGAGCAATTCCCGCCAGACCGCGACAGCCTCGTCAATTCGATCAAGCCCGCGGAGAAGATCCGCGCGCGTCAGCTGCGTTTCGACCCAGGATTCGGCCTGAGGTCCTTCAAGCTCGGCGAGCTGCTCAAAAAACTCCGCCGCCTGCGCCTGGTGATCGGCAGCGAGGTGCGTCTGCGCCAGGGCTCGAACCACGAATATATTCTCCGCTGCCTTGGCGTAGACCGCTTCGTAGGTCTCCAGCGCAGCTTCGATGTTCCCTTTTTTCCTCAGCAGATGGCCGTTGATCAGCTTCGCAGTCAGCGCGTCCGGCGGCTGCGAAGCTTGATCGAAATACTGGAGGAGTAACCGAGTCTGATCGTGCTTTTCGTAGTGCGCCCAGAGCAGATCGAGGACCTTGCCAAAATCCGGCGATTGTTGAAGCGCCTGAATGTAGTGGTTAGCGATCGCGGTGTCTGAATCGTCCCAGACCTCCTCCAGATTTGTCTGCGCTCCAGCCCCCGCCACTCCAGAAAAAAGTGCGGCGACCGCGATCAGAAAAGTCGCTCCGGCGGTTCGAGACATCGGAATAACATGCGTCGGGATCAGGCGGGTTCAACGCGCGTTCGCAAAAGAAAAAACGCCCGGCCAGCAGCTGCTGACGGGGCGTTCAGAAAAATCGATTCGTTCGATTCGATCCAGTTTACTCAACCGTGATCGTGATCTTTTTGCTGATCACTGGCGGCGCATGAAGCATGTGGGTGTAGTTTCCGAGGACCATCTGAAGGGTGTGCTCACCCGGAGCGAGCTTCAGCGTTACTTCAGTCTGGCCACCACCGTAGTGAAGGCACTTACCTTCGATCGTCGGAATCGGAATTCCCGCAGGCAACTCGCTCTTGTCCATGTCGACGAGCAGATGATGATGCCCGGTATTTTCTTTGTAGAGTCCAGCTGGGCAGACACCCATGCCTTTAAGACCGAATTTAATCGTCACGTCGCCCTTCACCTTTTCGCCGTCTTTCGGCGAGATGATGTAGGCCATGGCACCATCCGGAGACGGCGTCACTGCGGGAGGAGCTTCAGCAGCTGCGGGTGCGGCTGCAGCAGGCTTGTCTTCTTTCTTGTCATCGCCCGTGCAGGCGGCAACCGCGCCGAGAATAATGGCGGCAGCAAAGATCAGAGTTTTTTTCATCATTTTAAATGGATGGTTGGTTTTGTGGGTTTGTGAGAGTTTGTTTGGCTAGAAAACCAGCTCAGCAGCTGCTGGCGGCGACTTGAGTTTACAAAGCACTCCGCCCCGCGCAAGGCGAACCGGAGACGAAGGCACAAGGCGGACTTTTGCTTGTCGACGGCCAAATTCGCGCAACATTCGCGACCATGATCAAAACTACCAAACTCCTAATTGCAGGTGCCGCGATTGCTGGCCTCGCAATTTCACATGCTCAGGACGGCGACGGCTGGGTTTCTCTTTTCGACGGCAAATCGCTCGATGGCTGGGTTATCAAAAGCGGCGAAGCGACTTACCGAATCGAGGGTGATTCAATTGTCGGGACGACCAAGGCCGGCAGCCCGAACACCTTTCTCTGCACCGAAAAACTTTACGGCGATTTCGAACTCGAGTTCGAGGTGAAGTGCGCTGACGATCTGAATTCCGGCTGCATGATTCGTTCACAGCTCAAAGATGCGGAGAACGGAAAATTCGGCGGTCGCGTCAACGGCCCGCAGGTCGAAATTGAAGCCACCAAGGACGGAAAAAGCGCCGAGTCCGGCTACATTTATGGTGAGGCCGTCGGCGGTGGCTGGCGCACGAAAGACGACGTCCGCAAGCCGCACAAGCACTTCAAAGACGGCGAGTGGAACCACTTCCGGATCGTTGCGAAGGGCGACACGATCGAAACTTGGATCAACGGTCAGCACATCACAAAGCTGGTCGATCCGGCGATCTTCGAATCGCATCCGAAGGGCTTTCTCGGACTCCAGGTTCACGGCGTTGGCAAAAGCGGACCGTTCGAAGTTCGCTGGCGCAAGCTGCGGATCAAAGAGCTCTAGGAGCTTCAAAATCCAGTTCTAAATTCGATCAAACGCGTCAGCAGCTGCTGGCGCGTTTTTTTTTGGTCAAGTCAGCTTGGCCAACCATTGTTTCTTCAGCTGATCCAGCAAAACCGCGATCAAAATCAGCGAACCCAAAACGACTGCCTGAGGCGCGCCTTCGAGGCCGACCTGGTTCATTCCTTTTCGAATGACGCCGATGATGAGCGCGCCGATCAGCGTTCCGATCATTCGGCCTTCGCCGCCCATCAGCGACGCGCCGCCAACCACGACTGCGGCGATCACGTCGAGTTCGAGCATCTCCCCAAAGTTGTGAGATCCGCTTCTTAGCTGAGAAGACAGCATGACGCCGCCGAGACCGGCCAAGGCACCGCCGATGACGTAAACCGACAGAACCATCTTGCGAATCGGGACCCCGGAAAGGCGGGCAGCTTCGATATTTCCGCCGATGGCGTAGACGTAGCGGCCGAATTTTGTCTTGGTTAGAACGAGGTGGGCGACCACGTAGAGTGCGACCAGAAGGATAGCTGCGTTGGGAATTCCAAATGAGAAACCGTTCGCGAGTTCTTCGTAGCCATCGGGCACTTCTCGAATCGATTTTCCGCCGGTGATCAGCTCCGCCAAGCCGCGCGCGATCATCATCAGGCCAAGCGTGACGATGAACGGCGGCATGCCGAAAAATGTGACCATCGATCCTGTGCCTAGCCCGAGCAAAGCACAGAGCGCGATGGCAACCGTGCCGGCGGCGAGCACCGAAAGCAGGCCAGCTTCGATACCGCCCCATTCCCGAACGAGCCAGACCATGACAACGGCAGAAAGCGCGACGAGGGAGCCGACGGAGAGGTCGATTCCAGCGGTGATGATCACGAAAGTCATACCGATCGCGATGATCGCCGTGATCGCGACCTGACTCCAGATACTGAGCAGGCTGTCGAGCTGTAGAAAGGTCGATCCCGTGTAGGTCCGCGGGGCTACGATTTTGTCGCGGATGTCGTTAAAAACCGCCTGATTGGCGAGATTATCGAGAGGGACCGCGTAGGCATCGATCTCCGTCCCGTTCGCTCGGTGTTCGACGAACGCCTTCTTCCAATCCGGCTGCTTTCCGAGCCTGACGCCGACCAATTTCCCGCTTCCATCCAGCCTCTTTCGCAGGCCATCGAGAAACTCGCGATCATTCTCAATCAGCTGGCCTTTATTCTGGGAATCCTCGCGGACAAACACGAAAACGGCTGCGCCTTTGCCTACCTTCTCAATGATGTCATCCGCCAGCCGCTTACCGCTGGATGCGCCCTTGGGCATCAAAGGTTTGATCGTCGCGATGCTGAAAATCAGCACGAGAATCAACAGCACGATCAGCATGCCGTAGTCCGAAATATGGCGGATGAGCCAAGCCCTTTTTTGCATCGGAAGAATGCGCTTCAAGCTCAGTCGGCGGATTAGTAATTCGGGAAACGGGTTTTCAGCTGCTTGCGATAATCGTCAACCTCGGTCGTTTTTCCCTGCTGTTCGAGGACCTCGATCATTCGAGTCATCGCAAGCGGAGTCATCACCGGATCGTCGAAGAGCTCACAAACGACAACGAAATACTTGGCTGCTTCATCCAAATCGCCCTTCGCCATCGCAATTTCGCCAAGAACGATTCGAGCCTCCGCGTTCTGGCGGCCCTGACGCACTTTGCCAAGAACTTCTAACGCGACGATATCGGCTTCGGCGGCCTTTTTCAGACGAAGCAAACAGCGCGCTTTGTTGAGTAGCGCGCGGGATTCGACTTCCGGATGCTGCTGATGAACGAGAAAGTTGTCGAGGTCCCCAACCGCCTCTGCCCAGGCTCCGGAATCAATATGAATCTTGGAGAGCTTTTCCCAGATGTCAGGCGGCGTCAGCTTGGGCTCTTCCGGATTTCCAGTGCGCTTCAGGAAAATCTCGGCGTTGGCGAAGTCTTCCTTATCGAAGAGCTGGCGACCGAGGTAAGCATCGATTTGGATCGGGAGTTTTCGAGCGCCTTCGACCTCGAGATAGACTTTCGTTTCGGCCAGCAGCTGCTGGATCTGCTCCTGATGCAGGTGGGCGTAAATAATCCGAAGCGTGATTCGTTCGGCCTTCTCAGGATCGAGTTCGCGGGCCTTTTTCAGCGGAGGAATCGCCGGGCCGTATTCCTTGAGTTCGTAGAGCCCGCTACCAATCGCGTAGTACGCCTCCGCTTGGACGTCCGTCTTCGGGAACCGCTGAAGGAGCGTCTGGTAAGCTTCGACCATTTCGCGGCGCAGACCCTTTTGGCGATGAATCCGCGCGACCTGACCGAGCGCGAATTCGGCGTTTTCTGACTTTGGAAAATCGTTGGCCAACTTGAGATAGTCGGCGTGAGCCAAGTCAAGGTTTTCGGCTTCGAGAAAGGTGGTAGCGCGCTTGGCGAGCACGTTGGGCACTCGAGAATCCTCTGGATAAGCCGCGAGAAATTCACCGAGTGCCTCGATTCCTTGATCGGCCTTACCGCCGTCGGCCAGCGCCCAAGCCATTTTGTAGAGGCGCCCAGAACGATAGCTTTCGTCGATTTTTTCCGGCCTGACATTGCGATAAGCGGCTGCCGCTTCGACGAACTTCGCCGCTTCAAACAGCGTTTCAGCTTTGAGGAGAAGCGAGAGGTCGATGTACTGGCTTTCTGGATCGACCTGGCTCTGGGCCGCAACGTACCGATCGACGTAGAGCGGAAGTTCCTTGTCGCCAATTTTGTGGAAACACTGGAGCTTCGTGAACCCCGCTTCGGTCGCTTCCTTCGTGCCGCGATGATCCCGCTCGATCTTTCCGTAGAGCGCGATTGCCTCCGGAAGATTCTCCATCAGCCGCTGCGAATGAGCGACCATCAACTCAAGCTGAGCGCGAGCCCGACCCTTCGCGGCGATTGGAGCGAGCGCGTAAAGAGCGGTGACTTCGGCGTAAGCTTTGCGATCGTAAGCGCGCATCATCAAGGCGATCTGCGCCTGGGCTTTGTCCTCGTCCGAAGCGCCGGATTTGAGGGTTTCCTGAAGAAATGCTTCCGCTTTTGCCGGATCTTTGTCGAGTGAGAGCAGGCCGGCCTTGAACCTGGCCTTTTCCTTGTTGCCCGGAAGTTTCGCGTTCTCTGCGAGGTTGTGATAATGCTTGAGAGCGCCGTCGGTATCGCCTTTTTCAAGCAGAAGCCCAGCAACCTCGATCTCTCCGCGCTCTTTGAAATCGCTAGCGCCAGCGGCAGCCAGCAACACGCCGAATTCCTTGATCGCATCGTCTTTTCGATCCAGCAGCTGCAGAGCGCGGCCGTAGAAAAACTGGGATTCGATCTGTCGCGCCGGATCGGCGATTTTCTTCGTCGCAGTCTGAAAATACGGCAGCGAGCCCTCGTAATCATCCGTGCTGAACGTCATCACCGCCATCGTGTAGGCGGCGATCCCTGCGTATTTTCCGTCCGGCCATTGCTTGATCACCGTGTCGTAGCAAGTCTTGGCCTCCTTGACCTCTTTCAGTCTGCGATAGCAGTCCGCGAGCCGATACCAAGCGGTCTCAGCATTTGGGCTCGTCCGGTGTTTCTGCAAGAAGTCGGTGTACTTTTTCGCCGCCTCGTCGAACTTTCCGTACTGATAAAGCAGGTTGGCGAATTCGAGGAGTTTCTCGAGCGGCGGCGCATTCGGATCAACCGCCGTTTCGGTCGTAATCTCGGTCGGGCGGATGGCATCCTGAGCTTGGGCAACCGAGAGGAAAACGGTCGACGCGGCTACCGTGATCGTAAGAATGTTAGTGGTGAGACGATTCATGGCTCAAGTGGGGTTGCGGGCGCTTCTTCCGGCGGCTTCGCGGCAAAGGCGACATTCCAGATTCCCGCTTTCTGACAAGTGTCGAGGACGGAAATCACATGCTTGAAAGGAGTCTCCTCGCCGCCGCGAAGAATCACCGACTGATTCGGAAACTGTGCCGCGATTGGCTCTAGCCGCCCCAGCAGCTGCTCGGCAGTCATCTCCGTCCCGTTCACGCTCACCGCGCCGGTTTCATCGACGACAATGAGGATCTCAGCTGAAGAATTCTGAGCTTCCCCGGCAGTCTCTGCGACGGGGAGGGAAATATCGATCTCGGCTTCATATCGGAAATAATCCCGGACCATCCGGGCCACGCTCTCGAAGATTGTGGACGATCGGTGCGCCTCCAATTCGATTGGATCGGAAATCTCAACCGCCTGAGCGGAAACCCGGGAAATCCCGGTTGCGGAAAGAACCAGCGCGACAATCAAGATCGCTCGACTGGCGTTCCGACTCATGGCGTGGCCGGGCTTCCTTCCTGCGGTTTCTCAGCCGCGAAGGCAACATTCCAGATTCCTGCCTTCTGACAGGTGTCCAGCACCTTCATCACATGCGTGAACGCAGTTTCCTTGTCGCCGCGAAGAATGACCGGCTGATTCGGAAACTTCTTGGAAAGTCGCAAGAGGCGCTCCAGCAACTGCTCGGTCGACATCAGAGTTCCGTTGATTTTTACATCGCCGGTTTTGTTGACGTTGATGATGATTTCGCCCGGGGCCCGCGGAGTCACCTCGGCGGTCTCCGCGTTCGGAACCGAGATATCGATCTCGGCTTCGAATCGCGCGAAGTTCCACGAAACGATGAAGAAAATCAGCAGCAGGAACACCACGTCAATCATCGGTGCCAGCTGCATCTCGGCTTGCTTCGTTATGCTGTGATCACGGAATCGCATTTTGTTGCTCTTTCGTTCGACGTTTGAATTTGAGAAATTCTACTGGAATTCGACGCTTTCGTCTAGACGCCTTTATCACGCCGCTTCCCGTCGTCGCTTCGAGCGCTCGCACGGTAGTTAGCGCGCTTGTACTGCGCTGCGAGCAAGGCCATCAAGTGCGTCATCGCCGCCTCAAGCTCGCTGATCAACTTCTGAACCTTGCCGCGGAAAATCGAGTAGAAAATCAGCGACGGAATCCCGATAAAAAGACCACTCGCCGTCGTCACCAGCGCCTGGGAAACACCAACGCTCATCTGAACCTGACCAGCACCCGGAGCACCGCCCGCATTCATATCGTGGAACGACTTGATCATCCCCAGAACCGTTCCTAAAAGCCCGACCATCGGCGAAATCGAGCCCACATCCGCGAGATAAGTGATTCGCTGATTCAAAATAGATGACTGACGACTTCCTTCCGCCTCGGTCACCTCTCGGACCTCCTCAAAACTCGCCGTCGGGTTCTTCGTCGCAAAATCCAACGTCTTATAAGTGATCCGCGCGATCGCCTCGTTCTCCCGATTGCAGACCGCGATCAAGCCGAGATAATCCTGCTTACGAATCAAAGCATCCGCCGCATTCATGAACTTATCGCTCACCACCGTTCCCTGCCGAATCGTCAGCACGTAATAAAAAATCAAGAGCACCGCCACGAACGAAAGTCCGTAGAGCGGATACATCATCACCCCGCCGTCTTTGAGAACCTGCTTAAACTTGATCTCGTCCTTCACTGGGGCCGTCGCTGGTGCCTCAGCCTCAGGATCTCCAGCATCAGCAGTTGCTGCCGGATCGGCAGGTGGCGCAGGCGGAGTCGTCCCTGGATTCTGAGCGTAGGCGAAAGCGCCGAAGAAGACGATGCCGAAAAATAACAGGGTCAGGATTTGGCGGTTTCTCATTTGTAAAATTCGGATATTGGGGCCGACTCGGATATTAAAGAGAGTGGTTGTTGTTGAGGCCCTTGTGGTTATGCGTGGATGAGTTTCAGGGAAGAAATCGCGGCCATCTTAGCCCTCCCGGCCGTCCTTGCAACGCCGCGATGAAGAATTTGAGCGAGCACTGCAATTTGAATTTACTCGGCGGCGTGTCCTGTCTAGCGTTTTCAAAACAAACGCATCCAAAAACAATGAAAACTCTCCGCAACCTGCTCATTTTCACTCTCTTATCGAGCTCCGTCGCCCTCGCAGGCGTCATTGGCAAATCCGAAAAAGGCGCCCCTGAAATCAAAGCGATCAACGTGATCAGCTTCGCAGAAGACGGCGTTCTGCTGATCGGAGACGGGCAGAGCGGACAAGTCGTCGCTGTCGAAACCGGCGACACCAAGCCTGTCACCGGGAAATTCGCCGATACCAAGAACTTCGCGCTCGAAATCGCCGGCCGACTCGGCGTCGGAGCCAGCGATGTGGAAATCATCGACCTCGCCGTCAATCCAGCCTCCGGAAAGCTCTACATCGCCGTCCGCAAACAGGACGACAAAACCTATCTCATCGTCCGCCTCGCACCTGGCGGCGAAATCGAGCACTTCGGGCTCTCGGACGTCACATTCGCCGCCGTTCCCCTTCCGGAGGGCGTCAACAACATCACCGACGTCGTCTGGATCGACAACCGGCTCCTCGCCTCCGCCCGGAAGAACGAGGAATTCGCCAGCAAGATTTTCAGCGTCGACGGCCCGCTTGATCATGGCTCCGGCGGCTCCGTCTACAGCGCCGAAACCTTCCACATCCAGCACGGCCGCTGGGAAACGAAGGCTCCGATGAGCGTGATGATTCCCTACACCGAGAACGGCAAGCACTACATCGTCGGCGCCTTCGCCTGCACCCCGGTCGTTCGCTACCCGATCGACGACGTTCAGCCCGGCGCGAAAATCAAAGGCGAATCGGTGATCGAATTCGGCTCCGGCAACCGTCCGCTCGACATGTTCACCTACGAACGCGGCGGAAAGCCGAGCGTTCTGACCAACGCAAAGCGTTTTCACCACGAGCGCGCTCCCTACGGTCCGAGCCCGCACGTCGCGTTCCGTTTCGACGAGAAGCTGCTGGGCACCGATAAGGTGAATGAAAAAGGCCAGCACCGCATGAAAGACGCCGCCGCGCTTGGCGATGTGATCGAACTCGTCGAGCCATTTCACGGCGTCGTCCAGATGGATAAACTCAACGACTCGACCGCAATCGCGCTCCGCGAAGGCAAGGACGAAGGACAGCTCGATCTCGTCATGATCGCCCTGCCGTAAATCAAGGAGGGGCGACATTTTGTCGCCCGAGAAGAATCGGAGGACCGCGATAAGCAGATTAGGCGACTCCACGCGTCGATGGATCAACTCGTCGCGCTCCGCGCTACATTGAGAAACCAGACGAGGATATCTGGAAGGCGGCCAGTTTCACGAGGCGACAATGACCAGGCCGGAGAGAGAGAAGAAAAGAAGTGGAACGAGAGTCTTCCCTATCTGTTTTTCAATCCCCATCCAAGGGCGGCCCGCAGAGATCCATGTCGTATTGATCGAAGAATGCCGCCACATCTTCGATCGAGTCCCCTTCAGCTGCGATCCGCTCGAAAGCTTCTTCCGATTTTCCGGCCGGGATCATCTCAAAGTGAATCGTTGCAGCCTCCGTCCCGATGTTCCGAAAGGCATGAACCGCGCCAGCCGGCACTACCGCTGCTGCGCCCGCTCCGTGTTCGGAAACCACACCATCAATTTCGAATCGAATCATTCCCTCAATAATGTGGAAGATCTCGAATTGATTACGATGCGTGTGACGCGGTGGACCGATGCCGGGATCGACGACTTCTTCGAAGACGGCGACCTGTCCGTTGGTGTCTTGGCCGGGGATGATGCATTTGATATCGAGGTTTGGCATTTGGGTTGACATGATTTTTGAGATTCAATCCAACTCAGCCCAACTCGGGCAATTCCCCAGTGCTTTCGTTGAAGCTGTCGATGTCGTGGCCGAGGCGCTTCAAGATAGATAAGTAGAGATTACAGAGTCGGGTGTCTTCCGGGTACTTTATATGCCTACCGGGATTGATTTGCCCTCCAGCACGACCCGCTAGCAGTATAGGAAGATTGGCGCTGGTGTGAGCGTTGCCGTCGCGCATGTTATTTCCAAACATGATCATCGAGTTGTCGAGAACCGATCGCTCCCCTTCCTTGATCGCATGAAGTTTCTGCAGGAACTCCACATACTTCTTCACGCAGTATTCATTCGCGATCTGGTAACCCTCCAGCTTCTCTTTTCTCTCTGCGTGATGCGCCATCCCGTGGAGGCCTCCACATATCTTGTTTACGAATGAAAAATCGATCCCGCTCGAGCTGCGTCCCATCATAAAGGTGGCGACCCGAGTGCGATCCGTCTGGAATGCCAGAGTCATGATGTCGATCATCTGGCTCAGGTGCTCGTCATGCGATTTCGCTCGGCCGGGTTCGGGAATGCGCCCTTCCAAAAGGGATTTCGGAACGGGCCTCTGATTTTTTTCCGAGAATTCGAGTTTCTTCTCAAGGCTTCGCACGGAGGTCAGATACTCTTCCAGGCGATGCTGGTCATCCTGCGAGACCGTCTTCTTGAGCCCGTTAATGCTTTCGAGAGTCAGGTCGATGACGCTTCTCGTGTCGCCCAAGCCGGAAGTCTTCCCAAACAAGCGATCAAAGGCGAGACGCGGAAATCGTTCCCTCGCCAGCGGTGTCGTCGGGGTCAGCCAGGAAATGGAATTTCCATACAGCTGCGTGATGCGCTCGCCGGTGTCGACGCCCGTCCATTCCGCCTCCGTGGAAAGCTCCAAAGACGGCAGGAGCGTCTGATCAGCCAGTTTCAGGGCGGCGGCCTGGTCCACCGAGACGCCGCATTGAATATTGCTGCCCATGCTCCGCTTGACGCCGGTGCCAACCAAGAAGTTAGACGTGCCGCCGTAGTGCCCGCTGGTCGGGCGGTCACGGCCTTTCTTCAGGTCATGATTGAGATTAGTCAGGACAAGGACCTCGTCGCGGATGAGTTCCAGCGGTCGCAGAGACTTGGACAATTTGTAGTCCGCCCCGGTCTCTTCTGGCGTCCATTCGTAGGGATTGATTCCGTTAGGTTGATAGATTACGCCAAAGCGCAGAGGATGTTTGTCGATTTCCGATTTGCCCGCGCCCCAAAGCGCGGTTTCCAACCAGGGCAAGCCGAGGCTGACTCCGGCAATGCCTTTCAGGGCAGTTCTTCGGCTCAGGTTCCAGGTTTTCTTATTCTGCATGCGACTGGTGTCCTTTCTCTCTTCGATATCTAAAGGGGTAGCTTTTTACGATGGCGATCGCCAGGGCGGAGAAGCGGTAGTCGTTCTCCTTCAAGTCGGCGACCGTTATCCGAATGACGTTTTCATCGTAGTATTCAAGGCTGCGACCAAGCGCGAACCCGAGGCTCTTTTTTGCCATCTGATGCAGGAACGCGTCCCGCTTGGTGGTCATCAAGTAGTTTTTCAATCCCGGCAGTCCGCTCAACGGCGGGCCGCCCTTCAACTCTCCAGTCGCGTCCACCGCCTGACCGCCTTCCTCGCTTCGGAAGCGGCCAATGGCGTCGTAGTTTTCCAGGGTGAATCCAAAAGGATCGATGCGCTCATGACAGACCGCGCAGTTTGAATTCACGCTGTGCTCGGCCAAGCGTTCCTTCTTAGTCAGCGACTTGTCGCTCAGTTTGCTTTCATCGATTTCAATACTGTCAGGCGGCGGTGGGACCTTGGCCCCTATCAAAGCATCCAATACCCATTGGCCTCGGATCACGGGGCTCGTTCGGCCTGGATAAGACGTCGCCACCAGGATGCTACCCATGGCCGGAAATCCGCCGCGTTGATCAGTGGCCAGCTCAACTTTCCGCATTTCGTCCCCTTCGATTCCGCTAATGCCATAGTGTTCGGCCAGGGTCTCGTCGAGGAACGTTGTTTTTGAATCCAAAATCTCCAGGACGCTCTTATCCTGCTTGACGATGTCGTCGAAAGTCATGACCGCTTCTTGATACATACTTTCCCGGAGTTTGCCGGTGTAAGAAGGAAAGAGACTTGGATCCGGTTTCCTCTCGTAAAGAATTTTCCGAAATCCAAGCCATTGACTGGCAAATTCCTTGGCCAGGGAAACGGACTTCGGATCCTTGAGCATGCGGCGAACTTGTTCCTCCAGAACTTTTTCGTCCTGCAGGCGGCCCTCATTCGCCAGCTTTATGAGGGTCTCATCCGGCATGGAACTCCACAGAAAATAAGACAAGCGGCTCGCCAACGCGTAGTCGTCGACCGGCTGGGCCTCTTGCCCAAGGGCCTCGTCTTCGACTCGAAACAGGAATTGCGGACGGGTCAACAGGCTTTGGATCGTCAGTTGGGCCGCTTTTTGAAAATCATCCGTCTTGGCCATCGATTGGTCGTAAATGCCGGTTATGATCCGGGCATCCTCCTCGTTGACGGGTCCGCGAAATGCTCTACCCGCAAATGTCAGCAAGGCCTCATTGATCCGCCCGTCCATCTCCGACTGAAAGACTTCGGCGGCCCTCCTCAGATCGCTCCACGGTTTCTGGTCGCCTTCCGAGAGCCCGTTCGGAGCCGCGCGGTCCGCTTCCGCCAGATCCGAAAGAGCCGGACTCGCGCCCTCGTTCGTTTTCAGCAGCTGCTCAGGTTTTTTCTTCGCTACAAAATCGAAAAACTCCCTAATTGGCGTCCTTTTTGCATACTCGATTTCGAGCCTGATAGCTTCGAGCCTCGGCCCGTCCTGTTCCCCCAGCGACACATCAATCATTTCCTTAGCGCCTGGGGCTTTGCCATAGCCGACGAGAGTTGAGTAGATGACCCACCATTTCTTCGCAGCTTCAACCGAGGTGTTGCCAGGGCCGCTGTAAAAATAAGAATGCGTATGCTTTCCCTTTGGAAATGGGATTTCTTCATCCGACGCGTATGCTTGGACCAATCCCTTGCCTTCGGCCGACTTCTCCATGCCCATCGTAGCATTGAACGTTTTCGCGCCGGCCGGCAGCCTGAAGGATAACAAGGCAGGAGCTTCAATATAAAAGCCGCGCGTGATCTCGTCCTTTCCAGATGCAGAGCTTTCGAACTTAGCGCCGTCCGGGAAGTTTTCCTTATGGATCGCTCCTTCACCCTCTTTTTCGATCAACTCGAGATCGCCTAAATAGACAACACTGCCATCCTTCATTGTCACCTTGGGATCGTGCAGGACAACGCGATCGTATTCATGTCCATCGCCCATGTCGCCCAAGCTGAGATACAATGTTTCTGAATCTTCCTTAATATCCGTCTTCACCTCCATGCTGGCCTTGATCATCATTCCGGTGGCGGGAGCGGAGAGGAGGACCTTGGCCGCAAAGTCATCGTGAAACTCCTGTAATTCGCTTTCCGTGACCGTCTCACGCCGTGATTGGAGCTCCAGCCAGGGATCGAGGACCCAATGCCCATAGTGGCTATCCCAACGGCTGGTTTTGCTGTCCTTTTCCGAATTGATAAAGGCGATGACCCATTTATAGAATACGCCCGGCATCAAATTCTCCCGGATGGCCAGATCATAAATTTCCCGGTTGCTGGGCTCGGGATTTTCCAAGGCCAGTTTCATCGCCGGCATGAGGTAGGGCTCAAAATCCGTCCTCGGATTGTAAGCTGGGAGCTTCTCGAAAAAGTCGTTGTAAAAGTTAGTCAATTCGCGCTCCGCCCGAACGAGATAAGCCGCTGGAGGAAAAGTTGGCGAAAGATCGGCGCTGAAGGTGATGCCTCTTGTGTAGCTCACTTCGGCATGACGCGAAATGTCCCTGGCCGCCTTGAAGTATTTTTCCACCAAGAGCGGGAGCATCGTCATTCCCTCCGCGTTGTTGTCGAAGCCCTCCCCTCCTCCGCCGTCTCCCGAGAAATACAGGGCCGGATTGAGGTCGACCCCGGTCAGGTCCCTGATTGTATTGTTGTATTCGGCCCTGTTTAAGCGGCGCAGATGAGCTTTCCCTGGATCTTTGACAGACTCATAATCGAATTCATCGATCGTCTTTCGAATCCACGATGTCAGCTTGACGATTTCGGCCGCGCTTGGCCGGGGCTCCCGATCTTCCGGAGGCATCACTCCGGTTTCCACCTGATCGATGACGCTGAACCATTTCTGGAGGTGGACGAGAATATCCTTCTCGGTCTTGTAAGCCTCGAAATTCAGACCGCCTTTGCTCTTTCGACCGTCGTGGCATTCGATGCAGTATTCATTGAGAATCGGTTGGACCTCATCGTAGCCGTCCTGGAATCCGGCTTGAAGAGGGAGCCTCGCGAAAAAGCAAAGAACTCCGACACCGATCAATGCCGTCATGCGCAAACGGTTCCGCATTTGTTTTGGGTTCACAATCATCGACGCAATGACATCCGGAACAGCATTGCAAGCGCTATCGACGGGACGTTGGAGGCGTCCTGAGTGGATGTGGTGGCCGCGGAATGACGGCGACTCCGATGTGGGCGTAGGGACTGGCACCGTCACGGTGCTTCACTCCGTTGCCGTCGACGTAATCGATAACCCAGTCTCGAGCGGAGTAGTAGAGGAGGTAGCGATCGGGGGTGGCGACGAGACAGGGAGTCGAGGTGTAGCGGCTGTCGAATGCGGTCTTGCCCTCGCGGGCGGGGAAGGCTGAGCGTTCCTGGTCGGATTCCCATGTGGAGCCGTCTTCCGAAGTGGCACCGTAGAGTTGGAACATTCGTCCCTCGATGTGGCCGCCGTACCACATGTAATAGGTGTTCTTTTCTTTATAGACGAAGGGGTAAATGGCGGTAGTGATTTTTCCTCCCGGGTAAATGGCGGGTTTCGCGGCACGTTTCCAGCTGATGCCGTCCGGGGAACTGAACTCGAAGATATTGCTGTAGAGGCCTTTGAATTCGGAGTCGGAGGCAGGGAGAGAGCCCATCCACATACGGTAATTGCCGGGGCCTTCCTTGATAACGGAGGGCGAGCGACCCGATTCGTATATCGGTTGCGGGTGGACATTCCATTGGAGGCCGTCCGGGCTCGTGGCGTAGCCGAGGTGCTGGTCGAGTTCCGTGACGCGCCCGCGCTCATCAATTGTTCTGGGGTAGCCGGAGACGAACCACATCTTATATATAGACTCCTCGGCGTCGAAGAGAACGTGGGGCGTTTGGATGACCTGGCCCCAGGGAATGTCGGCGGCGGTGAGGATGGGGTTGGAGGAGTGCTCGCGCCATTCGATGCCGTCCTCGGATTCGGCGTAGCCCATGACCGTGTTGGACAATCGCGTCTTGGTCGAGGTGCCGAGATACCACATACGGAAGAGGCCGTCGTGGTGAATGACGGTTGGAGAGTAGGTGACGACTTTGTTCCAGGTTTGCTCAGTCGAGTTGGCCGAGATAATGGGTTCGGCGAGTCGCTGCCAGGGTTGGGGTCGGGCGACGAAGGGGTGTGATTCCGCGCAGGCGCTGCCGGGAAGCAGCGCGAGAAGGATTATCCAGAGGATTGATCGGATCGATGAGGCGTTCATTCGGGGGGGTGGTTTTATGGATACGTTTCAAACTATCTACGTTCAACGACTGCCGACTACCGAATCGCCGCGAGGATTCTCTTAAGGTCCGGTTTGGCAAGATTCCTCGGATTGTTGGACAGCCGTTCAACATCCACCTGCTCAGCGATCCATGCGAGTTCCTCGTCGGTTTGAATCCCAACATCACGAAGCCGAAGTGGAGCGCCGACAGATTTCATCAAGCATTGGATCGCCTCAGCTCCGTCCTTGGGGTTCGACCGACCGAGAAATTTGAGAATCAAATCGATGCGAGATCGGACCTTTCCTGAGCCTCGCGGATCTACGCAATCATCGTCACAAACCGAGGCATTGAACTGAAGCATCTGGCCGAGGGTCAACGCGACCGCCATTCCATGCGGAGTTCCGTAGCGGCTCGTGATCGCGTAGGAGATGGCATGCGGGGCGGTTGTTTTGCTGATGTTGATCGCTTTGCCTGACAAATGCGCAGCCTGACACATCGCCAAACGAGAGGCCGGCGTGGATTGCTCAACACAGGTTTGAAGATGCTTTTGCGCGAGCTGAACAGACTCCGAGGCATGCTGAATGGATTCGTCCGTTGCTCCAACCGCCCAGATCGATTCGACGGATTGGCAGAAGGCGTCGAGTCCCGAAGCGGCGGTGATGCGTGGAGGTAGATTCAAGGTTAGCCGAGGATCGATGACAGCGTAATCCGGCAACAAACGAGGGTCGGCGACAGAATATTTTCGCCCATCGACGTAGGCCACCGCGAAGTGGGTTGCCTCGCTGCCTGTTCCGGCCGTCGTCGGAATCGCAATGAGCGGAGGTCCGGTCGTATCGAGATTCCGGCGGCCGGTGATGATGTCTCTGGCGGCCCCCTGACAGACAGACAAAGCGCCGATCAGCTTTGCCAGATCGATCGCCGTTCCACCGCCCACCGCGATGACGACATCGGGATTCAACGCGCGGCAGGGTTGAATGCCGCGTTCGATGTCCGGAAGTTTCGGGTTGGGCTCGAATCCGGTGAAAACTTTCACGCTTCGATCCGCCAGCAGCTGCTGAAGTTCGTCAGCCGCTCCCGAGGCGCTGTAGGCCGGCTCATCCGCCACGAGAAACACCGAGCGCGCCGACAAACGCGTTAGGATCGAGGCGATCTCGTTGAGCGCCCCAATTCCCAGGTGAACCACTTGTTGCTTCGGTTGCGTGTGCATGATTCTTTCCAGTCCGCTGATTGCTCGAGAGTTCGAACTCACGAAAACGATTATGAGTCAACTCTCCGAGCCATGTCTTTATTAAAACAGACGAACGACCCCGCAAAATTCCGCAGAGCTCAATGGCGGATTCTGTTGGCGACGATGTTCTGCTACTTGTTTTTCTACACGGGGCGACAAACCTTTGGATTCGCGATCCCGGGCATCGAGGAGGAACTCGGCATCTCAAAGACGGCGCTCGGGTGGGCCAGCGCGGCGTTGCTCTGGGCCTACGCTGTGGGCCAGGCGATCAACGGAAATCTTGGCGATCGATTTGGCGGTCGAAGGATGATGAGCACGGGAGCCGTCTTGTCCTGCGGCATGAATTGGGTGGTTAGCTTCGGCTCGAGCCTTTCATCCTTGATTGTGCCGTGGGCCGCGAATGGCTACGCCCAATCTATGGGATGGGCACCGGGGAGTCGCGTGCTTTCAAACTGGTGGGGAAGCCATGAGCGCGGCAAAGTCTATGGGCTCTACGTGTTCGCCGCCGGCTTATCATCGGTGTTGGCGTTCTCGACTTCCACCTTGATTCTGGAACTCGACCTCGGTTGGCGTTGGATATTCCGACTTCCCGTTCTACTGTTGTTAGTGGGCGGGATCGCCTATTTTCTGGTTGCCCGAGATCGCCCCCGAGACCTCGGATTTGCGCCACCGAATGACGAAGAAGATGAGAACACTGGGGAAAGCGCCTCATCGTGGAGCCGCTATCGGGGTGCCCTGACCAATCGCCGATTCATGATAGCGTCCGTGGCGATCGGGTTTCAGAGCATGGCGCGGTACGGTCTGCTGATTTGGGTGCCGGTTCACTTTTTGGGCGAAGATTGGAAAAACTCCGACACGAAATGGATCAGCATCGCCCTTCCAATCGGCATGGCGCTCGGAGCCCTCACCAGCGGCTGGATGTCTGATCGGCTGTTCAATTCGAACCGCTCGCGGGTCATCGTGCTGTTTATGGCGCTTGCCGCGTGTTCATCGCTGGGAATGTTTTTCCTCCCCAAAGATAGTTTGGCAGGAATTGCTCTGCTCTTTCTAACTGGATTCTTCGCCTACGGACCTCAATCGTCGTTCTGGGCGCTCTGTCCGGACTTGCTCGGTAGGGAGCGGGCCGGGACAGGGACAGGCGTCATGAACACATTTGCTTATGGCTTCGCAGGTTTGGGCGAGCCTCTGATCGGATGGATCATTGAGAAAAACAACAACACAAGCCTGGTGTTCGTCGTGGTTTCAGCCGCATGCGTATTCAGTGCGATCATCGCACTCCGCATCCGCAGATAACTCGACCGAGACCTGGGTGATTCAACCGGCCGAAGATACCTGCTTTTCAGCCCGGGCCCGCTCAAGACCAACAGGGAGTTTGTTAGTGATTCACGGCGCGCTCATGTTGTATTCCAAACTGAACTGATGCTGTGCCCGGTCGGGCACGACTTTCGTCGATTTACACAGCTCACTCGTCAACGGATTCCACGTCCGAACGTCGATGCGATTCTCAGCTGGGATGAATTGCATTAAACGCAATCCGCTAGCGCCGTAGTCAGACAGCAATTCGTGGGCGATATTTCCGCCAACGCCTTTGGATTCCTGCCGTAGCGCCTGCGTTCGGCTCTGGTCTCCGCAACAAATCATGAACAGGTTCGCGTGCTTCTTAAAGCACTTGTCCCACATCTGTTGCGGCGAATTTCCGCGATCACCATGGCGCTTCTTCCACGTCATTCTTCCCTTCGGAGCATCAAAGTAATCGTCGGCGGTTTTCGGTTTGTCGCGCGGGCCGAGCCCCATGTGAGTCGTCACCAGCGCTCTGCGATCTGCGTGCTGTGTGAGGATCGAATCGGCCCACGCAAGGACATTGTCAGGCGCATTGCATTCCAGATGAAGGAACACGAATTTCATTCCACCTGCTTCAAACAGTTGGACGCTGTTGGCGTTGTTCCCGGAAATCGCAGAGTCCCCGGATGCGTTTTCAAAACAACCGGCATACCAATCAAATTCTTCAAAGCGCGACTTCGGAAAAAACTCCTGAAAAAGGGACGAATCACCAGCGCCCGTCATGTCGTGATTGCCGACGGATATACCGTAAGGGACTCGGCCATGAAACTTGTCCATCGCTCGCCGCGCAAGAGTCCATTGTTCGCGGTTGCTTACATCCACGATATCTCCGACGTGGCTAACAAAGACAATCCGCTGACGAACCAAATTATCTGCGATCCAATCGGTATATCCATCAAACACTTTATTGGCTAGCGGTTCGCCCTTGTAATGTTGGGTGTCTGGGATGACGGCAATCGAGAAAACATCGTCAGCAGCTGCTGGGAGTTCAGCAGACACAAAGGTCGCGAAAGGAATCAGCAAGAGCGCCAATGCGAATGTCAGGGTGGAAATCTTCATGATAAAAATCAATTTTACAGCGCCACCCAACGGAATCCAGGGTCGATGGCAGAAAGTCGAGCGGGACGATTATTCCGAAGAATCAAGAAACGCGAGCAAGTCGCGTAGTTCGCGATCCGTCATGGTCATCTGCAGACCTGCCGGCATGAAAGACATCGGCAAATCCTCGATCGATTTTACAACATCGCGGTTGAAGGTGTGGTTTCGACCGAATGCATCGCGGATCTGTTCGTTAACATAGGAGCGCAAGCGAATGCCGACATAAGTGCTCCCGTCGTTGAGGTTGATCACGCGCGGCATGAACTGCGGGGCGATGTCCCGATTCGGATCGAGGATCGCACCAAGCAGCCAGTCGCCGTCCTCGCGGCCAGCGACGTGAGTGAGGTCCGGCCCGACGACATTGCCCCGCCCATCGGAACGGTGGCAGTTGGCGCACAGGGCGACCTTTGGATTGTGAAAAATACGTTCACCGGCGGCGAGATCGGCGGGGGTGTCGATCGCGGCAAGGCGTTTTTGCCAGGCTGCGGTATCGGTAAAAGCGGGGCGATCTTTGGCAAGAGAGTTTGGAGCGGTCAGGGCCGCAACCAGGGCTGCCGATTGCGGGAATTGCCGGGCAATCGCATTCAGCGTTTCAGTCTGTTCGTCAGTGAGTTCGATACCACGAAGAGCACGGAGGGCTTCCTCCCGAATAGCCGCATTATCCAGGCCCGAGAGTTCCATTAGTAGCTCAATTTGCTCTTTCGCCACGGCGGCGAGTCCGAGAATGGCCTCGGCGCGGATCTGCGAATCTGTCGTTTCATCTGCTGCCGTCATGGAAAGAAGTTCTTGTGTGGCCTTCGGATTTCCAGCCAGCACTCGGACGACCTCAAGGGAAAGCGTGGGATCGTTTACCTCCAGCAGCTGCTGCAAGAGCGCCACGGTAAGACCGGGAGGAAAATGGACTTTCTGCGTCGCGTTTCCTTCTACCGGACTCAAGGAACGAACGGGAAGAAGCCGCAGGGCAAAAGCGCGAAGCGTAGGGGAACTTGATTCATCCTTCACCCTTGCGAGGAGCAGTTCAGGGTTACGCAGACCCAATTCGGGCTTCCCGCTGAGTGCGGTATGAGCAGCGATAGCTCCCTCGAAGACTTCGTATTCGAGATCGCTTCGACCGAGCAATTTATCGACAGCTGGAAGGTAAGATTTCAGATCCTCATCTGCGATCCAGCGTAACGTCTCGAACTGAACCCCCGCGTTCTTGTCGCCAAGTAGATAGTCGATCCACGGCTCCGGAGCCACCCCGGCGAGTCTCAGAGCCTGAACGGCCTCGATCCGATCGGCGTCAGGCCACGATTGCAGATTCTTAATATTCCAGCTGTCCGCGAGTCGTCGGAGTGAGGAAAGAGCCGCACTGGCGAGAAAGGGATCTTTGTCCCGGCTCAGTTTGAATAACGCGGTCCGGGAAAGGTCCGTCTCACCTCGACGCAGCTTAGCAGCAAGAGAGGCAGTTTCGTTGCGGGGCTCGAGTTCGAGCGGGCCGACCCAGCCTGCTTTTGCGAGGTCGATCTCCAGCTTCCAGATTCGCCCGTAGCCGTGCACGGGATAACGACCGTCGACCCAGTCGGTAAGATAGAAAACTGCGCTGTCTTCGTCTTTACTATGCTTGTCCCGTGCTATGCAGACCGGCCTGAAATATCGTGACCCGTGCGCCAACGTAATCTGTTTAGCTGTGAAACTGGCACCCTCTGGAGTAAGAGGAAAAAAGTCGATCCGGTGATCTCCCCACGATGGCATCAGGAGGCCGTGACCAAGCGGAAGCACGCCACAGGGAGCTTCGCCGGAAGGGTGAATCATCGGCAGCGTGCCGCGCAACTCGCCATTCCAGCAAACGAATGGGTGCGGCGTCGCACCACCGTATTTTCGCCGATATCCGTAGTCACCGTCTTCGACAATGTGAAGCACCTTGCAGGGCGGGTGTTCGCCGGGATCGTTCTCCGCGGCAAAAATCTCACCGTCCGCGCGAACCGTGACTCCGAATGGATTCCAAAGACCTTCCGCCACTTTGCGGAGATCACTACCCCCAGTGCCGAGCCGGAAGACTCCGCCGCGATCGATGCCAGTGATCACTGAGCCGTCCTTCGCCTTTAGAGTCCAGGGTTTGGCGAAATTTTCACCGAGTCCGAAAACGAGATCGCCGTTCGGAGCCCAAGCGAGTCCTGACAGGGCATTGTGCGGGTAAACTGCCTCCGAGACGAGATCGACAAGTGTTTCTTCGACATCGCCTTTGTTGTCCCCGTCGCTGTCCCGCACGCGCAGGATGCGGTCGCGTTCCGAGAGATAGACCCAGCCATCGCTACCCAATTCCAGATCCATGGTTTGCTCAGTCGCCG
>JBLHKS010000070.1:0-31431 GCA_047620505.1 Verrucomicrobiales bacterium | reverse complement strand
TGCAGACATGATGGTGTTTAAAAGTTCACCGATCCTAAATAAGATGTGTTCACATGTCTAGAGGTTTTTTGAATGGTCGCTGAACTTTATCTCATTTCGGCTGGAGTCGCATCATCAAGAGCAGGGCCAGCCGAGGTATTTTCGGGACCTGGGCGATTTTTCGGCAAGAGCTTCGTCGACCCGATGCTCGCTCATTTCTTCGATGCTCAGCCCTGCTCGATTGGCGGCGAGGACGTAAGCCGAAATGTCGTGCTCGACGCTTGCTGGCTGGATTCGCTGGCCAGTTTTGCGATCGATGAACCGAGCCTGGGAGCCGCGCAAGTTGAGAAACGGGTGGAAGGTTGAGATGACGAGGAAGCCGCTCGGGCGACAGACCCGCCGCATCTCGCCCATCGCAAAATCGAGATTCCTGACATGATCAAAAACGAGGCAGCTGATCACCCGGTCGAAGCTCGCGTCTGCAAATGGAAGGCCGGTTTGGAGATCGTGCTGAACCCAATTCACGGCTTCCGCGCCTGGTTTGGAGCGAGCTTTGTCGAGCATGCCTTCAGAGAAATCGACAGCCGTTACGTTAGCGCCTTGCGCGGCCAGCTCAAGTGCGTGGCGACCGGTTCCGCAGCCGACGTCGGCGACGCTGATTCCATCGACTTCACCCAGCAGCTGCTGGACGAGTTCGGCCTCGATTGTGACGAGCGGATTGTTCTCGTCATCGTAAAATTCCGACCACGCGTCGTAGCCGTCCTGGGTAGAAACGACTTGGGGAACGCCGACGTCGATCTGCTTCGTCATTCTCGCCGCTGGGAGGTCCGGCGCGCCGTCCAGCGGGATGCCGAAACGCTCAATCGTTTCGTAGCCGAATTTTGCGTAGAGCGGCTCGCCTGAGAGGGTCGCGACAATCTCGACTCGCGAAAATCCCGCGTCGTGAATCGCCTCCTCACAAGTCGCCATGATCGCACTCCCGACACCGCGCCTCGCGTGCTTCGGATCGATGAAAAATGCCCTGACGCGAGCCGCGTCGACCTTCGGGTCCAGCTCCGGATCCGGTTCGGCGCGAGCCTCGTCGCCGCCAAACTTCGAAGCTCGCCGGCTCCATCCACCGCATCCGATGATCTGGCCGGAATCCTCGACCACGTAGAAAGTGCGGTCCTTGATCAGCTGAGCATCGACGCCAAAAACCGGGCCCATCGCCGCTTCGATTTGTTTGGCTGAGTAGTGATCTCGTTGCAGGGCGTGAGCCGAAATCGGGATCAACTTTTCCAACGCTGGAACGTCCTCAGGAGTTGCGAGACGCGCGAACCATTTCATTTTTTGGAGAGGGTAGGGGAGGTCGAGCAATCGACATCAATTCCTGGCGAACGGCAATCACGATTCAAATCGATCGACTCAGCCCTTGATTGCCGTTTGAAAACGGCGACGAATTGGGAATCTGTCAGGGTTAATGCAGGCTGCCGCTCAGGAACGTCAATTTGGCTACGTCATCGCTCCCATTCCGGGTTCGACGGCGCTGGCTTGTCGTTTCCAGTTTCCAGCTGGAACTCGCCCGCGAAACGGCTCGCCCTATCAGAAATCGAACCTCGAAAAACTGCTCCAACGCGACTTCCTCAACGGTGCCGATCGAAGGATTCTGATGCGCCTCTACATGAGCGCGACCCGCGAGCAGGAAACGATCATGCTGACCGGCAAGGACGGCTCTGAGCTCGTTCGCGAGATGGTCGAAACCGAGCGCTGCACCTGGTGGGGTTCCGACCTGCGGCTGAGCTGGAGTGGCACGCCGGTGCGCGGAATTCTCTGCTGGCAGCTGCTGGACGCGACTTCGCAGCGACCGACGATTCAGCTACCCGGCGAATTGCGAATCGCGGCGACCGCTCCGGTCCTGGCGATCGACGAATCAACCGGGGTGATCGCGGAAGTTGACTGCGGATATCCGGACGGTTTGGCTTGCAGCTGGGTTGAGCCCGACAGACTGGAATCGCTCGCAGCAGCCGAGTTTTTTAACGACTTAACCAATCGTTACCCGGATTGCTCGCCGCCGGCACCACCAACGATCGAGCGCCGGGTGCTTCGCGATGTCAAACCGACGCCCTGCCTCAACATTCGGCGCCGCGATTTTACGCCGAAGCGCGAGGGGTTGGCTCCGGTCGAGCTTTACGTTGGCGAGCTGTGGTTCGAATACAAGGGCGAGCGTCTGCGTTACCGCTCGGCAGCGCGCGCGGCCACTCAGGTTGTTGACGGCGAAGTTCTCGAAATCCGGCGCGACACGGCTTTGGAAACTCGTGAGGCAAAATGGTTAGGAGGGCTTGGGCTGTTCGACTTGAATTCCGTGCTCCCCGGTTACGATCTGGGCGATGCCCGTCATGATTTCGCCGGACCGATCGACGAGCCGAAAGTCTGGTTTCATTTTCTGGCCGGAACGAAGTCTGACCTCGAAGCTCGCGGCTGGAAGTTTCAATTCGACGGCGGCCGCGACATCGCGATCGCGAGAACGGACGACGAATTCTGCGAGCTGCGCGAGGACGACGACAAGCAGGGTTGGTTCGAGTTCGAAGCCGGCATCGTCGTCGACGGCGGAAAAATCAATCTGCTGCCGCTCGTTCACGATCTTCTGCGCCGACATTCGGGCCTGACCGCGGACCAGATTCGAGGTTTGTTAGAGCCCCAGGTGTTTTTCGTTCCGACGGCCGCTGGCATAACGCATGTCTTCAGCGGCGAGCGATTTTACGACATCATTCGGCGAATTTTCGAGCTCTACGACAACGACCCATTCGAGCTGGATGGTAAACTCCGAGTCGGTGCACTCCGTGCCGCTGAGTTGGCCGAAGCCTTCGATCTTCCGCCGACGCCAGGGCTCTCGCACGGCCTCCGCGAGACTGCGAAAATTCTCCAGGACGGAATCTCGATTGAACCAGCAGCTGCTGACCCGCCTGGTCTCCGCGCGACGCTTCGAGACTATCAAAAGCTGGGTCTCGCCTGGCTTCAGTTCCTCGCCGAACACGAAATCGGCGGTGTGCTGGCTGACGACATGGGGCTCGGCAAAACTCTTCAGACCATCGCCCATCTCGTCGCCGAAAAAAACGCGAACCGGCTCGAAGTAGCCGCGCTGATCATCGCGCCGACGAGCCTGATGCAGAACTGGGAAAACGAAATTCACAAGTTCGCGCCGCACTTCACCGTCCTAACGCTTCACGGCTCCGATCGGCATCGCTACTTTCGAGTGATCGACACCGCAGACGTGGTCTTGACGACTTACGGGTCTGCGCGGCGCGACATCGAACGTCATCTCGAACGCGAATATTCATGGATCATTCTCGACGAGGCTCAGTTCATCAAGAACCCGGATTCGAAGGTGACGAAAGTGTTGGGCTCGATGCGCGCGAAACAGCGGCTTTGCCTGACCGGAACGCCCGTGGAAAACCATCTCGGCGAACTCTGGTCTCTCTTCAATTTCCTCATGCCCGGATTCCTTGGCGACGCCGAATCCTTTCGACGACAGTTTCGCGCGCCGATCGAAATCGATGGAAGCGAAGCGATGGCTGAGGTCCTCCAGCGCCGTGTCCGGCCGTTTCTGCTCCGCCGGAAAAAGAGCGAAGTCGTCAAAGAATTACCGCCCAAAACTGAGATCAATCATCCGATCCAGATGGCTGAGCGCCAACGCGATATTTACGAAAGCATCCGCGTTGCGATGCATGAAAAAGTCCAGAGTGAGATCGCCGAGCGCGGCCTTGCCCGTTCACAAATCGTGATTCTCGACGCCCTGATGCGTCTCCGTCAGATTTGCTGCGATCCGCGGTTAGCCCGACTCAAGGAACAAGGCCTAAAACGGACTGATTCCGGAAAATTGATGGAACTGATGGACCTCGTCCCTGGCATGATCGCTGACGGCCGGCGCATCCTGATTTTCTCTCAGTTTACCAGCATGTTGGAATTGATTGAGCAGGAACTTCGCGATGCCGCGTTGAAATTCATTACGCTAACCGGACAGACTCGCGACCGCGGAGCCTGCGTCGATGCGTTTCAATCCGGCAAGGTCCCTATTTTTCTCATCAGCCTGCGCGCCGGCGGGGTCGGCCTCAACCTGACGGAAGCGGACACCGTGATTCACTACGATCCCTGGTGGAACCCGGCGGTTGAAAATCAGGCGACCGATCGCGCTTACCGGATCGGGCAGAAGAACCCGGTTTTCGTCTACAAAATGATCGCCGAAGGCACGGTCGAAGAAAAGATCGTCGAGATGCAGAAGAGGAAAGCGGAGTTGGCCGAGGGAATTCTGAGCGGAACCGGCAATGCGAAGCTGAAGTTCGAGGCGACCGACGTTGCGTCGCTGTTCGAGGCTTGACGTTAAATTCAGCGGATCGTCACGAAATCGTTGTGATTCAGCAAAGCGTGGACGAAGCGCGCACGAACGCGAGCCTGGTCCCCTGACAAAGCCGCCATTTCGGAGAAAAAAGTTCGACACTCGACCATTTCTGGATCGCTTGGCTGGCGGCAGAGGAGCGCTTCAAAGGCGCGCGCGGCGAAGGCGTCGTTGGACTCGATTTCACCGAGTTGAGTCAGCAGCTGCTGAGCCATGTCGATCGACAATTTGCTGTTCGAAAGCGCGAGCGCCTGCTGCGGGACCACGCTCTGGCTTCGGCGATAGCAGGCGAGATGATTGGCGTCGTCGAACATCGCGTGAAGGAGATTCGAATGATCTCTGGAGTGCTTGAAATACAAACCACGGCGGCGCGCATCGGGCGCGGGTTCGATCGATGGACCGCCCATCGCGGGGTCGAGTTGAGCGGCGAGTTGGAGGAGCGAATCGCGAACGACCTGGGATTCCATTCGGCGCGAATTCATCCGCCAATAAAATCGATTCGTCGGGTCTTTGGCGAACGTGTCAGGATCCGCGCCGAGGTTGGAGGTACCCAAGCGGTAGGCGCGCGAGGTGACGATCAGTTCGTGAAGATGCTTCATGCTCCAGCCGGATTCGATCAGCTCAACGGCGAGAAAATCGAGGAGCTCAGCGTGATCCGGGAGCTTCGCGCGGCGGCCGAAATCGAAGACAGATTCGACCAGCGGCTCGCCGAAATGACGCGTCCAAATGTGGTTCACGGCAACACGAGCGGTTAGCGGATTTTCGCGATCGACCATCCATTTCGCCAGCGCGAGACGTCGGCCCGTACTGGTTTTGGCGTAGGTCGCGGCGTAATGAGGCTCCTTGTGCTCGGGCGTTTCCAGCGCTTTGAAACTGCCCCGAATCGAGGTGTATTTTGTGTCTTCGTTAGTCAACGCCTTCTCCGCGTTTTCGAAGGCCGTCTTGAGTTTCGCGTCTGCCGGCTTCTCGAGGTGAGCGGCTCGGGTTTTGGCGGCGGCGAACGCCCGTTCGGCTTTTGCGGCCGCGAGTTTAGCGGGTTCGGCATCGCCCTGGCCGAGAATCACGGCGTTGTCGGCGGCGATTCTGGCTTGGATCGAATTCAACTCGGCTTCGGCCGCGACGACCCTGGCTTCGGCGACTTCGAGCGAAGTTTTCGGCTTTTCCGCGACCGTCCCGGCTGACTTAAGTTCGGTATCCGAAGCCAGAGGGCTGACATCGATCGAATCAAATTCGGCTGTCGCGTCGAAGGCGAAAAGCTCAATTTTTCCAGTCATCCTGATCGGCAAATTGAAGGCTAAAAGGAACTCGCCGTTCAGACTGACGTTCAGCAGCTGCTCGCGCGCCTGGACCCGCAATTCGCAATCTTCGCCGACCACGATCGGCCTCGCCACTTTGCCGTTAGTCGGATAGGAAGCGGTTCCGTCGACGCTGTGCGAGACCTGGACTTTCGGCCCGGATTCGTGCGCGCTCGTGTAAACCGTGTGGGCGTTTTTGCCTTCGTTAGACACGTCGAAACGCACGCCAACCGACTTGAAAGTGTCACCGCCCGTCGTCTTGAACTTGAGGACGATTTCAAAGTCTCGCGGGTGATCGGCGGCGGTGCGGACGAACTGCTCATCACGCGACGATTGAGTCTGGACCAGCTTTCCGTCCTCGAATTTCCAGCCCTCTCCGCTGACATTCCAGACTTCCGGCTGGGCTGCGTCGAACCCGTCTTTTATGCTCGTGTCAGGGCCGGCCTTGACGGCTTCGGCGACTTTCGGCTTCGGCGCGGACTGCGCTTTCTCGACTGCCGTGCGCGCCGCTTCGATCCGCTTCTTCGCGGCAGCGACGAGGTCATCCTGGAATCGTTTGCGCGTCCCCGGTGCCCACGCGGAAACCGGCAAATCGATCGGCTTAGCCTCCGGCGCGAAACTGGCGAGGATCACGGGCACGCCGGGCTCAATCGCGTGGTCCTTGTCAGGCGTTTTCGGGTCGCCACGAACGTGGAGAAACGTCTCGGCGTCGACGTGATCGTCGAACACGCGCGGCAGGCCGTCCTTCTCAAAATCGACAACGCCGGGGATTGGATCGAGCCGAACCTGGTGCGGCTCAAAAATCGCGCGAAAGCGATAATAATCGTTCTGCTCGATCGGATCGTATTTGTGGTCGTGACACTTCGCGCAATTCAGCGTCAGACCGAGAAACGCCTTCCCCGTGTGCTCGATCGTGTCGTCCAGCCAAGTCGTCCGATTGAAAAGATAATAATTCCGCGCCAGAAAACCGGTGCCCGCGATCACGTCCGGATTTTCCGGCTCAAGCTCGTCGCCGGCGAGCATTTCCAGCACCATTCGATCGTAGCCCTTGTCGTTATTCAGCGAATCCACGATCCAATCGCGCCAACGCCAAATGTGCTTCTGACTGTTGCGAATTTGAGCGCTCAAACCGTACCAATCCGAGTAGCGCCAGATGTCCATCCAGTGCCGCCCCCAGCGCTCGCCGTGCTGCGGACTCGCCAGCAGCTGCTGAGTGATTTTCTCGAAGCTGTCCTTCGTTTCGAGTTGGTCGAGCGTCGGCGGCAGGCCGATCAAATCGAGATAAAGCCGACGGATCACGAGACCGCGTCCGGCCTCCGGCTGCGGCTTCAGGCCGAGTTCTGCGTGCTTCGATGTCAGGAAAAAATCGATCGGGTTCTGGCCATCCGGAACCGCCGGCTTTTCGATCCGCTGGAACGCCCAGTGATCTCGTGGATCGTCCTCAGCGCGCTCGTCAGTCGGTGCAGGCGCTCCGGCCGCAATCCACGCGCGAATCGCCTCGATCTCCGCTGCCGAAAGCGGTTCGGCCTCTGGCGGCATCCGCTCGTCCTCATCCGTCGACGTCAGCCTCGCCAGCAACTCGCCATTTTTGATCACGCCCGCCTTCAGCATCCCCTCAGCGGTGTCGACCCGCAGGTCCGCCTTCTGCTTCAGCGCGCCGTGGCACGCATAACAGCGCTCCTGCAAGACTGGCTTGATCTCGCTGACGTAGTCCGCCGCGTTCGTGCCGACGTTGGAGAGCAGAAAAATCAGGCTGAAAGTCGCGAGGCGCATCCCCCCTTCACGAATTCCGATGAACCGGACTTTCAGCTCAACGAGCAGCGGCATCGGCAAGACCCCGCATCTGAAGGAACGCGTTTTATTTCGCTGCCGCAAAAGCGACGTTCCAGACACCAGCTTCCTGACAGGCGTCGGTGACGGCCTTACGATCTTCAGCAGCTGCTGCTTCGGGAATTAGAATTGGTTTGCTGGTCGGTGCTCGGCGATGAAGCGTTTCGGCGAAAAGTAAGTGGTTTCATCGCGAGGAAAATTGGAGCGCTTAAGCCCGATTCCTATGCGTTTACGGATTTCAAAGTGAAGATGCGGCTTATACATTCCTCCGTTCGTTCCGATCGTTCCAATCTTGTCGCCGCGCTTTACCGGGTCGCCTTCCTTGACCGTGCGTTGACCGTGCGCTCGTCCAAGTGGGCGTAGAACGAATCGATGTAACGAACCTCGTCAGCTTCAGCGTATGCGTGTCGGAGAATGACGACATTTCCATAACCCATCTTCGCGTTCAGTGAGAACACCACGAGTCCGTCGCCGATCGCAAAAACTGGATCTCCCAGATCGGTGTCGCCGCCCTCACGGCCATTCCAATCGTCACCAAGATGCTCGTTCGCCAGGAACGCCCGATGCACGTAGTACCCTTCGCCGTTCGGCTTGCCGACTGGATAGTCAAAACCATCCGCAAGTTGCCCCGGAACCTTGTTTCCGTCCACCATCGCGGTAGCGGAATTCTGAGCCCCGATTGGAAGCTTCCAGCGAACTGGATTCGCGTCCTTTTCCGCAGCAGAAACCTTCACCTCCGCATTGCCGCGAAGACGTTTGATGGCCGCCACGATTCGTTGTGCGAGTTGCAGCCGAAACTCCGGATCAAGCGCCGCCTCTCGGTCCTCGGCATTCGTAAGGAACCCAGCCTCAATCTGCACGGACGGAATCGGGCTGTTCTTGGATTTTCTGGGAAGACGGCGAGTTTGTTAAAATTCCCTGCCACAGCAAAAGTCGGACATACAATTTTCCCGAGTTAGGCGAGTTCAAACTCTTCTCGATGGGACACGACGAACTCCACTCGCTGCCGTTCCACATTCCCGCGAAACGAATCGAATTTTGGATGGGCTTCAGCGAGCAGTACCTGACTTGTTTTAACGTTCTCAATCAGCTTGGTTTTTTATCACACAAGCCGATCAACGTGGGTGATCAGCAGGTGATTCCCTTGCATGTCGTCAAAGCACTCCTGCCGGATCCAGCCGCGCTCGCGCCAGAACACACGGGCAAAGTCTGCATCGGCTGTCTCGTCAAAGGCCGAAAAAACGGAGAGGAAAAGAAAATATTCATTCACACGATCTGCGACCACGCTGAGTGCTTTCGCGACGTCGAAGCCCAGGCGATTGCCTACACCACCGCCGTCCCGGCCGTGACTGCGGCGCTTTTGATCGCGAGGGGCGACTGGAACGTCAATCGCATGGTCAACGTCGAGGAACTAGATTCCGATCCGTTTCTCGCCCTGATGCCGGAAATCGGCCTCAACTGGTCCGTGCGGCGCGATCCTTCTTGAAGGCTATTACTTTTCGGAAAAACTGAATTCGTAGACGCCCTGATAGCAGGGAGCCACGATCGCATCGTCCATTCGAATCAGATGACTGGCCGCCGTTTTGACACGCTGCTTCTTCAAGACCTTGCCAGATCCCCTGTCGATCACGTTGACGAAATCGTCCTGCGCTGTGAAGCCGTAGTGGCAGAGAATGTGGTTTTGATAGAGCAGAAAATCGCCCCGCGCGATCGCCGCCTTCGTCCGCCAGAGCGGCTTGCCGGTTTTTACGTGAAACGCATGGAGGATCGCGTCTTCCGCATCGCCAAGATTGCCCTCAAGGGTTGTAAAAAACAGAGTCTCGGCGTCCGCATCCCAAACGATTCGCGAAATGTCGCCGAGCTCGCGACAGTCGATCATCAGCTCGGTTTTGCGCTTCGCGTTCAGGACCAGGACGAGCTGAGTTTGGTAGTGATCGCTTCCGAAGTGAGCGTAGGTGAAATCGCCAACTTCGAACACGTCCGTGTTTGGCAGCTGCTGGCCGCCCCACGGCGGGACGACCTCGTTTTCGACAAAGCGCGGGCGCTTTCCACTCCAGACATTGCCAGGCGCGAACGAGCTGAAAACCGTGCCGGAACTCGCGTTCTGGAGGCCCTTCGGCATCGATTCATCGTTATCGAAACTCGTCTCCGTCAGCGAAAAACCTTTCGATTGAGCGGCTGGTCGAGCTCCTTCGTCAGCCGGCTTGAGAACGACTTCAACTGGATCTGCCGCCGCGATGATGGGCAGCGCGAGAAGAGCGAAAACGACGCGAATTTTCATGAATCAACGACGCGCAAATCGGCCCTTCTTCAAGCCGGTAATCAGCCGTAGCGCCGGACCGGCAACGAACGCGAGCGCGAGAACCGACGCCAGAGTCAAGCTGATCGGCCGAGTCAGAAACGGGGTGAAACTTCCGCCGCTTTTGATCAAACCCGTTCGCAGATTTTCCTCTAACATTGGCCCAAGAATCAGGCCGAGGATCAAGGGCGCCAGCGGGACTCGGGCGCGCTCCAGACTGAACCCGAGCACGCCGGCCGCGATCATCACGTAGACGTCAAACATGCTGCTGCGGATCGCGAAAGCGCCGATCACGGAGAAAACCACGACCGCAGTGAGGACGACGGAGCGCGGCAGTTTCAGAATCAGGCCAAAGGCGCGAATTCCGAACGCTCCGGCGATCAAAAGTAGAAACTGGGTGATCAGCGCGATCCAGAAAATCGTCTGCACCTGCTCCGCGTTGTTTGTGAAAATCTCCGGGCCAGGCTGGATTCCGTACATCAGCAAAGCGCCTAACACGATTGCCGTGACGGCGTCTCCAGGAACGCCGAAAACGAGCGCCGGAATCCAGGCTCCCGCGACCGCGGCGTTGTTCGCGCTGGTTGGAGCGACGACGCCTTCGGTGCAGCCGGTTCCGAATTTTTCAGGGTTCTTCGAAGTTTTTTGAGCTAAGCCGTAAGCTCCCCAGGCCGCGACGTCGGCGCCTGCTCCCGGAAGAGCTCCGAGAAAAAGTCCAGCGATCGAGGATTTGAGCACGGTCCATTTTTTCCTCCAGATTTCGCCGAGCGCGCGAAGTTTTTCACCCGAACCGCCACCGGCAGCTGCTGGCAGCTGTTCATCGCTTTGGCTCAGCTTCTTGAACACCTCGGAAAGGCCGAACAGCCCGATCAAAACCGGGATAAATCCAGCTCCGTTCCCGCGTTGCGAAAATCCATCGAAGAGATCCGCCTGACCAAACGTAAAGCGCTGCGCTGCGCTTTCTTCGATCCCGATCGTCGAAATCATCAAGCCGATGAGCGTGGCGACGAGCGCGCGAAAAACGCCATTTCGGCTTACGATCAGGCAGATCGAAAGCCCGAGCGCGGCGAGCCAGAATTTTTCGTAATGCGTGAATTTGATCGCGAATTTTGCCAGCTGCGGAGCGATCAAAATCAAAGCGAGCACGCCGATCAGTCCGCCGATGCAGGAGCAGAAAAGATTCAGCGTCAGGGCGAATTTCCCCTCCCCTTTCTTCGCCATTTCGTGCCCATCGAGCACAGCGGCGGCGGACGCCGGAGTACCCGGAATTCTCAGCCAGGTCGCCGGGATGTCGCCCGCGAAGATCGCCGTAAAACTGACGCCGATGATCAGCGCAAGCCCGGCAGCGGGTTCGAGATGAAAACTGATCGGCACGATCAAAGCCACCGCCATCGTCGCCGTCAAACCAGGCGTCGCGCCGACGAACACGCCGAAAATCATGCCGAGCAGCCACGGTAAAAGGACGTCGATGGAAAGCAGCTCGGCCATCGTTATTCAGAAAGGAAGCCCTGACATTCCGCCAGGAAGCTGAACTTTAAAAAGGAAGACGAAGAGGCTGACCGCAACCGCCACGAGCCCCAGCGCCGTCGCGAGCGCAATCCACCAGCGCATGCCGCGCCAGATCAGCAGAGCCGTTGCGAAACCGATCGTAGCAACAGAAAACCCGACGACCGAGATCAACACGGCGTAACCCACGAGCACGACTACGAGGACGAACATCGTGAGAACCTCGCGTTTTTTCAGCGCTGCCAACGACTCTCGCCAGGTTCCAACCCAGATCGAGCGAGCCAGTTCCCAGATTCCACCAAGGATCAACCCGGCCGCCAGGATGCGTGGAAATGCGGCAGGCCCGGGATCAGCGTTCGAGCCGAATCCAGCGCTTTTGAAATCCGCCGAAAACCAGAACGCCGCAGCGCCGAGCGCGATCAGCCCCAGACCAAGCCAGCAGCTGCTGGTTTTCTCCTCCGCGATCATCGGGCGTAACCGGCATCCTCAATCACGGCCTTCCACTGCTCGTCCTGCTCCTTCAAGAACGCTGCAAATTCTTCAGGGCCGCGAATCGTGATGTTAAAGCCGTTTTTCGCCATGAAATCCTTGTTCGCATCGGAGGCGATAATTTCCTGACACTTCTCCAAAAGAATTTTCTTAGCTTCCGGGTTCGTCCCCTTCGGCAAACCCAGACCGCGCCAGCCGACCGCGGTCCAATCGACCCCTGATTCTTTGCAGGTCGGGATTTTCGGATACGCTTCGAGCCGATCGTCCGACATCACCGCCAACGCGCGGATTTGGCCGGATTCAAGCTGCGCCGCCGCTTCCGGCACGCTGCAGGCAATAGCATCGACATGTTGCCCTAACAATTCCACCAACGCCGGTGCCGAGCCCTTCGTCGGAACCCAGGTGACGGCGTTGACCTTCACGCCCGCCTTCCGCAGCAGCCCCGCTCTCGCGAGGTCCCAGGCACCTCCGGTTGCCGTGCCTGACATCGTCGTTTTGCCCGGATTTGCCTTCACGTGTTCGATCCAATCGCCGAGCGTTTGCCAGGGCGCATCTTTGTGAACGAAAATCGCCGCAGCGTCCGCGTTGACCTGCATCAGCCAGTCGTAATCCGCGTAAGTCAGCTCGGAAATCCCCATGCGATGCATCGTGCTTAGCTCGAACGTCGCCATCAGAATAGTGTGTCCGTCAGGCTTCGCCGAAGCGCCCGCCGAGTGCCCCGTCGCGCCCGAGCCGCCGGTTCGATTCACGACAACGCAAGGTTTGCCCAGCGCCGATTGCAGTTCGTCTGCCCAGAATCGTGAGACGCGATCCGTCCCGCCACCAGCTGCCCAGGGACAGACGAGAGTAATCTGTTTGCTCGGAAATTTTGCGCCGCTGCCGTCGCCGCATCCGGCCAACGCCAGAGCAGCCGCAAGGGCGAGAACGAAAGTCAGAAAAAGCTTTTTCATCGCCCAGCTACCGTGGCGAGCCGCGATCTGCGGTCAATTCGAACCGACAGACTTCGGCGGGATCACGATTTTTTTTTCATTCTCAAATTTGGCCCTTCAAAATCGGACTTTTCGCGTAAGATCTAAACCATGCTCAAGATGATTCCGCTTCGAAACCTGCTCCTTGGATTCGCCACCGCGCTGACTGCAATTCCGTCCTTGCTCGTCGCCCAATCAAACGAAGCCAAAGATGAGCCTCCGCTGATGGCTTACGTTGGAACTTACACCTCGCCTCTTAAGAACATGCGTGACACCCAGGTCGATCTGCCTCCGGGCAACGGGCGCGGAATTCATCTGTTTCATGTCGATCGCGAGACGGGAGCGATGGTGCCGGCCGGGCTGCATGAGATGGGGACCAGTCCGAGCGCGCTGGCTTTCAATGCCGACCAGACGCGACTCTACTCGGCGAATGAAACCGAGCGGATCGGCGAAAACGAAGCGGGCTCGGTGAGCGCTTTCGCGGTCGATCCGGCCGACGGAAAACTGAAGTTGCTCAACACCGTGAATTCCGGTGGCAAGGGGCCGGCCCATCTCAGTGTGCATCCGTCAGGGCGGTTCGTGCTCGTCGCGAATTATTTTGGCGGCTCCGTGGCGGTTCTTCCGATCAAGGCTGACGGAAGCTTGGGAGAGGCAACCGATATTGAGGTCGACGAAGGAAAAGTCGGCCCTACCAAAGCCACAAACGCGCCTCCCGGCAGCTTCGCTTTCAGCGGTCACGACCAGATTCACGCCCACATGATCGAAGCCGACCCAACCGGGCGTTTTGTCCTGCATGTCGACCTTGGTCTGGATCGAATCTACGTCTGGAAATTTGATGACCAGAAAGGTCAGCTGACTCCTAACGATCCGCCTTTCGTCTCGCTACCGCCTGGAGATGGGCCGCGCCACTTTCACTTTCATCCAAACGGTCGCTGGCTCTATTCGCTTCAGGAAGAAGGCTCAACGGTCGTGCTTTTCGACTGGGATTCCGCCAAGGGCAGCCTGACGTCGCGGCAAACGATTTCCAGCCTGCCCGAAGGGTTCGCAGGTAGCAATTTCTGCTCCGGAATCATGCTTTCAGAAGATGGTCGCTTCGTTTACGTCGGCAACCGGCTCCACGACAGCATCGGGATTTTTTCCGTCGGCAAAACCGGCGAGCTTAGCTTCGTAGCTGACGAGTGGACGCGAGGAAACTACCCGCGCAGTTTCAATTTCGACCCGACTGGGGATTTCTTCTACTCCTGCAATCAACGCGGAGACAACATCGCGGTTTTCCGCGTCAACAAGGAGGCTGGCGTGCTCGACTTCACAGGCCACTACACACCTGTCGGAAATCCTTCGATCATCGTTTTCCGAGATCTTAAGAAAGCTGAGTAGCCTTCGGCTTCGGACTAAACCAATTCGCGGATCGGATCCGCATGCGGCTCAACGAGATACTGCGGGCGCCCCGTGGGATCGATGATCGTGGCCTTCTTCAAGTCGATGCCGACGTTTTGATAGAGCGTCGCGAAAACTTCCTGGAACGTGATCGGTCGCTGGTCGACATCGCCGCCGGTCCGATCCGTCGCGCCAATCACCTGGCCAGTTTTCATCCCGCCACCCGCCATCAGCGCGAACGTCGCGCGTGGCCAGTGATCTCGGCTGTTGTTCTTGTTAATCTTCGGCGTTCTACCGAATTCACCCCAGACCACGACGGAAACATCTTTATCAAGCCCACGTTCGTGCAGATCGGTGATCAGCGCGCTAAGCCCTCGGTCCAGAAGAGGGAATTCCTGGCGTGAACGCGGAAAATTCATCCCGTCGCCGCCATGCCAATCCCATCGGCTATAATTCAGCGAAACGACTCGGGCACCCGCCTCGACCAAGCGCCGCGCGACGAGGAAATTGCGAACCATTTTCGGGGCACCATCGCGTTGGTAACGCGGATCGTTGATTCCGTAGCGCTCGGCGATTTTCGGATCCTCTTTAGAAATATCCAGCGCGTTCACCAAACCGGAATTCGAAAGAATCTGGACAGCCTGCTGATTGAACTGATCGAGCCCGTCCATCGAGCCGCTCGAATCCGCGCTGCGCTTGAAACCGTCGACTGCTGCCAGCAGCTGCTGCCGATCTTCGAGCCGATCCAGCGTCATGTTGCCTAACGTCATGTTCTGCGCGCGCGCATTCGGATCCTTCTCGACCATCTGGATCGGCGAGTGCGCAGCGCCGACAAATCCGCCTGTTCCCGCTTCGCCCCAAGTCCGATTCCCCGTCGGGTACATCAAAGAAACGTTCGCCGGAACCCCCGGGTTTGAGCCTTGGATTTTCGACACCCAAGCTCCAAAAGACGGCCACCCACCGGGAGGCGCAGTGTTTTTGTCCTTAAATTTACGGCCGGTCATGCACTGATAGCAATCGTGGCGGCCTTCGGAATCGTAGATCGAACGGATGATCGCGAACTTGTCGGCGATCTTCGCGAGACGCGGAAATTCCTCACAGATCTCCATCCCAGGCACGTTCGTTTTGATCGGCTGAAATTCGCCGCGGATGTCCGAAGTCGCCTCCGGCTTCAGATCGAAGGTATCGAGGTGCGAAGGACCGCCGGGCAAGTAAACGTTGATGATCGCCTTGTGCGAACTGCCGGTTCCGGCCTGCGCTTCTAGGGCGAGCAACTGCGAAAGGCTGAGCCCGCCAGCCGCCATTCCACCGACGCGGAGGAAACCGCGACGCGATTGGCCATCGCAATGAGTTTTAGCGGCGTCGAGTTTGCCGAAGAGGTTGAGCATGAGGAAGTCTGAACGAATCTGCGGGCCGGTCAAATAATCTCTGATGAAGTAGTTTTTCTTGAGGAATCGAAGATCGGTGGGACTGTCCCACCATGAAACTCGTTGCGGACCAAAAACGCCGCGTTGTACTCCCAAAACCAGTGGAGCCAGGGGACGTTTTCGAGGTCGTCGAAGCCGGCGAACGAATGGTCCTGATCAAACTTCAGCGTCCGAGCTCAATCCGCCCGCCGATTTCAAACACGCCGCTCGATCCAATTATCCTCGAAGGAACGGATCTCGACGAACCCGCTTTCGAGCCAATCAGCGATGAAGGTCCTGCTTGACACCGGGGTCTGGTTTCGGCGCTACCATCAGCTCCCTCAAAAGCGGGCGTTGGTCGATTTTCTTGAGAACGAAGTCACCGAATTTCATCTCTGCCCGCTCAGCATCGCGGAAATCGTTTTCAAGTGGCGTCGAAGAGGACTTCCAGGCGTACCTGATCCCGAAAACTGGATCGATCACGCCGTGGAGAATTTTGTGATGGAAAATCCATCCGTGGCCGCCGCGAAACAGGCGGGGCTCTGGAATTGGGATCACGGCGATCTCGTCGATCGGATGCTGGCCGCGATCGCCGCAGACACAGGCCTCGTCCTCGTTCACACAGATCGCGTTCTTAAGAATATCGCCGGGTTTCCCCAGCGATATTTCCCAAATGCCGCGATGAAGCCCTGATCGAACTCACTCCGCCCCAGCAGCTGCTACGGCTTCGGCCTCCGCCTTCGCGTTCGGAGACTCGAAGCTGACGACCAGCTGGCGAGCCGCGTTCCAGACTCGCAACACGCCATCCTCTCCGCCGGCGACAAAGTATTTTCCATCTCGGCTGACAGCGGCGCTGTACTGAAAACTGGTTGCTCCGGCGATCGCGCCTGTGTCGAGCTTAAGATTGGAGTCACCGCTGCTGGTCAGGACCTGCTCATTCGCTGGCGAGAAGAACGCGACGCTGGTCACTTCTTTCGTCCAGCCCTTGATCGTCTTGATCTGCTCACCACTATCGGCATCCCAGAGCTTCACTTCCGTGTCGGCGCTGGAACTCGCCAAGCGGCGTCCGTCGTGACTCCAGGAAACGCCTAACACGTGCCCCGTGTGAGCCTCGAATGACCGGAGATGCTCAGCGGTCGCGGCGTCGAAACTCTTGACGAATTTGTCAGTCGATCCGGTTACGATTTTGTCTCCGGTAGGGGAAAATTTGATGTCGCTGATCGTGTCGCTGTGCGCTTCGACGTTTTCAGCGATCAGCTCGAGAGTGATCGGATTCCAGATCTTGAGCCTACCGCTTCGAGATGCGACTCCGCTGCCGGTCACGAGCGTGGAGCCGTCCGGGCTGAACTCCATCGCAGTGACGCGATCGATCAGAGTTTCAGGATCCACGCCGTTGCCCAGCTTCTCAGCCAGAGCCCAGCTGGAATTCGTCATCCACGTGATCAAACGGCGATCTTCCAATTTCGTGATCAGATGACCGTCAGCGTCGAGATCGAGCCCGACGACTTTCTGGTTAGTCTGGATCGACTTGAGATAGAGACCGTCCGTCGCGTTGTAAATGTTGATCGAGCCGTCTTTGAGCGAGGTCATCGCCTGGGTTCCGTCCTGCGTGAACGCGACACCGGCGATTTCCAGCTTCGGAACTTCCTCGGCGAGCGTTTTCAGCAAGGCTTCGCGCTGGACTTTGAGCGCCTCGATCGCCGTTTCCCAGGTAATTTGTTTGGCTTTGCCGTCTGCCAGTTTGCGAGCGGCATCTCCGGTTAGCTTTGAGGCCAGATCGCGATTACGGACAGCCAAGCCGACGCCGCGCTTGGCGTTGGCGAACTCCGCATCGGCGGTTTCGAGCTCCGTTTTGGCGACTTCCACCGCTTTGGCGGCGACCAGAGCCACAGCCGCAGCGGCGCTGGCCTTATCGGCAGCGGCCTTGGTTTCGTTCAGTTTGGCGACGTTCGCGGTATTCGCTGTGTTGGCCGCTGTCAGCGCGGCGAGGGAATCAGCCGCCGTTTTCTTGGCGGCAACGTCCTTCGCAGTGGCGTCAGCCGAGGTTTTGACCAGAGTCACCTGCTTGGCGTCGTTGGCGGCCACGAGTTTCGTGGCGGCGGCAAGCGCGGTTTCGGCGGCCTTCGTTGCAGCTGCGTCAGCGGCAGTTTTGGCGGCGGCGACTTTGGCTTGAGCGTCAGCCACGGCCTTCACGGGTGCAGCTTTGGCGGCGGTGTTGGCGGCCTCAGCTTTCTTGGCGGCAGCCAGAGCGGTCGCGGTCGCAGTCGAGGCGGTGTCAGCCGCGGTCTTCGTAGAGGTCAGCGCTTTGACGTTGGCGGCGTGAGCTGTCGCGGCAGCGGTGATCGCGGTCGTTGCCTCCGTCACGACCACTTTAGCTGCGTCGATGTTTGTTTGAGCATCCTCGGCAGACAGAACTGGATCGACCGACTTGGTCGTAAGCGTGTAGTCGGCGAGCTGCTTGGCGCGGCGCTTGACCGCGAGCTCAGCCTGCTTCACGCCGAACGCTTCCTTCGCCTTTGGAATTTCTTTGCCGGCGTTGTCAGCCGCTTCGCCTTCTTTGGTCCAGGATGCTTCGAGCTTTGGAACTTCAGCCTTGTAAAGATTCGCCAAACGAGTGGCCATCTGTTCCTGGCGCTGAATTTCGGCGACCTGCAACGAAATCTGCGGATTGAGTTCGAGATCCTTAATCAATGCGCCGTCGACCAGCTTGAACATCCGCGCGGGGCCCGCTGCTGCGCGCTGCACGATCACTTTTTCGCCATCGGAACTGAGATCGAGCGCGAGAACCGGACCGCCGATCGCAATCTGCCGAAGCAGCGCTTTGCCTTCGATATTCCAGATCCGAACGATCGCGTCTTCGCCAGCGCTGACGAGATGCTCGACATCCGCGATTTTGACGGTCTCGAGAATCGTTTGCGGCTTGGTGCTTCCGGCCAACTCGACGAATTCGATCTTCGGCGGCTCGGGAGCGGCTGGCGCGGCTGCCGGAGCAGCGGGGGCTGGAGCAGCAGCTGCTGGTGCCGGAGCTGCGGCCGGAGGCGGGTTGAAAGCGGTAACGGCGACGATCCGAACGAAATTGTCCTGAGTCGCGAACGCGGCACGCGCTCCGTTTTCGATCAAAGCCAAGCTGTGGACTTCGGCAGGAACATCGATTTTATCGCTCTTGGTCGCGTCGGCCAGCGAGCGGCGGCGAAGCGTTTTATCCATCGATCCTGAGATCAAAGTCTGGTTGTCCGGCAGGAAAGCGAGTCCGTTGATCTGCGCCGTGTGATCCTTGACTGAAACCGCAGCAGCTGCTGGCTCCGCCAAGTTGAAAATCTTGATCGTTCCATCTGTAAGACCGAGCGCCCGCCATTTTCCGTCAGCGGAAACGGCAATCGCGCTGTGGACTTCGAGCGCCGCAGTCTCCGAGATCGGAAGCACCTCGGGCTTGCGCCAGAGCTTGGCAACGCGGTAGCCACCGGTCGCGAGAGTTCCATCCGGGCTGAAAGCGAGCGAATGGACAAAATCGCGGTGGGTCACGCCCTCGAGATCCGGATCGACGAGCTCAGCGACGAGTTTCTGCTTAACGAGATCGTAAACGTGGACGTTGTGCCCGCGTCCGCAAGCGGCATAACGACCGTCCGGAGAAATCGCGACCGTGTAGATCGGCTCATGTTCGCTGCGCAGCCACTGTTCCGGCGCAGCAGGCGCGATGTTGGCCGTGCCCTTCGCGCCCTGGTCGATCCAGAGTTTCAGCAGCGCCAGCTCCTGCGGATTGAGATTGACCGCGTTCGATTTGTTCTTCGCGGGCGGCATGATCGGCTCTTCGATGTGCGCCGCAGTGGTGAAGAGCAGAGAATCGGCTGCGTTGCCTGGCACGATCGCCGGGCCGGTATCGCCGCCCTTGAGAATCGCTTCCGGCGTCTCCAACACGAGCTTCGCTTTCGCCTTCGTTTGGTTGTGGCAGGCGAAGCAGTTTTTCTTCATGATCGGGACGATTTCGGCGTTGAAATCGACCGGCGAGTCACGGTTGAGCTTGGCGACTTCAAGAGGCGCGTCCTGAGCGACGGCGGCGAGAGGCGAAACGGCCAGAAGAAGGGCGAAAAATTTGGTAAAACGCGACATGAGATTTGTTTGGGGCGATTGACGAAAAACGCGGGTCGAACCCGCTTTGATCTAAACAAGGACCGAAGGCGCAAAATCTTTCAATTTCTGCCGATTCACCCTACGCTGAGTCCATGAATTCCAAATTTCTCCTCTTGGCGATCTCAGCGCTGCTCGTGATTTCGCCTGATTTGAGGGCGGAAGATCCCGCCTGGGTCGTAAATCTCCGCGCTGGAAAAACAGGAGGATCAGCTTTCGAAGCCAAGGCCGCTCAAAAATGGCTCGACGCGCGGCTGAAGCCGGGCAAAACGACCAAAGCGGAAGTCTTCAAACTCCTTGGCGATCCGAGGAAGCAGAAAGTCAAAGTTCCAACTTTTGCTCACGATCTCGACCGGCCCGAACGCGAATTACTCCAGTCTCTTCAATACGTAATTGTTTTACACGATTCAGTAAATTGGACGGCGCTCATGGTCAATTTCGACCCTGAAACCCAATTGCTCGTCAATTTCGGCATCGGTCGCAGCATTTGCGGATTCTGCCCTCACATTCTCGCCCACGACGGCGCGAAATGGCGGCTGGAAGGCAAAATGCTCGCTGGCTGCGTCGGCGCGGATCGGCCCGGACGCGATCTGCTGGTCCTGCCGCGATTGACCTCGGAAAACGGAATCGCGCGGGTCCAACTCGCGAACTGGGCACCCGAAATCGAACACCTGCGCGATCCGCAGCTGCTGGCAGTTTCGCTTCGCGTCGGAGAGGAGCTGGATGTCGACCGCGAAGGCAATCCGGTCGTCTGGACGCCGCTGCGCGAAGGGGCTTTGCCGAATCTGGACCTGGCGGGCGGTGACCTGCTCGTTTTGGAACTCACAAACACGAGCGAGCTTGAAAACTACCTTCGCGGCGTGTTTCTCGACGACCAACCTGAGGATCGCAGCACGAATTTGACGGTCGATTTCGGCACAGCGGGATCGGTCGCGATCGAAGCCGTCGGCACAAAATTTCTCCGCCGAGTCGTCGTCCAGATTCCAGAGGGCGCGACGAGCGCGAAACTCGGCGGCGAAGAGCCGTTCTGGTTCAATCGGCGCGCTTGGATCGGAAATCAGGCGAGCATCGAAGGCCGATCAGCCTGGGCTTCGCCGACGAATTTCGAATCCGGCGAATTCCGGCTCAACCCGACGGAAACCGCCGAACTGCGTTTCCCGATCGAGCTGAGCGGCAGCCTCAGGTTCGCGTTGAGTTTGAGCGGCTTCTACACCTTCGAAATTCCGTCTGAAAATCAATGAAGGCGACACAGCCACTCGTTAAAACGCGATCTTGTGGAGGGTGAGATCTTCGATCTGGAATTCGACCGAGCTTTCGCTCCACTGAATGTTTCCCTTGTCGCCAAAGAAATAATCCGAGGCAGGCGCCACGCGGTAATCTTTGGCGAGTTGGTCCACCGGAACCGGGATCTCCCGCTTCTCTTGAATCGTTCCACCTTTGCCCTGCACAACGAATCGGAAGGTCAGGCGATCGTCGCCAAAGACCGCCGTGCGACGCCAGGTTGATCCCATTGCGAGGTGCTGCTGGTCGTCGGAATCGAGGGAGAGCCAGGAATCGAGTTGCTGAGGACGCTGAAGCCAGAAGAGCGCGCCAATCGCAATCCAGAGGATAATCAGGATCGACGCGGTCAGCCAACGACGCAGTCGCCGGGTCGGTGCCGGCTTGCCCTTGAGACGCCGGTAGCAGGTGCCGAGAATCATCCACAGAACGGCAAGGCCAGTGAGAGTGACAACGGTCCCGCTGATAGACAGCGTTAATTGGTCGGGACCCAGCGGGTCCAGGAAAAAGACCAATCCGACCAGGCCACCTGCTGCGGCAGACAACAAGGCGATCGCAAGGAGAGCCACGGTAGGAATTGCGGCGAATATTGCAAAGCCCATGCCCTTGAGTTGCCCTTCCGAGGCCCGGATCTTTCCCGCAGCGATCCAGCCGAGGATGCCGCCCGGAATCGGAAACAGGAGTAAAAGTAGCAGTACACGGACAGGTGTAGGTAGGCCCCCGCTGCCCAGGACGGGCAGAATCAGCGCCCAGGGAAGTGCTTGGAGGATGGCTCCAGTGACGGCCATCCCGGAAAGTTTTGGGCCTGGCGGGACGACATCGGTGCTGTCGGCAGATTCGGGCGTCTTCGAAGCGGCATCCTTATTCGAAAGCAAAAGCACGAGGGCAAAAGCGCCCACCGCAATGCCAATGGGCCACCAGAAGGACGTGAGACAGCAGGAGGCCACGGCCCCGGCAATGGCCCAGCTGCGAGAACTCCGCTTCAACATGTGGTGACCCCCGATTATGGCGAGAATGGAGGCCGCGATAGTAAGCAGGAAGTATGGCAGGAAGAGCAAGCCCATCTGGGCGGGAAACTCCTGAATCACACCGCCGAAGAATGGAAAAATCAGAATAGGAAACACCATCGAGACTGCGTTGACCGCGCCGAGGACTATCATCAGAATGGCCGAGACCGTTATCAACCTGGGGTCGAAGTGCTTTGCGGCGGACGCGTCTGGAGAAGGCGTTTTCTGCGTTACCGGACTGGCGGGGGCAGCTGGTGGCGGCGGCGGGGGAGCGACCGTTTCCACCACGGTGCGGAATTCATCGGCGCTGCGGTAACGGCGTTCAGGTTCCGTGTTTAAGGCCCGGAGCACGATGTCGTCGATCCGGATGTCGAGCAGCACTTTCTGCGAGGGCAGCTGCAGAGGGCTGCCGGGACGCTCGCCGGTCAACATTTCGTAGAGGACCGCTCCGAGGGCGTAAATATCAGTCCGGTGATCAACCTCGATGCTGGGTTCCCCTTGTTCGGGCGACATGTAAGGCGGCGTGCCAGATCGCTCACCGCTCGCGCCGGCGAGGGCCGCGATCCCGAAGTCGGCGATTTTGATGCGACCGTCGCGATCGAGCAAGAGGTTCTCCGGCTTGATATCGCGGTGCACGATTCCTTTGTCGTGGGCATACTGAAGCGCCTCGCAGACCGGGGGAACGATCTTGAGAGCCTGTTGCGGCTCCAGTTTTCCCTCCCGCAGAAGATCCCGGAGGTTCACCCCGTCGACAAACTCCATCACGATGTAGTAGAGGCCGTCCGTTTCGCCATAGTCGAAGACCGTGACGATATTCGGGTGGCTCAGGCTGGCCAGGATCTGGGCCTCGCGGGCGAAACGTTCCGCGAACTGCTCTTCACCGACCAGTTCGGGAGCCAGGATCTTGATCGCTGCCCAGCGGTCGAGAGACTTCTGGCGAGCTTTGTAGACAACCCCCATGCCGCCGCGTCCGAGGCATTCAGTGAGCTCGAACTGCGGAAACTTGTCCGCCATTTCCTCGGGAGAAGGCGGCGGGGAGGAAGACGGCTCCCGCCCCGGCTCGAGCTTCGTGCGAGAGGCAAGCGCCTGGCGCATGAGGCAGGACGGGCAGAGTTCTCCGGGAGAATCTTCGGGCAGGGGGGTGCCGCAGTCGGGACAGGTGGAAGCGGAAGAGGTTTCGGTCATAGAGTTTTCTTTCTATCCTGCTCAAAAACGTCTCGCGGGCATTGTTACAAAGAAAAATCCCTTATTCGGCCAACACGGCCAAAAGAGTCTGCATTTCGTCCCGAACTGCCTCCTGGCTAGACAGTGTGCGTGCGATCTCGGTCTCCAACTGTTTTCGGTAGCGTTTTCGAAGGCGATGCACCGCCACGCGAATGGCCCCCTCGCTCATGCCGAGTTCGGTCGCGAGAGCGGAATAAGGGATGCTCTGCGCGTCAGTCGTCAGGCACGATTTCAGACGTTTGAACTGGCGCGCGTTCCCTTCGCTTCGGGCGGCGGCCTCAAGATCGGCGAGGACCTTGGCGAGAAGCGCCAGCGCCCATTCGCGGTCAAAAAGACGGTCCGGACTGCGCTCATCAGCCGGTTCCAGATGGAGCCCCGTCTCGGCGCTCTCCCAATCGAAAGACAAGAGGACCGCGCCACCCCCGCGCTTTTGCCGAGTGGCGTGTTTCCAGTCGTTGACGATCCAGTTGTTGAAGCAGGCGAGCAGGAAAGCGCGGAAGCGGCCTTTTTCGCGATCGAGGGTTCGCAGCGAGTTGTTTTCGACGAGATGAGAAAGAAACCCCTGCACCAGGTCTTCGGCGTCCTCCCTCGATTTGCCCTTTCTCCGGGCGTAACGGTAGAGCGGTTGCCAGTAAGTCTGAAAAAGATTGCCGAGGGCGTCAAGCGCGCCGGTATCGTCCCCGGCCCGCGCCGCGTCGATGACCAGTGTCCATTTCGTGGTCGCAAAGAGAGAGGGTTGGCTCTTGGATTCCGGATCGTGATTCGCCATGACGGATGTTTCCCTGTCGATACCACGAATCCCCCCGCATGTTACGCTCTTTATTCATTCAGGCGGCTTCGCTCCGTGATCCAGCAGCTGCTGGCGATTTGGTACACGGCACTGAACACCAGAAGCGAGCGAACTAATCAGAAGGTCAACGGAAACGGGGCAATGAGTCCAGACTGATTCCAGATACCAGCTGCCATCGGCAACGCGGGCGGTGCAGGCTCCGTAGGTCAGCCCGCTGCCGACATTGGAGAGGGCATTGAAAGCGGCGGCGACGGCGGTGGCGTCGGCATTGTAAGCGAGAGCCGTGGCGACCTCGGCCGAGCCGACTTCGCCGACTTCAAACTGGATCGTGCCGGCCGTGGCCGCGGCATCGGGCGCACCGATCGAGGCCTTGATCTTGGTGACGGTCTTTTTCCGAAGGATGGACGCGCCGTTGATTTCTTCGACGAAGCGGGATTTGATCCAGACGTCATCGCCCTGCGGGATGGCGGGCAAGACGAAGGCCGGGCCTCCCGGAGTCGCGGAGATGGTCTTCGAGCCGAGATGAAAGTAAAGGAGTTGCTCCACGCGAGGAGTTGCCCGTCAATCCGTTCATGAGTCTGGATATCGAGGTGATAGGTGCAGTGAGCGCGGCTACTATGTTGGTGGCGTCCTTGGTTTCGGTTGTCCTCCAAAAGCGGGCAGAACTCAAACGGGGTCTGACGATGATGGCAAATTCAAGGATGCCTACTCAACCGGCGTTGAAGCCCGACCCAAGAGAGGAGACGCGGTTGGAGGAGGCTCAAGAAAAACTTCAAACACACATAAATACGGCGAAGTGGACTAAGAGAACTTCGAATTTCCTCGTAGTTAGCCAGTATGCTGTCGGAGCAACCCTTACCACATCTTTCGTTCAATCTAACTCACAAAGTTGGATCACTGGCGTTCTTGGATTGGTGGTTCTTCTTGCGTCTGTAATTTACACCCGCTTTCGACCGGATCTGCGCATGGCTTCTGCGAATCGACGTGTTGCAATCTTGAGTGCGGCGATCCGGAAAGCTGAAGATGGCGTCTTTGCGCTTAAAAAAAGAATCAAAGGTTCTCCAAAGCTCATCGAAATAAGGAGAGAATTAACTGAGGTTTTGAATCAGGTTGATCACTCAGAACTCACCGAAAGTTATCTTCCTCTTCCTGACAACCCAAGGTCTTCTGAACCGGACGAAACGCCCAGCGGTGCGCCAGAGGAATGAGCGCGAACCACTGCCGTCTAAAATCCGCTAAACACTCCAGAACCTCCCACTCACAGCCGCAAAGAACGCGGAGGCTCGGTTGTTCTGCTCTAAAAACTCGCGGGTCAATTCACTGATGGCGCGGTCCCCGGCTCCGGAAGCGAAGCCGCGCGGGATGCGGAGGACGTCATCACCTGCGACCTGCTGAGGCGGCAGCTTCACGGCGTGGCGGAAGTTCCAGAACTGATGCTGCTCAACATAGGGCCGCCATGTCTGATCGATCTCGGCATCCGGATCCACGAGGCCGGCCGGGCTGAGGAGCCAGATGGTGAGGAGACGGATGCGATCATACTCACGCTGCTGAACATCAGGGACGCCGGTGGCGACGAATTGGCGGAGATCCACGGGCGAAGCCGCATCGGAATCCGGCAGCTGCTCATCGGCCTCGCGATCGACGCCGGAAAGGACGAGCCGCGAGGGCAGGGTGCCCGGAGCGGGACCGGTGGCGCGGACGTTGAAGAGAGCGGCGTAATCATCCAGCTCATTGAGGCCGGGCGTGATCTCGATCCGAGTGACGGGACGCGGGACGTCGAGATACAGCGAGATACCGCGAAGCTGGTGCTGACGATCGGCCTGACTGGCGTTGAAGGCGGCCTCGGCCAACTGCCAGCGGATCGATCGCGACGACGGTGGACAGCCCGCTGGTGAGCGGATTCTGCTGGGGGCGCGCCGTGAAGGGTTTTCATTCTCGGTCCGTTCCGAATTCCGGATGTCGTTTTTCATGCCGAACCGCCAGCAGTTTGATCTGTCGTTCGGTCGGCAAGTAGATTAGCTCGTAGGGAAACCGATTAAAGTAGGCGACTCGCCTCCGGTCGACCTTGGCAAGCGGCGGCCAGCGCTTTGAATGCTGACGGATCGAATAAACGATCTCCTCCAGCTCACTGACAAATCTCGCCGGAGCCCGGTCGCTTCGCTCGCGATACCATTGAACGATCTCCCGGATATCCTGTGCCGCCAATTTGGTGAGGATCACTCTCACGCTCACAGCGTCGCTTTGAGTTCGCCGATAAACTCGTCGAACGAAACATCACCATCGGGGTCGAGTTCCGAGGCCTGCTCTCTGGCGTCGGCGAGGGCAATTCGCTCAGCTGCTGCTGCATCGGGCGAGCGATTGATGCTTTCATAGAGGCGATCGACAAGACCAATCAATTGATCGTTCGGCAATTGGAGGGCTGCCTGTTCGAGATCCGCTGCGCTCATGAGCACGAGGATACCATGGATGGGCAAAGGGTCAAAGCGCTGCAATTTAAAAGACCGCCAAGACCAACTTCGGGGCCGCCGTCGGCTTTTCGAGGAATTCGAAACACGGTTTTTTCAGTTTTTCATTTGCAATCTCACTGAAACACTGAAAAATCAGTTAATCATGACTCAGCGACGAAATGACCTGTCCCGGCGAGAACGCGAGATTCTCGACATCATCTTCACCCTCAAGCGAGCGACCTGTTCTCAGATCCGCGAGCACATGAGCAGCGCGCCGACCGGCAATGCGGTTCGGTCCTCGCTTCAGATTCTGGAGAACAAGGGCGAAATCGTTCGCAACGGAAAAGAGGGGCGTGAGTTCATCTACGAGGCGACTTCAGATCGCGAAACGGAAGGCACTGACGCCCTTGAGCATGTGGTTGAAACGTTCTTCGACGGTTCGATGGTTTCAGCGCTTGCCGCTCATTTTTCCCGGCCTACGAATTTGCCCGAATCGGATGTTCAACGTCTTCGCGATCTGATTGATCGGAACGCCAAAACCAACGAATCCAATCAAAACAAGGAGGAATGACAATGACTGATAGCATCGAATCAATCGCCGGCGGGATTTTCATCTGGACTCTCCGCTCGGCCGCAATCGGATTGGCGGTTCTGGCTTTGTTGGGAGCCTTTCGCCGTGCTTCGGCTTCGGTCCGGCATCTCATTCTGGTTTCCGGGATCGCGCTAATCGTCACGATGCCGCTCTTCGATCTGGCGCTGCGGTGGATGAGTCCCGAATCGGAGATCTCTTGGATACTTCCGCCGCCTCTTCCGCTTACGGTTCTGAATGAAGTCACAATGACTGGGGTGGGTTCTGCCTCCGCCTTCGCTGCGACCGAAAACGTTGCCGTCGCGGAAGGAATGCCAGTTCTCACCATCCAGAACCTGTTTCGAATGGGGCTTGGCGCGTTTGTGATTCTAGCAGCTGCTGGTTTTCTGTTTTTGGGACTGCGCATCCTGATTGCTCAATTTCGGCTCTCGCAACTTGCGAAAGTTTGCCGTCCTGCAGAGGGCCGGATTCGCGCTTTAGCTGACTCGATTCAGGAAACTCCGAACTGCCGAATTCTGATTGGACCGGCAGGCAAGGCGGTGCCGCCGATGACGTGGGGAACTTTCCCAGCGAGCGTTCTCCTGCCGAACGAAGCTGAGACGTGGACGGATGAGGTCCTCCTGGATGTGCTCCGCCACGAACTCGCTCACGTGCGCCGACGCGACGCGTTCACTCTGTGTTTTGCGCAGTGGCTTCAAGCGATTCAGTGGTGGAATCCGGTCGTGTGGATGATGGTGCGGAAGCTCCAGGTCGAATGCGAGCATGCTTGCGATGACCTGGTGGTCGATTCATGCACGGAGGGCGATCGGAATCGTTATGCGCATCTCGTTCTATCTTTGTCTAGTTCGCATGGTTCGAGTCCGGCTCATCTGGGTATGGCGAATGTTGGGAATCTCGAAACGCGGCTGACTCGGATTGCATCTGGGACGACGAATCACAGAACCATTAGCCGTTGGATGCTCGGGTTGGTTCTTTCCACGACGATGTTGACGCCAATCGCGCTCGCATGGTCCAAGACCGATAAAGTAATAACTGAGGAGCGCGTTTTTGAAGGAATGGCGTTCGATACGGTTGTCTTGGATGCCGGCCACGGTGGGCATGATGGGGGAGCAACGTTTGGTGATGTCAGGGAAGCAGAGTTGAATTTGAAACTGACGAAGCTCGTCCAGCAGCTGCTGGAGAATGAAGGATTCAAAGTCGTGCTGACTCGGGAGGATGATGTGTTAGTTCCGTTCTCCACCCGCTCAGCCACCGTCCGAAAGCAGAAGGAAGCGATTCTCGTTTCCCTGCATTTCAACTCCTCCCCCGACAAAGCAGTTCGCGGAATCGAAGTCTACCGTCCGAATCGCGAAGGTCTGAACCAAACGATGTTGGCGGCGTTGATGACGAATGAGTTGAGTCAATTAGAGGAGATGCCGTTTCGAAGCTTGCGCCCGGCGATGTTCACGCTTCTCAAGAACAGCAGAAAATCACATCTTCGAGGATTTCGCGCAGGTTGACTTCCGGATCAAAGTTCGTGGCGAAGAAGCGATCGTGATCGCCTCCGTTAACGTCCATGATGTCGATCGTCTCGATTTCGTCGAACTCATGTTTCGCGGCGTGAGCGCAGAATGCGTTCACGGTGCCCTGATCGAATCCGCAGCTGAGCACGGCCGTTGCTCCGCGCTCAGCGAACCGGTCACGCAGTTTCCATTCGTCCTGAGCGTACCACGGCGCGGGTTTATTGATCACTTCTTCTCGTTCGTAAATCGCGGTATCGATGTAGTGCGCTCCGGTTTTGAGGCAGGCCTCCATGATCGGCAGATTGCAGAACGGCGAGGCGACGTTGATCACGATCGAGGCGTTTTTTTCACGAATTAGCTTCGCAGCAGCTGCTGGGTCTTTGGCGTCGAGTTGTGCGGATGTCAGGGTGCGTGAAGAATCGCGGAGATTGCCTTTTCGATGGACGCTTTCGATGATTTCGTCGCACTTTGAAAGCGTCCGCGAAGCGATCGTGATATTGCCGAGTTCCGAAGCAAATTGAGCGCATTTGTGGACAACCGCCCTACCGACAACGCCGGCTCCGATGACGAGCGTGTTCGTCATGAATCTTTCTTTAAGGTTTCGCGCAGGCGCCGACAGAGTTCGCGGCTGATCCCTGCAATCAGGTCAGGCGATTCGGCGGTCAAGTTGTAGAGCAGGGAGCCGTTGATCTGGAAGACCGTCACGTCTTCCATGGCGGTGATTGTGGCTGAACGCGGTTCGGGATCGAGGGCGGACAGCTCGCCAAATACGCTTCCGGTTTCTAACTCGGCCAGTGTCTTCTCGCCGCGATGAACGCGAACTTTTCCTGTCATGAGAACGAAGAGTGACTCACCGATTTCGCCGAGTCGGATCAAATCTTCGCCCTTGCTGGCGTACTTGACGATCAATCGCTTGGAAATCGCGTTGATCACCGAATCCGGCACCGCGCTGAACAAGGATACTCGGACGAGTGCCCGGCTCTTTTCGAGGAGGGAAAAGCCGTCCTGCTCAGGCGGATCGCGTTCTTCGAATGTTTCTCCCTGCACAATTTCCACTGGGTCTTCCGTGGATTGATCACCGCGGATTCGCGAGCAGAGAACCCGAAAGACGCCGCGGCAAACGAGCGGTCGGAGCGCCATCATTTCCCGAAGAATTTTCGAACTGATTTCGAGAACCAGGCAGTCGCAGGATGCCGTAACTGAGGCTGAGCGGACTTCCGGGTCGAGCGCTGCCAGCTCGCCAATCACAGCGCCCGCCAGCAATTCAGCGATCGTGTTGTCGCCGTTGTGAACCCTGACATTGCCCTCAACGACGATGAACAGACTATCGCCTTCTTCGCCCTGCTTGATGAAAGTCTCGTTCGCCGAAATCTGGCGATGATCGAGGGTATGCGCGATTTCTGCCAGGTTTTGAGGCGGCGATTCGGCGAAAATAGAAGCTTGAGAGAGCTGTTCGGTTTTTGCGATCGCGAGGTTCAGCCCCGAGCCCGCGTTTTCAGGATTGAGACGAAATTCAACCGACTCGTGCAGGATTTCGAAGGCATGATTCTGGAATGGCTCGAGGCTTTCGCGCAATTCGTTGAGTTCAACATCTCGGGAAACCCAGATCGCGGCTGCCCTTCCGAAAGGTGTGAGTCCGACTTTGCTTCGCTCCAGCAGCTGCCGGATGTAGGGCGCGTCGAGAGCTTCTTCGCCCGAATCCGAAGTCGCGCCTTCCAACGAGTTGACGACTCGCATTCGAAGATCGCCGCCGAGGATGTTGTCGAGAATTTCAAGCGCTAGAGCGCGTTGCGATTCGGTGTCGAGGAAGAATCGCGTCCTTGCGAGCAGGACCGCTTCGGGTTGGCCGAGGATGGCGAGCAGGTTGAACGCGCGGCGAATCGCTGACTTGGTTTCGTTTGCCAGGACGCGGCTGAGAAACGGTTCGCGTTTGTGCCACTCCGGCTGGATCTGGCCCTTTGCGATCAGATCGAGTTCGGCATCGATGAGGACTTCGATCATTTTGCGGTCGCGCTCTTTAACTTGAAAACTGAGTTTCGTCAGACTTTCGCTGATTGCCGATCGAAGCCTGGCTCCGGCACCGTTGAGATGAGAAAAAAGAAACTCCGCTGCCTCGTCGCCGCCGACGTCTCCAAGCGCCTCAGCGATTCCAACCGCCATCGGGCTTTGATCCGTCGCGTATTCGAAAAACTCAATCATCGGGCCAGCAGCTGCTGGGCTGAATTGACTCAAGGCCCTTTGGGCGTCGGCTTCTGTCAGCGGATTGGCGAGGAGCCCGATCAACTGTTCAGTCAGCCGCTCGCTCTTCAGTCTCCCCGCAGCGCGCGCTGCGTTACGGCGAACTTCTGGGTCGAAATCGATCAACAAATCGCCCAGCGGCTGATAAAAGGCGGCGATGCCGATATCGCTTAGAATCTGGCTGGCCTGGCTTCGTTCAGCCGGTTCTTCGGCCTGAAGGCATTTCTGCAGCTGCTGGCCTGCGGCGAGGACGCCGACGATGCCGCCGTGTTTGACGAGGCCGACGAGCGCGGCGCGTCTGATGTCGGGATTTGAGTGGACGAGGAATGGCGACACCGTGTCGACGGCTTCATCTTCGTCCAAGGCGCAGTGAGCCTGGATCGCAGCGCCAAGAATCTGCGGCTCCAATTTACGATTCTGGAGCATCGCTCCGACTTCCTTCGAGGCATCCCGAACCTGGTGCTCGCAGATCAGTTTGAGCGCTTCGATTCTGACGTCGGGGCTTGAATGATTGAGGGCTTCGCGAAGATCCGAGGTGGTGTTTTCGGATCGGCCATCGTTAGCCAATAGGCGAAGAACATAAATCGGCTCTTCAGGAAATATCGTGGCAGCTGAAAGCATCGTAGTAGAGTGTATGAATGAAAAGCCTCGGCCATCACTATGCTTTGTTACTGGGATTGGAAAGTCCGTGGAAAGTGGAATCAGTCGATCTA
>JBLHKS010000069.1:0-31454 GCA_047620505.1 Verrucomicrobiales bacterium | reverse complement strand
GATGCCTTGCATTTCAAGTGCCTCTCTAGGAGAAGCGGGCGCAGCGTTCGGGCTCTGCGTTGCGTCCAAATTTGCGAACGGGTCGCTCGGGCTGCTGGTGCGCGGCAACAGAAAAGCGGGCGGCATCAGGAAAACCTGCGTGTAGAAATCCGCCGAAACCTCGCCCAAAGGAGTGATCACGATGCCGTGAGGCTCGATCTTATAACTCAAGCGCGCCAGATCCGTGGTGTAGCGAAGCGCCTCAATCAAAGGCACGTTCGTGAGCTTCAGCGAAATACTTGGATCGCCTCCGCTACCCAAATCAAAGCCACTGCCCCCCGCTGGATCGTCAAAACCGAGATCGTTTCCCCCCATTTGGCGCGGCGCTGGCGTCTGTGCTAGATCTATACCCTGGCGAATGATAATACCGATCCCCCTGCGCGCCGGATCCGGTTCCATCTCATCCAGCTCGATCGATTTGGTCCTCAGAAATTCGATCGCCTGGCTGAGCGGCGTGTCGTCGAATTCGATCGCCGGAACAATGATTCGAGTCAGTTTTTCTCTGACGTAAGCCGTCCTCGGGTCTTCTTGCCGTTCGCTGCGCGAAGTTTGCTGCTCCCAAGCCTGAACAAATCTGATCTCGTTTGCCTGCATCCGATCTTGATCCATCCGAGCCTCTTCAGCCAGCAGCTGCTGGCCGCTCCAATGATCCCAGACGTAACTCAGCAGAACTTTCGGCTGCTCTTCGAAGCTCGGCTTCAAGTTGCTGTCGAAATCGCGATAGCTGAAGCCTTCCGGCAAATGCAGCTGCCAGGTCGAGCGCAGAATCGGGATCCCCTCGTTCAGCTCGATCGTCGGCAGCGTGCGGCGGCCGGAATCGCGCCAGGCGACGGCGTCTGACTCGAAAATCAGCCTAATGTGGGCCGGCTTTTTCGAATCCACGTGCGCCGGCAAATGAATCCGCAACAACCCAGGCTGCGCCGAGCCCTGCACCGGCTTAACAGGCTGGCCATCGACTAACAAACTCCAAAGCCGCGATCCAACTGGCAGGCCGACTTCGAGAAATTGATCGCCCGCGCTGCGCACCACAATCTGGACCTGATGCCGATCGACCCCGCCTGTGCTGACGACCGAATCGATCGCGAGGTCGTCGATGATCGTAGTCACGATGTTTTCAGCGCTATGACGGACACCTTCGATCGTTAGCGCGTAGTCGCCTCCGCGATAGCCGTAAGCGGCGATGACGCGGTGCTGCGGGAGGTAGCCCGCGATGGTCGGGATCCGCAGCGAGTCGACCGCGTCGAGGCCTTCAGCGGAAAAACTCAGCTCAGTATCCGTGTTTGCCTCCAACATCCAGTGGCCGAAAAGCCGATTCGCGCCGGGCATCCCGATCGCCGGAACTTCAATCGTAAACCGCTTCTCACTTCCGTCGTCAACCAGATCAAAGGGAATCGACATCTGCCAACGAATCGGAATCACGCCCTCAAATTCGCGGTGAAAGCGCAGCGTCCAGATTCCGGTTTCTTCATCCAGCTGCTGCTCAGAAATGAGCGGCGAATCCGCCTTGAAAAGCGGAGCGACGTCAACCGGCAGCGAAATCTCGACCGACCTGACGGGCGAGTTGCGCACGGTCAGAAAAAGCTGGCCTTCGACCTCCAACGAGTTCGTCAGCGGCAAGGCGTAAGCCGTCATCTGGCCAAAAATCGCCGGCTCGCGGCGAGTCACGTTCAGCTCCAGCGAGTAGGGCCCGAGCCGCTCCCACGCAAGCTGACCGGTGATCGGCGTCGCCCGGCCATCGCGATTTTCAAGGCCTTCAGTCGCGCCCGTTTCGATCGTGAAAGCAGGGTCGGCATCGACCGCGACGTAGCCGTAGACAACATCGAGGTCAGTCTCAGCGTTTGCGAAAGGAAACGCGCCGGTTTCAAGATTGTACCAGTCATCAGGATCGATTCGCGTCTTGATCTCAGCAGTTCCGGTTACGCCGGGGTCGAGGCCGGATCCGGCGGACTGGGTCTCGTTTCCAGGCGGCGGACGCCAGGTCAAAGTCAGCAGCTGCTCGTCCTGATCCCAGTCGACCAACTGATTTGTGGACGAGTTCACCGAGACGATTTCTTCGGTGTCCGGCAACGTAAGCCGAGTCTCAAAAACCGATCCTTCACGCGGCTGGACGACCAGCGTCCGGGTTAGATGAATTCCGTCTCGCTGAATCGCAACGTGGGTATCGAGCCCTCCGTGAACCTCCGATTCCGTGCGGCGAAAAGTCACTTCCAAAGCTTCCGAGATCGCTGGGAAACTGAACGCCGCAACGAAATCCGGGCGCGCGGCGAGCTCCGGTTCGACCTGAAGCAGCGAAGACGTCAGGAGCGGGCCCGTCGAGATTTCCTGGACGCGAACGTTCTCGCCCATGAGCACTGCGAGCCGTCCCTCGGCGCGGAAAACGCCTTCGGCCTGGAGCATTGGCAGGGCCGTTCTCAGCTCAGTTTCGTCGTCAGCCAGAGACGGCGTGTCGAGCAGAATCCGGACGTCGAGCTGGTGCCGCCGATGAGGAAAACGATCGATCAGCAGCTGCTGAGTTGCTTCGTCGACTGTCCAAGCTTGAACGGCGGTTCCGACGACGTTCCGAACTTCGGCGTCAGGCGGAAGCGCGAAGACGAGCTTTTCAGGAAGGTCAGCGAGCTCCGAAGTCAGCCGCAGACCGAGATCGGCCTCGATCACGGTCGCTTTCAGATGATAATTGAAGCGGCAGATCTGCTGAATAGCCGATCCATCGAGCGAAGTGATATCGCGCGAAGTCCAGGTAATCCCAAGCGGCGAATCGTCCGGCGGAAATTCGAATTCCGCGCTCTTGCCGGCGGCCGCTGCTGAGAATCCGAAGGCGCTGACGATTTCCACTTTTTGTGGGAATGTCAGGGTAAAATTCGCGGCTGCGAGGCGTGGGTTCGGTATCTCGATCCGCTGGCCGGTTGCGTTCCGGACGATCCCGACGTGAAATTCCGCGACGACCGTGTGCTTCCCTTTTCCGCGGACCACGAGCGCGGGTTTCGGCGTGCCTTTTCCGGCCGGAATCGATCGCAGCGCGGAAGTTTCATCGACTTCGATTGAAGCGATCGTCCCTGGATCAAACGCGAGAGGAATTTCGGCCCACTCATCGATGAGGCAGTCGACTTCGTAAGTCGCTCGGACGCGGACGATATTTTCCAGCACCTCGCCGACGAACGTAGCGCGCTCGATCACAGCAGCTGCTGGCGGAGCGGCGTCCGGTTCCACCGCAGTTTTGCCGGCATCGCGGACGAGCGCTTCGTACTCATCTCGGTTAAGAAAAATCGCGCGCGGAAACTGCGCGAGCACGGCGTCGAGCTGATCGCGCGGGACCCAGATCTGGCGATGATCCGGCTGGAACGGAGCTGGCGGAGTCGGTTTCTGTCCCTGCGCGAAAGCGCCGCAAGTTAGCGAGAGGAGCACGGACGTCCACGTCCGTAACCAGCGTGCCAGACCTCCGAAACGGACGTGGACGTCCGCGCTCCGTTCCGCCTTTTTCATTTTTCTCCTTCGGTGTCCGGCTTAGCTGGTTTCGAAATCGGCAAATCCAGTTTTTTGACCTTTCCGGTCACCTCATCGGGATGCGGCTTCGGCCCTGATCTGGAAGCTTCCTCAAGTTCAGACGGCGTCGGCAGCTTCACCGGGACCGTCGCTTTGGCGGCCTTCGCGACGGGTGCTTTCTTCTTCAAAACCAGCGGAGACGCTTTTTTTCGCTCGGGCTCATCCGGCTTCTTTTCTTCATCGGCATCCGGCCGTGGATCGAGCCCGCCGAGGCCGCTCGCTTTCGGTTGAGCGGACGGCTCAGGTTTGTCGTCATCCTGATCCTCTTCGTAATATTCGTAGCCGTCGTCATCCGGCGGCGTGGGTTTTGGCCGCGGTTTGCACAGCCACCAGAGACCGCCGAGAATCCAGATTCCGACCGCGAAAAGGACGCCGAGGAACACCGCTTCCGCGTGGCCAGTGAACGCCGGGCTGATCAAGCCGGACACCGCGAGTGCGCCGATTCCGAAGAACACGAAGTAGACAAATTTAGTCTTCAGCGAGCGACCCAAAAGCATCACGCCGATCAAAAAGGCAAGGATCGCCATCGTCACCGCCATGGCCTGCATCACGAGTTCATCCCTAAAGGAAACCTGGATTTTTTCCGGCTTATCCAGTCGGTAAAGCGTAAACAACTGGCCTTCGCGAACCATCGGAACGTCAAAGCCGGAGCTGGCTTCGTTCGAGATTGTCGGCGGCGGCTGCTTCTTTGAAACCGGGACGACTTCGACCTTGGGACCGAGCGCAGGAATCAAGAAATTCAGGCGGCCTTGGAATCTGCGCCAACCACGATCTTCAGCTGGCATCTGCATCGGTCCCTCGAATTTCGTATAACGATAGGCATTTGGCAGGTAGAGATTCAGCCGACTCTGGAGAACATTGAAGTCAGCATTGGCGAGCTCAGCGACCGGGACGACGCCATCCCATTCAGTCAACTCGGCACCGGGCTTGGCACTTGGGATCTCGTAGACAAATCTAACTGGAAAACTCCGATTTCGGACACTCGCGCCGGAAGGCAGCCGAACGTAAACATCGTCGCTGCCCGCTTGCTTCATCGGCGTCTGCGGCGTGCCGTCGACGTAGACATCGCTCTCCATCGTCGCGCCTTCGGGAAGCTGGATTTTCAGCGACGGCTCGTTGTTGTTCAGAATCCAGTAAACCATTTCGGTTGTGATCCCGGCGTCGCTGGAAACTACCGAAGTCACGTCAGCGTAGGTGATCACGATCGTGGGAACCTGCATGAAATCGTTTTTCGAAGCCGGCAGGGTTAACGAAATCGGGTGCTTCCGATATTTAAAGGCTTTGAGCACGCCTTCCCGACTCAAATCAGCCTTCAACTCGCGTGGATCGATCGTTTCCAGACCAATCGCAATCTCCTGACCGAGCTCCAGGTTGGCTCCCTTCGTCACCGCGATCTGGCCGGTTTCCCGATGGATTCCGATGAGCGAAATCTCCGGCACTTCGACCGTTTGGAGACCGGAATTCGTCACGTCGAGAGTGAACTCGATTCGGTAGGCACCGAGCTGCTTGTCGAGGAGTCGAAACGCCCAAAAAACGAATTCGTCGTCTTCAGCAGCTGCTGGGTCGGCGTCCGGATCCACAGGCAGCTGGAAATCCCGATCGATCTCCTTGAAGCGCGAACTCGCCGGCGGTCGAAGATCTTCAGCGATCGAAGCCGGCAACTTGACCACGAGTTCGTCGACTCCGGCGTAAAGAATTTCGTAGTCGATCCACCAATGATAACGAATGACCTGTTCTTGAATATCGACCAACGTCCTGACTTCGCCGGAGACTTGGGATTCTTTGACTCGAAACGAAATTTCCGCCGGCTCGACCGATCCGCGATAGCTGAATCCGAGCGTCAGCGGCGTTGTCGCCGGGTTTCGAATCACAACGCAGGTCTGGAGCGCGCGCAGCTCTTCGTTTCGCAGACCGCCTTGCTCGTCCGTGGTCGGCTCGAGGCTGGAATGGATCGCGAGGCCGACTTTGGCGTCGTGACGTTCGACATTTTGAGGTTCAAAAACAGGCACGATCAACGGCGTGTCTTCCTCATCACGCTGAGCTCGTCCAGTTAGCTGAAACTGGAAAGCGCCGAGCAGCTGCTGGGTGAACCGGATGTCCACGGAGCTGCCATCGGGAGCGACCGTGAAGTCCTCGATTACGTGGGTGCCGTTTCCAGCAGTAACATCGATGTTGGAAAATTCAGGCGGCAACGCGATCGTGGTTTCGAAAAGGCCGACTCGCTTAACTTCATAGTTGAACGTCGTGAGAAGGTTCGTCAGATCCGGCTCGACCGTGACCGTCGTCGCGCTGTCGACGAGAACGACAGGGGCCGCTTTTTTGACGTTCAACGCCATTTTGTAGGGCGCGCGCAGAAACCGATACGAACCCAGATTCGTCTGCGTTCCGGCGTCGTTTCCGGCGGCAGCACCGGTTGCCTGCTGCGTCAGGCCGTCAGTCGCGGTGATCTCGACCTCAAGCTCGGCGGCAGCGGTCAGCGAGACCGATCCGCTCTGCCGAACCGCGTTCTGAGCTTGCACGGCAGGCGCTTCGATGTCGACCGGGAGCGAAACGAGGCCAGTCTCGAGAGTCAGCTTAAGTTTGTAGTTTTCCCGCGCGGGCGTGTGGAGCGTGACCAGCAGCTGCCGGGCGTCTCCAGCTTCATCGGCAACCGTCCACTCTTTAATGTTGGCGCCGTCTACCGAAAGCACCTCATGCGGTTTCGGCACGGTGATTTCGAACGAGTCGACTCCCGCGCGGAGAATCCGGTAATCGAGATCGACCGTGGTCTGCATCGCCCCGGGGATCACCCGACTGATGATGTTGGTTTCCGCGAAAAGCAGCGGCGTCAGCTTCGATTCCTCGCTCTCCTTTCGCCATTTGAGATCGACGACGCCGCGATGACCGAAGAAAAACTCCAGCCGGGTTTTCCCGCCTTCGTCGACCGCCGTGTAGGCGATATTTTCGCCGAGATTGAAATCCCAGCCGGTTTCCGGGATGCTGGCGACGAACTTGGAAATCGGCGCGAGCGGCAGATGAAGCTGGGTAGCACGTTCGCCGTTGGTTCGGGTAATCGGCTCGAAAAGTTTCAGCTCAAGTTTGTAAACTCCGGCCTTCGGCAGAAGCACGCGATGCCCGCCTTCAGCGAGGAGTTCGAGTTTCGCTTCGCCGGTCTCGGCTTCAGCGATGTTCATCCCGACGTTGCGAAGCGGAACGCTGGCCCAGCCGTCTTCTTTGAAGGACTCGATCTCGAGATCGACTTTTACGATCATGACCTGCTGATCGCCGGTTCCTTCGACCGTGGCGACGTAGCCAGCGCTTTTGACAACGCCGTCAGCTGGCGGTTTTGCCGCTTCGTCCTCGTCCTTCAGGTTGAGCTGGTTCCAGAGTTCGAGGAATTCTTTGTAGGGCAGGAAAACGCCGCGGCCCTCCTTTTCGAAGATCTTTTCGAGGTCGTCGTAGGGCAGATAAACGGTCCGCTCGATCGTAGGCCTCGGATCAGGTTTTTCCGGGTCGGCTTCGGGAGCAGCTGCTGGCGGAGTCGACGGAAGCGGAGTCGAAGCTGGAGCGACCGGGTGGCCAGGGTCCGGAGCTGGAGCTGGAGGGACAATCGGCTCCGCCGTTACGGGCGGAATCGGATCCGGCACTGGAACGGGAGCCGGGGGCGTCGGAACGGGAGCCGGAGGCGTCGGAACGGGAGCCGGAGGCGTCGGAACGGGTGCCGGGGGCGTCGGAACTGGTGCCGGGGGCGTCGGAACGGGTGCCGAGGGCGTCGGAACAGCTGTCGGGGGCACCGGAGCTGGAGCCGCCGGGGGGACTGTCGGCTCCGCCGTTGCAGGCGGAGTCGGATTCGGGGCAGTTGGCGGGGTCTGCTGCGCAAAAGCGGTGCAGCCCACGAACAGGGCACCACACAACAGGAGGGAACGGAAAAATCGCTTTGCGATCATACCTAAAAGATCTCGGAACTCAAAAACGGGGTGTAAACGAAAAACGGACCAACCTCGGCCCGATTGAAGCCAGAGGATGACCGATGATTCGTAAAATTACCAAAAAAATCGGACCCAAATCAATCCAAATTCCTGTGAAAAGCCTGATTTTTACAAGAATCTTACAACCGGGCCGAATTTGGCGCTCAAAACCTGTCCGGCGGCGAGTTGAAATCGAAGGCGACGATGTTGTCTTCGAATGGAAGCGCGAGCGCATCCTCTTCCTCTTCGTCGAGTGCGTTTTCCGATTCAATTCGCGGCACGTAATCTTCGCGATCGCCGACGATGTCATCGACGAGAGTTGAGAGCTGGTTCACGTCAAACGGCTTGTCCAAGCGACCGACAAAACCGAAGGCACCGTGGTCCAGCATGAGCTCGTCCGAGGTGTCGCCGCTGATGACCACGCAGGTCGCGAGATTGTCCATTTGGATCAGCTCTTCGCAGGTTTCCTGAGCTCCTAAACCGCCAGGAACCGAAATATCGAGGAAAACGAGATCAAACCGATCTCCACGCTCAAGAGCTTCGGCATAAATATCGATCGCTTCAATTCCGTCGCCACAGGCCGTGACCCGATGGCCGAGGGCTTCCAGAGATCGCTGCAGCACGGTCCGAACCATCTGCTGATCGTCCATCACCAGAATGTGGGCGCCGCCGATGTTGGGAACTCCGGTTTCCAGCGGCGTAACCGTCCTCGTGGGCAGGTCCGATGAGGCTGGGATGATCAATTCGACCGTGAGTTTTCCGCCAGCAGCTGCTGAGGCCTGAATCACGCCGCCGTGACGGCTGATGATCGCTCGGCAGATCGAAAGAGCGAGACCGGAAATCGAATCGCCGCGCCGGGCGTAGGGCTGAAAGAGGTGGTCGACTTCTTCGGCCGTCAGGCGGATTCCTTCGGCTTGGATCGACAGAGCGCAGTAGTCGCCGAGCAAAAGTTCGCCGCCGTAGGTGTCTTCGTCCGAAACGACGTGCCGATTTTCGCAATGGATGTCGAGCTTGCCGGAATGGCCGGTCAGTTCATCGACAAAAGTGACGACCTGGTGGATCACCTGGCCGAATTGCGCATAGTCGAGGTAGGCGGCCGCGAGATCGTCGCCGAATGAGTATTCGACTTTGCTGCGACTGCCGCTGAGCGCGATGTGGCAGTTTTCCTGAATCAAATCGACCAGGTTGACGGCGCACTGCTCAGGCCGATCGCCTCGAGCGAATTCGAGTAGCTCACGAGTCAGTTCGCGGGCGCGGAGGCCAGCATTTTGAGCCCCTTCGAGCAACGCAGGCTGGAGTCGACCGCGGCGGCCGCACTCTTCCATTGCGAGGTGAATATTTCCGAGCACACCGGTCAAAATATTGTTCAGCTCGTGCGCCAGACCACCGGCGAACTGCTCAAGAGCATCAAAAGAATGACGCTGCAGTTGGGACTGCTCACGCTCGCGACCGGTGAAGTCGTCGCTGGCGGAAAGCAGGCGGCAGACGCCGTCGTCGAGATCGAGTTCGCGAAGATTTACAGCTACCGGGAAGAGAACACCGTCAGCGCGGAGAGCTTCGGCGTCCGTGTCGACTCCAGCGATCGCAGCGCCTTGTTGAACCTGAAGGAATTCGAATTGCGGCGCGAAAATCTGCTTCAGATTCAGGCCGGCCATTTCGCCTTCGTCATAACCCCAGAGTTGACCGGCGGCCACGTTAGCGAAGAGAATTTCGCCATGGTCGTCGATCAGGACGAGAGATTCGCGTGCGGAATCGATCACCGCGCGGAGAGCGCGAGTGGATCGGAGAATGTCTTTTCGAGGTTTGAGTGCAGCGCTCACGAGTGAAGGTGAAAGCGTTGAGGTTAGAATTCTAATCAGCGAGTGATGAAAGCGTCTTGGAAGCTTGGATTGCTCTGGCCTTTGATGTAGCTGAGCCAGCGTTCCGCAGCGGAATGATCAAAAAAGACGCCCGAGGTAACCAAGCGGTATGGCCAGCGCTGGGAACCGCGCCGAACGAGAATCGCGTCGACCTTGAGTTGGCGTAGGCGGCGAATGTCTGGGTCGGCCTCGCGTGGATTGCCGTAAGCCCCGAATTGAATCCGCAGAACCGGTTGGTTCATCGCCTGGCCGTCCTCAGCAGGGACGATCGGCTGGCGAGATCCAAACCCGAAAGCGTTCTTCTTTGGTTTCTGCTCCTGAGGCGGAGCAGCCGTCGGCGGAAGTTTTGCGGCGTCCGCAGAAACGGGCAGGAGCCGCTTTAAAATGCCGTCCGATTTTGCGTCAGGAGCGGGTTTCCGATTTTCTGTGGGCTTCCGTTCATCTGTGGGCTTCTGGGCGACTTCCGGCTTCGACTGATCCGGTAGCTCGGTGACGGTGACGTCGATGCCGGGTTTTTCGAGAATTCCGAGTTCCTTGGCCGCTTCCCAGGACAAATCGATCACGTTTCCCGTGACGATCGGGCAGCGGTCGTTGATATGAACGATCGTCGATTTTCCGCTTCGCAGCTCGGTGACCCGAACTCGCGTCCCGAAGGGCAAACTCGGATGCGCAGCCGTGTTGAGCCGTTGATCGTAGAGCTCGCCCGATGCCGTTGGGCCTGAAAAATCCTTCCGATAATGCGAAGCGCCGCCAAAAGTATTATAAAGCTCATCGTCCCGATCCTGGCCCTGAGCTTGAGCAGCTGCTGACAGCAGAACGAGGAAAATCGCGCTGATTGTCCAACTCAAAGCAGTACCTGAGACAGGACGGCGATCGAAGACTTTGGAGTGAATCATGGCGTGCGTGGCGGGAGTTCCAGAATCGTTGATAGTTCCGATATATAAAATAAATAGACACAAATTTTATAAAAACAAGAATTAATTGTTATTTTTGGAATTCAATCAGCACTCATTCGAACCAACAGTCGACATGGATCGGCTTTGCGTTAGAAGTCTGAGATGGAACTGGTCTCCATCCGCGAACTGCGCAAGCGGGCTGAAATCGCTCCCGCGCCTTTTGAAATTCACGCTCAGATTGAGTCGGCTTCTAAAAAAACGGCCCGAAGCGGCAAGCCGTTTATCGAGCTGAAGCTGGCTGACGGCGAGGACGCGATGGTGATCCGGGCTTGGGAAGAGGCTCCGGCTTACCAGCAGGCGTCAAATTTAAACGGCGGGGCGTTCGTCCGAGTTGTCGGCGGATGGTTCCGAAATGATCCCTACGGAATCGAGCCGCAGGACTGGAGCGTGACCGAGTTGAGCGAGGAAGAAGCCCGGCAGCTGCTGGGTGGTTCCGAGGAGCGGCGAGTGAAGCAGGACGCGGATTTCGCGGAAATCACGGCGTTCATCGAAGAGATGAGCGACCCTCGGCTGAAAGGAGTCTGCGGGGCGTTTCTGAAGCAGTTTGGCGACCGATTTCGGCGGACTGGAGCGGCGCGAAATTATCATCACGCGCGTCGAGGCGGCTTAGTCGAGCACGTCGCCCAGATGATGCGCTGCGCACGCGCGGTTTGCTCGGTTTATCCGAAATTGAACCGCGATCTGGTCGTCGCAGGCGTGCTTTTCCACGATTGCGGCAAGCTGTGGGAAAATTGCTACGCGGAGGCCGACTTCACGATGCCTTACACCGATGTTGGCGAGCTGATCAGCCACATTCCGCTTGGAATGGAGCTGGTGAACAAACTCTGGCGCGAATTGATGGAGAGCGAGGAGGCAAAAACCTGGAAAGAGGCAAAACCGACGAACGATCAAGTTCGGCTTCATCTTTTGCATTTGATCGGATCGCATCACGGCGAAATGGCGTTCGGCGCGCCCGTTGTGCCGAAAACTCCGGAAGCAATCGTGCTTCACCACGTGGACAACATCGACGCCAAATACGAAATGTTCGATCGCGGCTACGAAACGAGTTCGCTGCTGAGCAAAAACATTTTCGAGCGCGTCCGGCCGCTTCCGAGCCGGATGGTGCGTCCGTTAGGGGCTTTTCTACCGCCTGGGGCCGAGGACGAGCCGCCGGCAGCCGAACCGTTTTGAAAAATGCCGGAAGACGAGCCGATCAACCCCTACGCTCCCCCGGAAACTGAGTCGAATCCCAGGCGGCGCCTCGAGTACGTCGAGATCGACACGCCAACGCTGATTGGGCTCTACCACCAGCTGCGTTCGGTGATTTCGATCGGCTCGATGTTTCTTCTGATCGCGTTTTTCTCGCTGTTGCTGCTCATCTTCGTTCGTCCGTTCAACAATCCGCTCTGGACCTGGATTTGGCTGAGCGCAATCCCGGTTGGCGGCGTCGCCGCGTTCGCGAGCCTGGGAATGGCGCTTCTTCGGCCGTGGGGCCGCTTCCTCGGATTTCTCATGTGCGGCTTGCTCATTTGCGTCTCCTTTATTGAGCTGAAGGTTACCGTTCCCGCAATCGTCATCGCTGTGGTCGGCTTCTTCGTTTTGATCCGCTCAAAACGTCTGTTCGGCCGGGAGGTTTTCCGGTTTGATCTGTTGAAACGGGAACTCGCCCACCGGCGGCGAAACAAGGTGAGCTAAGTTTATTTTCCGACCTAATCTAAGAATGTTCTTGCCTTGTCAGTTCGATTTCTGATAGACCGCCCGACATGAGCCGTCGCCGCGCCTTCCCATTCTCCAAAACCGGTCCATTCTGAGCTTCGCCGAATGAAGATGAATTTTGAATCTGGCGCACAATCGCGTGCATTTAACTTTTCAGTGGGCGTTTTGGCTCACCTCACCGGGATGGGAGTGGCTTACGGTGCCATTCTTTACATGAACCATCTTGTTTCTAGTCGACCGATCCCCCCGGCATTTGGATTGGAATATCTACCTTGTTTGATACCCCTCGGGTTATCGCTGATCTCGCTTCCATTTGTGGTGATCGCTATACTACGAGGCTTCTATCATTTTCGAGATTTTCCAACTAATTTAATGACCGGAACTGTTTTGGTTTTGTTATCGAATATTGTCTATTTTATTTTTATGTTCATTGGCGTTTGGTTTTCGATCTTAGTTAGGAAGATACTGGCTGAATCGTAAATTTATTACGGTGAAATTAAGAACTCTTGCCGTAGCTGAGAGAACTTTGCCACAGCCGCGATTCACAGACAGCTTGCTTCGTGAACGCGGCCGGGCGCCGCGCCGGATACGGAGATCCGGTTCTACTTTCTACTCTGGCTTTTTCGAGCTCAGATCCGGCAGCGCAGTCTGGACGATGCCGAAAATGATCGCCCCCCAATAGAAAATCCAATATTCGTTCGGGTAACGAAGCAGCGTTCCTCCTTTATCGTAAGCGATCAGCGTGGATTCGAACGCAACGGAGATCGCTGCGAGGGTCAGCCAGGCTGCCGACAGGAGGTAGGCTCCGTTTCCGGTTTGGCGATGGCGTTTGAGCGCAAAAAACAGGATCAAGCCCAGCAACGAGCCGTGAATCAGGAATCCGACCGCCCCGCCGAAGTAGAGAACGGAAAGATGGACGCTGTGTGGGTTCCACTCGGTGCTGGCGAGATGCGAATCGCCTTCTTTAAAGAGGCTCGGGTCCAATTCGACGAGAAGAGTCTGCGCTGCACCGAATCCATGCCCGAAAATCGGCTTCTTTTTGATTTCCTCGAAGTAGACTTTCCAGATGTCGGTACGGCCCGATGTGCTGCGGCCTTTGATCCCGCCCTCGGTCGTTTCCTTCGGCTTACTTTCGGCTTTTTGCTCAGCAGTTGCTGAAGCATGTTTTCCACGAGAAGTGATTTTGTCCAGCTTGTCCGGCAGGCCGTAAAAAAACAAGGCGAACAAAACGACGAAGGCCGCGCCGACCATTCGACTGGCTCGGGCTCGTCTGGCGAGAGCGACGACGCAAAGCGCGGCGAGCAGGCCGAGCATCACCCCGCGACTCTGCGTGAAGAGCACGTAGAGCAGGATCGGAGCCGCGGCGACGACGTAAATCGTTAGCCAACGCCAGTCGGCGCGATCACACGTCCGCTCTCGACCGTCAGCCCAGCTCAAACCGAGAATCAGCGACATCGCGAAGACGACGGTTCCGCTGATGGTTCGGTGAAGCGGGGTGAAAACGTCCTCCGCGCCTCCGTCCGGCGATAAAGCCATGTACTGGAATAGCCTAGCCGAAAATGGTGTGCTGCCGTCGTACATTTTGAACACGATGAAGGCGGCGACCGCGATGGCGACGCCGATCCAGACGAAGCGGATCCCGACGGCTTCGAACCGGCAGAAATCGCGGAGAAGCAGGAAAATCACGGGTGCCAGGACGAGGAATCCCAGGTTCATGAGCACGGTGTTTTGAGTCGGCTGAGATTCGGCGGTCAAGCCAACCGCGGAGATACCGAAAAACACGACAAACGCCGCCAGAGCCCACATCGGCGGGTGAAGCGCGAGGGTTTTGAAGCTCGCCCAGAGCTCCCTGGTCGAAAGCAGGCAAAGGAAGAGCGAGATGCCGAAAAGCACGTGGTAAAACCAGAACGGGTCGATCGCTCTTACCGGAATCACGAAGTGCGCGATGAGGTAGACGACCCAGCCAACGCCAACGATACCAAGCGCAATCGAACGCGCTCGCGACACGAATTGGAGGCAGAGAAAAACGACGGCGAAGACTGAAAATGCGGTCCACCAGACGGTTTTCGCGGCTTTCGCGAATTCCGCTTCGGGCGCGGCGAGCGGCGCGCCGTTCAGGCTGAATCGCAGCTGCGGATCGGTGCCAGCGACTTTCGATTCGAACGGGAATTTCTCCCAGGTTCCGGGCTCGATATCGGTCTGAGCCTTGATTCTTTTGATCCCGGGCTTTTCCGCAAGCCAGACACCGCGCGGCCCGACCAATTCGGCGCGATCGATCTTCACAGTCGGCTGAGTTTCGGCGCGATCGACTGGATCGAAGCGGAATCCTTTGATTTCAACGCCGACTGGCAACGGGAAAAAGAGCTCGTGCCGCTTGCCCGATTCGATTGGCCGTCCGAGCGAATTTTCCTGCGCGATGCCCGCTTCGGTCTCCCAGTAAAGCCGTGCCTCGCCGCTTTCAGAACTCGTCAGCTCGATCGCGACACCCCAATTTGTGGACGCTTCCGGCAAAACCTGATCCTTGATCGCGCAAAACCAGAAAGCTGCGAAAACCGCTAGAAGAATCGACCACGCCAAGCTGATCAGCGTGCGCGGGTTGAGGCGATCGGGCTTCAAATCCATGACGCTCTAGAAACACCGGCGCTGAGCGAAGTCGAGCGAAAAGGCGAGTTTGCAGGAACGGCCAGCGGCGTCATCTTGGCTCGAATGATCGTTCCAATTCAGAAAGGCCAGCAGCTGCTGGCTGACATCGCCTCCGCCTCGGCCTCCGCGAACGAGTTTCACGTCTGGTGGCTCGGGCAGAGCGGATTTCTGGTGAAGTGGCAGGAAAATCATCTGCTTTTCGATCCCTACCTTTCGGACTCGCTCACGAAAAAATATGCGCAGTCCGACAAGCCGCACACCCGGATGACGGAGCAGGCGATCGATTCAGCGAGCCTCGATATGGTCGACGTTGTGACTTCAAGTCATAACCACACGGATCATCTCGACGCCGAAACGCTGTGGCAGCTTTCGATCCCGAATCCGGATCTGAAACTCGTGCTTCCCGAGGCAAATTTCGAGTTCGCGAAGAGTCGGCTGGGCGATCTCGCGCCTGAATTCGTCGCCCTCAACGAAGGCTCCACGGCAACGGTCGGGCCGTTCGAATTCCACGGAATCGCTGCGGCGCACAACGAAATCGAGCGAGACGAACTCGGGCGCTGCAAATTTCTCGGGTTCGTCGTCAAATTCGGAGAATTCGCGATTTATCACAGCGGCGACACGCTCTGGCATCGCGATCTGGTCCGCCAAATCGCGCCTTTCGGAGTCGATCTCGCCTTAGTCCCGATCAACGGGAACAAGCCGGAGCGCCGGGTCGCCGGAAATCTCGATGGGCTTGAAGCGGCCGCAGTCGCGAAGGGCTGCGGAGCAAAAATGGCGATCCCGCACCACTTTGAAATGTTCGAATTCAACACGGCGAGCCCGGAAGAATTCGTCAGCAGCTGCCGGCGCTTCGACCAGCCGCAAACGGTGCTTCGCTGCGGGGAGCGATTTTCGATGAAGTCGGATTGAGGCCGATTACTCCTTGGGCGGGAGCTTCCGCCAGCCTTGGGTCAGCAGTTTTCGGCCGTCAGCGGGCTCGAAGAACGGTTGAACCTCGTCCATTTTCATGACGACCCACGGGCGCATCACGCTTCGGCTCAGCTTGGTGTAAACGAGGTCCTCGGCGATGAAAACGTTCGCGTGAACGGGAGTCGTGTCGCCTTCGACATTGTAGAGGAGCACATCGCCAAATCGGTAGGGCGACTCGATTTTTTCGTATCCACGATCAAGTAGAACGACGACTCTGTCTGGATCGATCGCGGTGTCGGGCACGCTGATCTGGAAAAAGCGCATCGCACTGGAAAAGCTATTGGGGAAAACGCCGTTCATCCCGGCGCTGAGCGAAGGCCAGGTGTTGAGTCGCTTCCGGGCGTTCGGCGGCAGAAGGTGAATCAGATCGACGCTGCCGACGGCCGGATTTCGCCTCAACGCTTCGAGAAACGGGACGTGGTCGACGTTGCGCCCGGACGCCGTCCAGAATTCAATCCACCCTTCCCAATCCAAATTTCCGGGCCAGCGAACGTTCAAAATCCTGCTTGGCGATCCGTAAACCGTTCTCATCAACTCCCTTTCCTGGTTCAGCTCGGCTGCGTGGGCAAGCACGGTCGAAAGATCGGAAAACGCCCGGACTTTTCCGATCGGATAGGTCAGTTGCTCGATTTCGGCGACCAGATCAGGGCTGATTTCCGAATCGCGAAACCAGGTTTTGACGTCTGCACCAAACAAGAAGGGCTGCTGCTGAAACGGATTCAAATCGCTTTCCGCAAGTCGACGATAAATTGCGCTTCGGGTCGTTTCCGGCAGATCCCGAATCATCTGAGAAGTCGGGAAAAACTGGACGCCGAATTCAACGGGATTCCAGGCTCTCGCCTGCGCGATGTGCGCGGTTGCTGACTCGGGAAGCTCCAGACCTTCCAAAAACTGGATCACTTCGTCCTTGGTCTGGTCTTCGAAAGTCCAGCGGGGCGAAATCGAGGGCGTTGGCTGAAGTTGAATCAGCGAATCCGGCGGAACCAGGAACGTCGTGGACTCGATCAGCTCGATTCCGCGAACTTCTTGAGCCTGAGCCGCTGCAAACGCGATCAGGCTCGAAATGATGGTCAAAATTCGAATCATTTCAGGAGTCCTTTTGTCGACGACGCATCACTTTCATCTCAATCACCCGGTCCCTGACGTAGAGTCGACTGAGGCGATCGTCGCGCTGGAGAGTCCAGGGATTGAGCGAAGAATTTCCGTTCTTGGTGAAGACAATGCTGTCCGCGATGTAAACGCAGGAGTGAATAAATTTGCCAGTTTCCTTTTCAAAAATCACGATGACATCGCCAAATCGAAAAGGCGGGGGAACAGGGTCATAATTACTCTCGAGAGCTTGGAAAGCGGTCGATTCGTCAGCGAGTCGGCTCGAGGGCTGATTGGCGAAAAAATTCAGCGCCGTCCAACGACAATCAGGCAGGGAAACACTCACGTCCGCCGGCTGAGTGAAGGAATAGAGCCTGCTGCGCGGCATCGGAGGCAGCAGCTGCGCGATGTCGATCCAGCGTTCGCCACTCTGAGGCTGAAGAGCTTCCAGCATCGCCCGGACGGTCGACTCGGTTTCAGGATTCGACCAATAATTGGCCAGGGCGCGAATGTTGCTCTGCGGAGTCAGGCGAAGCCGCAAAACCACAGCCTCGGTCTGCTCGGCAGCGCGCAGGAACGCGATTTTTTCTTTCTCATCGGCAATCTGGCTGGCGATGAAATCCACATCGGACAACACAGTCGTTCGCCCCTGTTGATAGCAGAGCCTGGTTGCGAGATCGATCGTCTGCTGGGACAGCCCAACGCCAGAAAACCAGCGCGCAGGGTCGCTGTTCTCGATCGGCAGCGGATTTCTGACGTAGGAAGCATCTGACCATGTCGGCAAAGCGCGCATCGGCGCGTAGAGCTGAGCGCGTTGAATCGGGCTCAACGCAAGGATCGCTTCGGCAGTCGGAACGACGAACCACAAGCCTTTCTCCACATCGAAGCGAGCGTGCTCCGGCCCCAGCAGCTGCTGGATCAGAGTCTCGCTCAAATTCGCGGTTCGAAGACGCTGGGCAACGAGTTCAATTGTCGGTTCTGCGAAAGCCCAGGCGTTGTCTCTCGCCGCGCCCTCGGAGACTTTCTCAATCAACGAAATCGTGGGAGCGAGCTTGACCAGCTGGGCCTCAATTTCGCCCCATGGACCGGGTTCCAGCGGGAAAAACGCCCTCTCCGGAATCAATGATTCAGCCTGAGCCAACGCGGAGAACGCGCTCAATAGCGATACAAAAAACACACCGATTTTCATGCAAATTAAGGGAGGGGAGGGACGCTGAACCGGATTTTTCCGTGGTCAGCAAAGCATCCACGGGACTCACCGTAGATTGTTTCGCAAAAAACGGTTTTCCGTGACGCTTTTTCGGCAAAAATCTACGAGCGGCGCTTCAATCGAAACCCAGCCATCCGAACCGGGCGCTCCATCACGTAAATCCGGCTCAAATGCGAATCGCGTTGCAAAATCCAAGGGCGGCTGGCTCCGCGCCCGTTTTTGGTGAAAACGACATCGTCAGCGACGTAAACGCAGGTGTGAGCCAGAATTCCGGACTCCTGATCACGAATCGCAATCACGTCTCCGAACCGAAAAGGAGGGAGCGTGGGTTCGTAGAATTCGGCCAGAATTTGATCGAAGTTTTCATCGACGTCCGCATGCCGTTCGGAGGTGATTTCGGCGAAAAAATTCAGCGCGGTCCAGCGGCAATCCGGCTGCGATGAATTGACGTCGAAGTTCGTCCGAAACGTGTTCAATCGGCTGCCCAGCGTCCGCGGAAAAAGGTGAGCGATATCCAGCCAGCGCTCGCCAGTGCGAGGGACCAGGGACCTCAGTTTTGCCTGAGCAGACTCCGTTTTCCCCGGCTCAGACCAGTAACGAGATAAAGCTTCGACATCGCTCTCGGGCGTCAGCCGCAGACGCAGGCTGAGAGCGGACGTCTGATGAATCGCCTGATAAAAATTGATCTTCTCTTCGCGATCCGCGACTCCGCTCAACACGTAAATATGATCCGAAAAGGCGATCGAGCGTCCACGATTGTAGCAGAGCCCGGCGGCGAGCTCTGCCACCGATTTAGAAACTCCGAAATGGTTGAACCAAGCCAGTGCATCATCGTTTTCGATCGTGGCTGAATGCAAAAAGTGGCTGTTCGCGCCCGAGGCCCTGATGAAATTGTAGAGATCCGATCGGTTCGCCGGGGTGAGCGATTCGATCATCTCCGGAGTCGGCCGGATCGCGTAGTGCCTGCCCTGATTCGTCTCGGGCCCGATCTTGGTTCGCTCAGAAGCCAGCAGCTGCTGGACCGCGGCCGCCTCGAAGCCCACTTCACCCAGCAGCGCGCGCAGTTTTGCCTCACTCGGCGCAACGAAATCCCAAACCGTCTCACCCTCGGCCTCGAGATCCTGGTTCTTCTCGATCCAGCCTCGATCCGGCGTCAACTGGAGAGTCTGGGCTTCGAGTTCACCCCACGGACCGGGGTTGAGCCTGAAAAGGCCTGGTTCCAGCCCATCATCAGACTGCGCCAGCGAAAGCGCTGGAAGCGCAAGGAGCCCAAGCAAGATGAGAGTTTTCATGGCGGTTTTCAACGCTCGTGCACGAACCTTGCGTGGAGATTACGGCCTCAACAAACTTCGCCCTCCCAAAAACGTTCGACGCCGCTGATTTCAATCGTCAAAAACGAACTTGGGCGCGTTTCGATGAATATTGATCTCTCTTTCGTTTGGATGCGCGGCCACGTCGCTCGCGAGCAGCTTCAACATCGATTTCACGCGCTCCGAATTCGCAGCAGCGAGGTTGGTCGACTCCCCAGGGTCTTCGGCGAGATTAAAAAGCTGAACGAACGGCGTTTTCCCGAGCTCCGTCCGCTTCGGCTTTTTCCCGAAAGCAGCTCTGGCGGCTTTCCACGCTTCGTCCCTCGGCGGCGTGTTTCCCCACATTCCTTTCGCGCCGCTGCCTGGACAAACGCAGAGTTTCCAATCGCCATCCCGGATCGCAAATCCGCCAGCCTCCATCACCATATTCTTCCGCGTCGGCTCAGCATCGACGTCGCGCAAAACCGGCAGAAGGCTGATCGAATCCGGACCTTCCCCCTCCAGCAGCTGCTGGCCCGCAACCTCGGCGAAAGTCGCGTAAACATCTTGTAGCCCGACGATCGCGTCGCTCGTCGATCCGGCTTCAACCGCAGCTGGCCAGCTGATGATAAAAGGAACCCGCAAGCCGCCTTCGTAGATCGAAAACTTGAAACCACGATAAATTCCGCGCGAAAAGTGGCCGAGTGTCTCCATTTCCTTGAACTGTGCGAACGTCGCCTTCGCTTCGTTACCCGCGTAGCTCGCCGGACCGTGGTCGGAAGTCGCGACCAGGAGCGTGTTGTCTCGCAGGCCGTGTTTTTCCAGCGCGGCGACGACTCGGCCGAGACAATCGTCCGTCTCCATCACGAAATCTCCGTAGAGACCGAGCTTGCTTTTGCCCTGGAATTTTTCGCTCGGGCTCGTCGGCGTGTGTGGCGATGTCAGGGCGACGAAGAGGAAAAACGGCTTACCGGATTTCGACTCCTCAGCCTGCCAAGCGATGAAAGCCTCCGCTTCGCCGGAAAACGTGTCCAGGACGTCCACGTCTTCAAAATCCTTTTCCGCCGGACCAACTCGGTTGAACGCGCTCCAGCCTTTCTGCGCCGTGACCGATCCCTGCCAGACGTTGTTTTTCGCGTAAGCGTACGGAAACATGTCGAGCGAACCCGGCATGATGAAACTGTAGTCGAACCCGTACTGCACGGGACCGAGTTTGAGCGGTTTGCCGTAATCGACGTTTTCCGGGCCCTGAACTTTGCCATCTTTCGTCGCCATTTCCGTGCCGAGATGCCACTTTCCGACGTAACCGGTCGCGTAACCGGCTTTCCGAAGCATGTGGCCGAGCGTCGGCGTTTCCGGCCCGAACCGAGGCCCGAGAAATCCCCATGGCCCGCCATGAACCGGCGCTCCAAATCTCCACGGATATCGGCCGGTCATGATCGCGACTCGCGACGGCACGCAAACGCTCGCGACCGGATGCGCGTCGGTGAATCGCATCCCAGCAGCTGCTAGCGCGTCGAAATTCGGCGTTTCGGTTTTGCAGCGATCGCCTCCGTAGATTTTCACGTCTCCGATCCCGAGATCGTCGGCCATGAAATACACGATGTTCGGCCGCTCGGCCTGGAGCGGGGCGAGCAGGCTCAGCAGAATGAGGAAGACGAATTTTTGCATCGCCTACCGATCCGCAAAAACTGCCGACGTTCAATCGGCAATCGAACGCGCGTCAGTTTTTCGCTCTAACCAGAATCACGCGAAACCCGGTTTCGTAGTTTCGGTGATTACCGGGATCGGCCAGAAGCCGGAAGCCAACCGAAAGGTTGCTTTTGAGCGAGCGATTCCAACTTCCGCCGCGCATGATTTTGAAGCGCGAGCCGATCTGACTGGGCTTCGATGAGGCGTTTTCGGTCTGCTCGCGATCGGCGACTTCCCGAGTGTACCAGTCGAGGCACCATTCCCAGACGTTTCCGCGAGTGTCGTAAAGCCCGAGCGCATTCGGCTCAAGACTGGCGATCTGCGCGATCGTTTCCCTCGGCGATTCATTGCTCGTGACGCTCTGCTCGAGGGTCGTTTTGTCGGCGATGATCGTCCACTCCGCATCCATTGGAATCCGATAGGCGTAGCCCGCCGGGATCAAACCTTGAGCGCCGTCGTCGAGAGACAGGCGCTCGCAATACTTTTTCGCGTCGTTCCAGCTGACGTTGTTCACCGGCAAGCGATCGCCTTTTATCAGGCTCGGATTGTTGTCCATCACGGCCGAGTAGCTGAATTGCGAAGTCTCGGTCGTCTCCACCCATCCTTTGATTGCTGGGACCCATTTCATCCGCTGGCCAACGCTGTTGGTGAAATCCTGGCCTACCGTCGGCATCGGATCGTAATTCAATTTAACGTTGATGTCGGTCTGCCGGCCGTTGCGGACAAAATCATTGACCGTCCGATCGCCATAACGCTCTTTACGAAGCTTGAATTGGTAGTCGTCCGGCTTCAGATTCTTCGCCAGCATCGGCGTCGTTCCCAGCAGCTGCTGGCCGACGTAAACCTCGGCACCGCTTGGCTCGCTCGTGATTTTCACCGATCCGTGTTCGAACGGAAAATTCGCCACGTTATTGTTTCGATCTCCGGCCACTTTGATCGTCAGCTTCAAATCCTTGAGCCCGGGGTTCGTTCCGAGCAGGTCGTACTCGCCCTCCAACAACAGAACGGTCATCGGCGTCTCTGAAAAATTCCCTTCGCCCATCAGGCGACCGCTTCCCAAAAAAATCGTCGCCCCTGGCGGATCGCTCGTGATCTGGACCGGGAGTTTCTGCCAACTTCCATGCACTTTAGCAACCTTGGCGACTTCGATTTTGACCTTCGAAGCTTTTTCATCGCCTTCGGAGGGTTTCAGAACAACCTGGTAATCGCCTTCCGGGAGATTTTTCAGATTCAGCGGCGTTTTCCCAGCAAGAGTCGCCTCCTTTTGGGTAGGCGATTTCATCCAGACCTCGACCCCATCCGGCAAGCTCGTCGCGGAGAGACCTCCTTCAGGATAATCGTGAATAATCTCGGTCGTTTTGTCCTCAAGGATCGAGATACTTCGCTGCACCTCAGGCCAACCGTCGCGCTTCAGCGTGAGCTGGTAAGCATCCGTTGGGAGATCGCTGACCTTCCCCGGAGATTCGCCGCTCCCTGCGAGTTCAGGCTTCGCAGCAGACCCGTCCGCAACCAGCGTGTGGAGCTCCCACGCCGCCGGCTGAGTTGTCAAAATATCCAGATTTCCGTGACTTCGGACCAGATCGATCGGTGCCAGATCGCGAACTTTGTCCGCCACGACTTCGAAAGTCCCCGTGTGGGTTTTGTAGCCCTTCGCGGTGATTTTCATATCGTAAAAACCGATCGGAAGTTCCGTCAAAGTCGCCGGAGTCGGTGAGGAGCGCTTTTCCTCCGCAACATCCATGTTGATGATCTCGATCTCAGCAACGGCGACGGCCGGAGTCGTTGCGATCGTGATTCCGCCCTTCGCTAACTCGGCTGGATCTGGAGCTGGCGCTGGAATCGCGGCGGTGCCGCCTGCCGGATTGCTGGCGATTGCGCCGGCCAGCTGGGGATCGGACTCGTGCTCGGAACCCGTGGGAACCTGCTTGATCTCCGCATTTTTATTTGCGTTTTGGGTTGTCGAGCGTTGTCCGAACCACCAGCTGACTGCGGCGACTGCTACCAGAAGAAATCCTAAAATCAGATATCGCGTCAGCGGCTTTCGGGGACCGGAGCCATTTTTGGGAGGAAGCATCACATAATCTGTTTTCTCACTCATGGCTTCGATATTTACTTTGTAATTACAATGTAGTTTCAACTCAAGCAACCCTAAAGTTACAACTTTCATAGAAAATTGTCGCGAAGGGGCAGAATGTGATGATCACAGCCGAGTCCAGTGGTCGTCAAGCGGCTTCGTCAGCGGTGAGCAGCTGCTGATTTAAAGATTTTTGATTCAGTGGCGGATTTCGATTGCCAAGAAGGCCTCAAATCTGGAAACTCCCGCGCTTTCCACAATTCATGTCATCAGGTTCCGGATACAGCGCTAGCCGCCCGGGCGAATTCGACGCTCCCTCAGCCGAGGAACTGAGCGCGAACTTGCCCAACTACGAGATCGAAAAACTCATCGCCAAAGGCGGGATGGGGGCCGTTTACCTTGGAAAACAGATCATGCTCAATCGGATCTGCGCGATCAAATTGCTGCCGCACATCGAAGACGATGGCGGAATGCGGATGATCGAGCGTTTCGAGCGAGAAGCTCAGGCGATGGCCAAGCTAAAGCACGCGAATCTGATCGAAGTCTACGAAATCGGTGAGACGACCGACGGAATGCACTATTTTGCGATGGAGCACGTCGATGGGCACGACATGCACACCCTGCTCCACACCGGAAAACTGACTACGGAGCACGTTTTCAGCTGGATTCCGCAGATTTGTGGCGCGTTGCAGTACGCCCACAGCCAAGGGCTGATTCATCGTGACGTGAAACCGGCGAACATCCTCGTAAACAAAGAAGGGATCGTCAAAATGATCGATTTCGGCCTCGCCAGGCCAAGCGACCCGAAGAAGCTCGTCGCGCGGCTGACCATGACAAACGTCGCCCTCGGCACGCCGGATTATGCAGCTCCGGAAGCCCGCCAGACTGGCGTCGACGCGGATTACCGCGGGGATCTCTACGCGATCGGCGTGATTCTTTACCAGATGCTCACCGGGAGGCTTCCTCGTGGGGCCTGGCGACCGCCATCCGCGCTCGTTCCCGGGATGGACCCGCGTTTTGATCCTATCGTGGTCAAAGCCATGAGCCCGGATCCGGAGGGCCGCTATCAGCAGGCTCAGGACATCGCCGCGGACATCCATGCGATTCGCAAAACGCCCCAATTCCAACGGGCGGGCAGCAGTTCCCCTTCCTCCCCTTCTCCGGGACAGCGCAAAACCGTCAAACGCGCGAAACGCAGCAGCGGATCCAAATCGAGCGGAAATCTGGCCTCTTTTTTCGTCGCTGGCGGCATCGCGCTCGGGCTGATCCTCATCGTCGTGCTGATTTTGATGGCTAACGGGTAGCCACCGTTTTTCCGGCGTTGACACGCCAGCAGCTGCTCGGGTTTAATCGTGGAGATGAAAATTCTCTACACCTCCCTGCTCGCCCTCGCCCTGGTCCCGATTCTTGCGGACATTCCGCCCGAGAGACCGGTCGATAAAGACGAAGATTCGGGCAAAGCGGGTTGCCGCGGCAAAGCCGAAAGCAACATCGCCTTCGTCGTCGGCTCTTAGTCGGCCTTGAAAACCTGGCTCAAAAGCCAGATCCCAACCAGCACCGCGGCCCAGAAAACCAGCGGCAGGAAGATCGCCACGCTCGCTCGGATCGGTCTCGGCGGCTCTGCGGAATTCGGGACCACCCAGTCGCCGATTCGATTGCCCAGCACGCCCGCGCGCAGCAAAAGGGCCAACGTCCCGACCCCGATCGCAACGCGCAGAACCCCAAACAGGATCGGCTCCCACTTTCCGAGATCCACATCGATCCCGGTTCCCAGCACAATGATCAGAGCGATCATCGAGTAGAGCCCGACTGTGAAAGTGGTCAGGTAAAACCAGAAAACTACGAACTTGCGCACGCCGGAGCCTCCGGCAGCACCTGCTGGTCAGCAAGACTCACTTGCTGCCAATGCAAAAGAGGTGCTCGTGCCCTCGAAGATAGAGTTTGCCGTCGTAAACCACGGGCGAGGCGCTCATTTTTTCGCCCAGCTCGTTTTGAGCGACGATGTCTAACTCTTTTCCGGGCTTAACCACGGTCATCACCCCGCCGTCCGAGACAAAATACGCAAGGCCGTTTGCCGAAATCAACGAAGCGCTGTGCCCGCCCCTGCCGGTGGTCACGAGCCGTTCGCGCCAGAGTTTTTCGCCAGTTTCGGCGACGAAACAGCTCGCAACGCCGTTGTCTGCCACAACCAGAAAATACGGTCCAATCGCAATCGGGCTAGGCACGTACGATGCGCCCACGGTTTCGTGCCAGCGGACGTGAGAATCCGTCACGTTGCCCTCGCCTGTCGGGTCGATCGCCATCATGTGCCGCTCTGGAAATCCGCAGGTCATGAACAGCAACTTCAGATTCTCGTTGTAGACTAACGAAGCCACATATTGCTCGGTCGGACCGTCGATAATCCAGTGCTGTTTGCCAGTGTCAGGGTCGTAACTCGCAACGCATTTGCTGCCCGACATGATCATTTGATTGCGATCACCAATTTTGCGGATGAGCGGCGTGCAGTAGCTTCTGGTGTTGTTAGGGCGAGGCTGATTCCAGACTTCTTCGCCCGATTTTTGATCGAACGCGACGATGAAACCATCGCCGTCGTGGTCGCCGTTCACGATCACCGTGTCTTTCCAGAGAATCGGGCTCGAGCAGTAACCGTGCTTGCTTGAAAACTCGCCAGCGCGCGCTTCCCAGATTTTTTCGCCTTTCAAATCGTAAGCCGCAACGAACATCCGATTCTTATCGAGGAAGCTGACAAAAATTCGCTCGCCATCGGTAACCGGCGTGCTCGACGCACGACTGTTCAGCTTGTGAATCCCCTCAAACGGCGCTTCGAGCACGATCGTCTTCCAAATCGTCGATCCCGTTTTTCGATCAAGGCAAAGCAGGTTTCGCTCGCCGGTTTCTTCGATCGCCGTGACCGTGTAAATTCGATCTTCCCAGATGATTGGCGATGCGTGACCGATTCCAGGAACGGCGACTTTCCAGATCGTGTCTTCCTCGAGAGTCCACGAAACCGGGACGTTTGGATCGTTCGAAATGCCGTCGCCGGTCGGCCCGCGCCAGCCCGGCCAGTTTTCCGCCGCGGAAGCTGCGAGCGCGGTTAGAAGAATCGGGAATGCGAGAAATCGGCTGCGAATCATGATCGATACACGCGCTGTTTCAGCCCGTTCGTTCAATTTTACAACGGCTTGACATCTTCCCCTGAATTGCTGCTAACCTGGCCTCATGAAACGCCTCCTCGCCGCCATTTTCCTGATCTCGCTCGGCGTCGCTGCAGCCTCCGAGCATCGCGTTCTCCTTCCGGACGGCTCAGCAGCTGCTGGCGTTGAAGTCCGGAGAATCAAAGACGGCGAGCCTGACCAAATCCTCAAAACCGATGACAAAGGTCGCTTCGAGTTGCCCGAAATCGCCTCAAACAACCACCGCCCCGGCGCGCTCGTGATCGACGCTCCCGGGGCCGCTCTCAGCATCTGGAATTGGCCAGGGGAAGAGATGCAGCTGAGGCCAGCTTTCAAAATCACTGGAGTGGTCGAGCTTCCTGGGCAGAAGCCGGCAGCGGACGCAACGGTCAGCGTTCTCGAGTTCGGAACCAGAACTTACATGCCGCTAAAGGCCTACGGCGCGAAATCGCCTTGGAAGCCGGTTAGGACAAATCAGCGTGGGGAATTCACCCTGCGCGGAGCGACCTTTAACGGATACAAATTTCCAGCCGGGCTCACCGTGAAAGCGGAAATGAAAATCGACGGTCGGCTTTTCACCACGGTTGAAGGCATCCCTGGATTTGGAGACGCTGACTTTTTCGAGAACCCCGCTGAAGAGAGCCCGCGAGCGGAGCCGTTCGTGCTGCGGCCGGTGGGCACGGTCAGCGGGCAGGTCGTAAACGAGTTGACCGGCGAGCCGATGGCTGGCGCGAAACTTCGACTTTACAGAGGGCGCGGAGATCACGATTCGAAGGCGACTACGGACGGCGAGGGTCGGTTTCGGCTGGAAAATACGCCGACCTACGCAAGGCGCATTATTTATGTTAGCCTGCCGGGCTTTACTGAGCTGACTGTTCGCGAAACTGAGCCGGACGCAGAAAAACGGGAGCCGGAATCAAACGGCCTGCGGATCGAGCTGCCGCCGCTGGTGACTCTCGAAGGACTGGTCGTGGACGCGCATTCGAACCAGCCAGCCCTCTACCGGCTCGATCTCGACGCGAGCCGGGTTTACGAGACTGACGCTGGTTGGGAAGTCCGAATGAGCGGTTCAGCCAGGATTCAGGACGACGGCTCGTTCGAATTGGCCGTGCCTGCCGGGTTGATGAAAATCGATATTGATTCGTATTTCAGCGGTCCCTACCGGCATAGCTGGGAAATCGATATTCAGCCCACTCAAAAATCTTTATCTCTCAAGATTCCGCGAAAGCCTGGATTGGTTTTCGAAATGTCGATTCCCGGAAATCCGAATCTGGAATCACCGATCTGGAATCAGCTGAGCCCGAGATACGGAATCGTCGGCTTAAACTCGTTTCGTTATGCGCGAGGCCAAAACCGTTGGTTCGCCAAGGCGGAAAAGTGGGGGGAAAAAATTGAACTCTCGGTCCAGAGCTACGTCGGCGGCGGCGAACGGACGGTTTTTGAGCGGACAGAATACGACGTCCAGCCGCTGAACTGGCCAATCCGGATTCAGCTGGACGAGTCAGCGATCAAGCCGCCGGAGTGACCGGGACGAAGCGATCTTCGCTCCAGACCCAGCTAGCCGGATCGCGTTCAACCGCAGCTTCCAAAACGCTGAAGACTTCCTGCATCACAACCTGATTCGGCAGCGGACGACCCTTCGGATCGTCGAGCGTGATCGCTGTGCTGAAGTCATAACGCCAAAGGCCGAACTTGGGCCGGGAACAGGTCGCGACGTGCAACGGGCAGCCAAATCGGCGAGCGAGAACCGCAACTTCCGGGCTGGCTTTGATGAGGTGATCGAAAAATCGGACTTCGACGCACTCGGCATCTTCGACTGGTGGCCGATCCGCGATCACGCCAAGCGCTTGACCCGGCATCAGCAGCTGCTGGCCGAATTCGACCGATTCGCTCGCCTGATCAAAGAACCGAGCACCGGATTTCTTCCGCACTTCCCGGACCAACTGACTCAGCCGAGGGAGACGTGTCGGGCGTGTCATTCGAATCGATTCCGCATCGCCAAACGCCGAAGCGGTCCGCACTGAGAACTCGGTGTTGCCAAGCCGGGCCATCCCGAGGACGACATTTCGGTCGAGCTCGCCCGATTCGTTGATCACGTTTTTGGCTCCGGTAACCTCGATCATCTCCCGAGCCTCACCTTGCGCTAAAAAATGGGTCCAGGCACCGGCGGCGAGATTTTCACCACTCCGCCGAAAGCTCTCTCGGGCTAACCAGCGAATTTCCCTCGGCTTCAACTTTGGAAACGCCAATCCAAGGTTCCGGATGGCGGTTCGCCGCTGCCGAAAACGCATCCAGTATCCGAATTGACCGCTCAAGCGCCCCATCGCCGTTGAAAAACCAAGCGGCAAATGTTTAACCCCAAGCAAAGCGATTTGCACCCCACCCGTGGCGATTCGATCCAGCAAATTGGTCAGAAATCCAACTTCTGACTCCTTCGGCTTGGTGGGAACCGGATCGCTTTCGGCTTCGAGCTCGCGCCAGGCAGACGGAGCGCCGGATCGAAACAATTGCTCAGCCAGCGCCTGCTTTACGACCTCAGCTTTGTCCGGCTTTTCGGCGCTCTGAACCTTTTTCGGCTTAGCCCATTCTTGAGCCAGCTCGCGGAGAGAATCGTAGACCGCATTGACCCGGCGCTCCTCCTCTTGCTCCCTCGAAGCGAGCCGCTTCAGGAAATTCGCGACCTCTTTTTGCTCGCGGCGCGCGTTCACGCGAGTCGGCTTCTCGGCGATCGCTTCTTCGTAAAGTTCGATCCAGGCCGTAACCGAGTTTTCCAAGTCGAAATCCGCGCGAACCCGCTCGGCAAGCGGGCTGGTGTCGTTGATCCGGAGACAAGCGAGCTCGACGCCGAGCGCGCGTTCGTCGAATCCCGGTCGAGCCGGATCGGGTAGAAAACTCCGCGAAATTGCCGATTCGTAAGTGTCCTCGATCACCGCGTCGCCGATTCCATCCGGCCCTGCCGCGATCACCGAACAGCCCGCCGCGAGCGCTTCGATCGCGAGCCGGCCAGAGGCGAACGCGAGATCGTAATCGCCCAGCAGCTGCTGGCGATCGACGTCCAGCTCGATTCCCTCATCTGCGCAAGCCGCGATCAGAGGCTCGCGCAGCGGACCAATTTCGGCGCACAAAACCGCTTTGCGAATTCGCTTTCGAGGCCAGGCGTAAGGATCGGGGACTGCCGAACCAAGATCAGCAGGAGTCGGCATTCGTCGGTAGCGGTCGGGATCGATTCCAGCCGCTTTGAGCAAATCGCTCGATGGATCCATCCCGCTGGCGTAGCGACCGATTCGCGAATGCGTCGGCGGCAGCTCGTGCTGCGGATCGTCGCCCTGCCAAGCGTAAATCGCGGGACATTTTCGGAAACATGTCAGGGCGACGAGAGTTTCCAAGTTGTGCTGCCCGTGAATGACGTCCGGCTCGAAGGGCGTCGATTCTGGACTGTCGACGACGGGGATTCCCGCCTCGCGCAGCTCGTCGGCGAGAGGGCCGGCTTGGCTGGTGAAGATCGCCGTAGCGATTCCTCGGGCCTGAAGACCGAGCGCGAGATCGCGCGTTGATAATTCAGGGCCGCTCCGCTCAGAAAGGCGGTGGTTTGTGATCAGAACCCGCATTTGTGCGTGTGGGTGTGGGTTTGTTAGGGTTTTGATAGAGAAACTCTAACATTGCCAAACAATCAACACAAATTCGACAAAATTCTCAATCACGAGAATTTACTCAAGCCCAACAGGCGATCTGATCAACTCGCTCGTCATGCGGCTCGGCAGGAATTTCGGCCAGCAGCTGCTGCTTAAAGCAGACTCCGATTTTCTGCGCCAGCGCGCCTCTGAGCAGACGATCGTAAAATCCCCCACCCTGCCCTAACCGAGCTCTATCGGTTCGCGAAAAGGCAAGCCCGGGGACGAGAATCAGATCAATTTCGTCCAGACCAATTCGTTCGCTGCGCTCCGGAATCGGCTCGCGAATTCCGTAGGCTCCAGGCGCGAGATCCTCCGCGGGATTCGCGGGCATCCACAATTCCAACTCGCCTTCACCCGCGACGCGCGGAAAAACCAGACGCGAATCGAGTTCGTTGAGCGAATCCAGATTCGGCTCAGTCGACAGGTTCGCAAAAGTCAGCACCGCCTTTCCAGGCTGGATTCGCGCGGCCAGCCAATCGCAAATCCGGACGGATTCCGACTCCCGATCCGCGCTCGACATCACCCGCAGGTCCGCCCGGATTTCCCGACGCAGTTCCGCTTTCCGATCCCGAATTTCAGCTGCTCCGTTCAGTCTTCGAAAGGTTTCAGATCTCGATCGATCAATTGATCCGCCTTCAACTTCAACGCCGCTTCGGCCTTCTTCGTGAAGCCAGTCGTGCCTGCAATTTCAATGATTCGGCCAGAATCATTCTTCACAACAATCAGGTAACCCGCATAGCGATGCCCATAGCGAAAAGAACTACGATCATCGTACTCCAGCTTGATTTTTTTACCCGTCCAGTCGGCAGTTTTGCCCGGAGCCAGGGTCACCTTGAACTCTTCTTTGCTGATCACTTTCAACTCATCGCGAGTCGTAACGTGCTTACCGAAAGTCATGACCGTCACGGCCGCATTGGTCATCGTGAAAGTCTGCTCGCGATTTTCGATCGTAACTCCCGGAACCAACTCTTGCGTTCGCTCGTCGAAATAGACATCCGTTCTTCGATCGCCCTTACCGGAAGCGAATTTCACCTCAAGACGCGGGTCGTAAAGCTTGGCCTGCGCTTCGGCGAACTTTTTGAAGGCCACCTGGTCTTCCGGGCTGAAAGACGTCGCCGCAACGGTGAAATTCGTTCCGTTTTTTGCTTCGATCACCACTTTGTCGCCCGCCATTTTGATGAGCTTGGCCTCAAGCGTTCGTCCATCCGTGCTGGTGAACGTCCGAAAATCTTCGGCAGCTCCAGCGTTTATTCCTAACAGAATCAGGACTAACATTGATATTGAAATTGGAACTCGATTCATGGGATCAGCAAGGTTCAGCCAACAGACACACGAGCGATTATAGTCTTAAATGAAAATCTCTACAAGCCTTAGCTGAGCATTCACTGATGCGATGGCGGGCGCAGAAAAATCGATGAAGATGAAGTCTGGTTCCGTGCGATCGGTTGAGCTTGTTAGATTCAGATAAAATGAAAACTCCCCTATTTTTGAAACTCACCGCAGCAGCTGCTGGCCTCCTGGTTCTCGCAAGCTGCGCCTCCACGCGGAACCCGATCGGTTTTCCGTTCGAAGAAGATCTCAGCGAAGAAATGACCGGTGCCTGGT
>JBLHKS010000068.1:0-31673 GCA_047620505.1 Verrucomicrobiales bacterium | reverse complement strand
TCATGTTCGAAGAGTTATCATTCTATGATAAATGAAAACTCCGACGAAGTGTCAACCAAATATTGCTGAACTGAATCGTTATTTTGCCATTCGATTTAGTAATCATGAAAAAATAGCATCTTGGGGATAGCTGTTGCGTTGCGCTTTCCCTTATATTCGTCCCTGAAATGCTTGAGCACGCACTCTTTCCATTGCTGAGACAGTCCAGATTACAGGGTAGAGCTTTTCGTAATACCAGAGTTTGGCGAAGTAAAAACCGATCGGTTGTGGCGGGAAACTCGTTCCGTTTTTCGTCTTCTCGATTAGAAACTGGACTCCGCTTTCGACTTCCTGTTTCCAGCAGCTGCTGGCGAGCGCGTCGACGGCGAGAGCGGTTTCTTCAATCGTGGACGGAGCGCCTAACTCGCCGCCCCAGCCTCCGTCGATGTTCTGCTGCTGCGCGACCCATTCGGCACCGCGGTTGAACATTTGGCTTTCGTCGAGTGCTTCCATCGCGAGCAGCACCATCGCCGTTCCGTAAATTTTGTTGAGTTCGCCTTCGACGTGTTGATTGCCAAACCAGAGCGGCGTCCACGCGCCGTCGCGACCCTGACGTTTGCGCAAAAATCGCAGCGCGCGATCGGTAGCTGTTTGAATCCGCGATTGTGTCGGTGCGGAAACGCGATCCTGCCAGACGTGCCAGGCGCGGAGCGTGTGGGCGGTCAAATCCGGGCTTGATCGATCGAAAGGCTGGGCACCCCAGCCGCGGCAGAACGTCGGAATTCCGCCATCGCCGTTCTGGAGATCGAGCAGCCAGGTGACCGCGTTTTCGGCGGCTTCGGTTGCCTCTGGATCGAGGAGGTCGAGAGCGAGAAGCGCGCCTGGCGTATCATCGGCGTCAGGCACTCCGCCAGGCAAGTCCGTCCACGCCCAACCGCCGGGAGCGGCGTTCGTGTAGGGATGAATTTCGCGATACTGCTGGTCGGCGAGCCACTTCCGGACGCGCTCGCGATCCGGCGGGAAAACCCCGGGCCCACGCCGTTGGCCGAGCAGCGCTTTGACCGAAAGCGTCGTCGTCCAGGTTGCGAGATTCGTATCAATCGGCCAGCTCCCGTCGGGACGCACCGAGTCGCGCAGAAAGCGGACGCCGTTTTCGACGACCGGATGGCTCTTTTCGTCTGCACTGGCGAGCGCCATGGTAACGAAGCTCGTCAGCGGCGTCGCTTCGAGAAAGCCGCCGGTTGAGGGCTGAATTCCGGCGAGAACTTTTGACGCTTTTGGCCAGACCCATTTCCGAATCGAACGCAGCGGAGAGAGCCGGCTTGAAGGAGCATGATGAAATCTAGCGTAACCGATCGCGATCAGCGCGGGCAGCGCGTAGCTCACGACGGGAAGGCGGAGCGCCGCGAAAAATTTGTGGGGAAATGCGCTTAGCTCGAAAGGGAGCTGCAACACGCGTTTCCATGCCTGTTTCTGAGGTCCAAGGCAACCGCAGATCGCGCAGCACATCAAAATCGGCACAGCGAAAGTTCGGTCCCGGCCGTAGCGCGCGGTGACGCGTTTAGCGATCGCTCTCGGCGTGATTTTTCCGCAGTCCGCCTCGATCCACGCGGCGGCTTTCGCGATTGCGGCCTCAGCAGCTGCTGGCGCGGTCAGAGTCAGCGCCGACCAACAGAGCAGGGTTGTGGAAATGTTAGAAAAGCTCAGCGTCGTGTCTCCCCAGCCGCCGTCTTCGTTCTGATTTGCGATCAGCCAGTTGGCACCGCCAGCGATCACCTCCGCGTTTTTCTCAAGATCGACACCATGCAGAGCGACGATTGCCGCCGCCGTCGAAAGCGCGCTCGTCGAAAGCTCGCCTTCCCAATGTCCAGCTTCGTTGCGCTCGGCCAGAAGCGCGGCGCGGGCGTTAGTCAGGGCTGATTCGAGGGCGGCTTTCATCAACTAGAGAGCGAGATGCCCGAGTGCGAGCAGCCCGTAATAAGTGTATTCGAGATCGAGATCGTCATCAGACCAATTGCCGTGAAATCCGCCAGCGGCCGTCCAGAGACTGTCGACGAAATCAAGGCAGGGCTCTTTGATTTTGCCGAACGGGATTTGCAGGCCGTCGAGCGCGTGGAGCGTCACCGCGGTCGAAAGAAGATCGGGCATCGGCGCGTCCGGGAACGGCAGAAACCCGCCCTGAGGATGAAACAGGCTTAGCAGAAAATCGGCCGTGTTCGGGGGCAGCGGATGGCGAAAATTCCGGCAAACCGTCACAGCAGCTGCTGTCGCCGGGCCGTTGCCGATCGGGATGATTTTGTCGTTCACCCAGCCGCCGCCGTCGCATTTCAGCGCGTCGAGACAAGTCAGAATGCCAAGCGGGTTCGGTGGTTCGCGGCGGTGATCGGCGTAAGCGCCGTAGGCGAGAAGACAGCCGTAAGCCGAGCCGTGATTCGAGTTTGGCTTCTGGTCGTAGCCGCCTTCGGGCGTTCGGAAGGCCTCGATTCGTTCGAGAATTCGGTCGCGAGTGGCGTTGTCAGGCTTGGCCGAACTCACCGCCGACCAACACCGCGCAAGGCAGCATCGATGGACGAAATCCAAGTGCTCGCCGTCGCCGAACTGCTTTAAATAGGGGATGAGCCGATCCTCTGGAAGCTCAGCCTGGAGCGCGGTCAGGGTATCGATCGCGAAGCTCGTATAGTAGAGATCGCTGTCGCCATCGCGGTCAGGAAACCCGCCGTCGTCGAGTTGCGCGCCGCGGACGAGTTCTTCAACCAGCCCAGCTGCGTCGCCGAGAATGGACGGAGCGAGGCGGGAAACCTGGAGCATTTCGAGGCGCAGAGACATGGCGCACGGAAGTCCGAAATTCGAAAACCGAAACCCGAAGATTCGGTTTTTGAATCCTCCCAAGCTATTCTTCGGCCATTGTCGACCTGAGTTGGGCATGGTAGGATGGAGCTTCCAGCCCGTCCCTGTTGACCTGCCCAGCGATGCGAGGGACGCGCAGGAAGGGGCTGTTGCCCGGCGGCGGTGATCGCGTCAAGCTTCTCGACTGTCGACGTGACCGCGTCGAGTGGACGATGTCGAGTGGACGATGGCATTCGAAATTCGCGAACGTCTCGATTCTTGACTTCGCCTCTTTGTCACGTAAGGGGAGCGCGCTTTGCGCCGGGCGGGCTGTTTCGTTGCGCAATTCCTTTGAAATATCAGAAATTTAAGATTCTTTAACAACACACTGCACGAAATGTCCGACACCACCATCATTGACATCATTGGCCGCCAGGTTTTTGACTCCCGCGGCAACCCAACCGTCGAAGTCGACGTCCTCACCGCTGGCGGGACGCTTGGCCGCGCGGCTGTTCCTTCCGGCGCTTCTACCGGCGAAAACGAAGCCGTTGAACTCCGCGATGGCGGCAGCGAATACATGGGGAAGGGCGTTTCGAAGGCGGTCGATGCCGTGAACGTTCAGATCGCTGATGCGATCGTCGGGATGGACGCGACTGAGCAGTCGACAATCGACGCGATGATGATCGCGCTCGACGGAACGAAGAATAAAGCCAATCTGGGCGCGAACGCGGTTCTCGGGGTTTCGCTGGCGACGGCGCGAGCAGCTGCTGAGGAGCTGGGCCTTCCGCTTTACAATTATATCGGCGGTCCGAATGCAAAGGTTTTGCCGGTTCCGATGATGAATGTGATCAACGGCGGCGCTCATTCGGACGCTCCGATCGATTTCCAGGAGTTCATGATCATGCCGAAGGGCGCGCCGTCGTTCAAGGAGGCTCTTCGTTGGGGGAGCGAGGTTTTCCACAATCTTAAGAAGGTGCTTCATGATCGCGGTTTGAGCACGGCGGTCGGCGACGAGGGCGGTTTTGCGCCGAAGCTGGATTCGGCGTTCGATGCGCTGGAATGTATCGCGAAGGCGACGGAAGCGGCTGGCTACAAGCTGGGTGAGGACATTTTCATCGCGCTCGACGTGGCTTCGTCTGAGTTTTACGATCGCGAGAAGGGCAAATACGTTTTCAAGAAGTCTGACGGCAGCGAGAAGACGGCTGAGGAGCTGGTCGACTACTATGCTCAGCTTCAAGCGAAGTATCCGATCATCTCGATCGAAGACGGCTGTGACGAGGGCGATTGGGACGGCTGGAAAGTGCAGACGGACAAGATCGGCGCGACGACTCAGCTGGTTGGCGATGATTTGTTCGTGACGAATGTCGATTTCCTTCAGAAGGGGATCGATCTCGGTGTTGCGAACTCGATTCTGGTGAAGGTGAACCAGATCGGCAGCCTGACGGAGACGCTCGACGCGGTTGAGTTGGCCACCCGCCACGCTTACACGAGCGTGATCAGCCATCGCTCCGGCGAGACCGAAGACGCGACGATCGCAGACATCGCTGTTGCTACGAACGCGGGCCAGATCAAGACCGGTTCGATGAGCCGAAGCGACCGGATGGCGAAGTACAACCAGCTTCTTCGGATCGAAGAAGAGTTGGGCGACAACGCGGTCTACGGCGGCCGGATGACTGTTTAACGATTTATGAATGCACGACACGACGATCCCGAAGCGACGGACGAACTCGACATCTGGCAGCGCGCCAGTCGAGTGCTGACTTACATGCTCGTCTTCGCTGGGATCGCTGTGGCCTGTGTGCTTTTCTGGCCGGAAATTGAGAGGCTTGAGAAGATCGGCGACGGCAATTCCAAGCTCGAGGCAGAGGTCGCGATGCTTGAAGCTGAGCGCGATGCTGTGAAGCAGGAGTTTCAGTGGCTGCGCGACGATCCGGAGTATTTGGAACTCGTAGCGCGCGACCGGCTGAATCTGCAAAAAGACGGCGAGACGGTTTTTCGGATCAAGCGAGAAGAGGAAGCTCGGTAGCTTCAGTCGATTGTTTCCGAAGTCAGCAGCTGCTGGCGATTTGTGCTTTCTGGTAAACCCGCTAAACTCGCCCGAATGGGAGAACTTTCGGAGACTCCACGGGCGATGGGAATCGAGCAATTCGGTTCAGCTGAGGCCGCGGAAATCGAGATCGACGACGTAAAGCCTGGACGGTTTGCGCTCGCCGCCGCGATTCTTTCCGGGGTGTCGCTCATCGGGCTCGCGGCGCTGAAAGTCTTCGATGAATCGATCCAGAAGCTCCTGACGATGCTGTTGAAGGACGTCGGCATCAGCGCTCAGGTGGCGATTCTGGCGATCGTTATTGTTCTCCTCGTCGTCGCCTGCACTTGCGGCGCTCTCGCTGGAATCGAAGTGCGCAGACGCGGTCGCCGGCTGAACATCGCGGTTGATCGACTGCGAATGGCGGACTCTACAATTAAAAAACTGAAGACGGCCAAGACCGTCGCCAGCGGCAATTTCGAATCCAAGGTCAACGATGCGCTCAAAGGAGAGTGGCGAATCTGGGTCAGGAAAAAGGTTAAGGGAGTTCCGCCGGTGCTGCCCCTGACAGAGCGGAAAACGCCGTTCGTGACGTTCCTGAATCTCAAAGGCGGAGTCGGGAAAACGTTTTTGGCTGCGAATTTGACCGCGATGCTCGGACTCGACGGATTGTGGCGCGGACGGTCGCTGCTTCTCGATCTCGACTTCCAGGGAACGCTCAGCGAGGGCACGCTGAATCGCGATCAACTCGGTGTGATGCTGAAAGGGGATCGCTCGGTTCGAGCGCTTTGGAAAATGGATCGGCTCGACCCAAATGATCTCCGGCAATTGACGTTGCCGATGAACGGCTGCGAGTCGGTCGACGTTTGCCCGGCGGAAAACCCGCTCGATGAGGCTGACTATCGGGCTCAGACGCAGCACCTCCTTTTGGATCAGGAGAACCGGTTTCATTTCCGGCAGCTGCTGCACCAGGACTGGGTTTATCAGCAATACGGCTTGGTCGGTTTCGACTGCCCACCACGACTCACCGCATCCGCGATCAACGCGCTCGCGGCGAGCGATTTCATCGTGATTCCGACTCGTTTGGAGCCTCACGCGGCGCGCGCGGTTCCCAACACCCTCGTCCAGATTCGAGCGCTTCAGAAAGCCGGCGTGATCTCCGCTCAGATCCTCGGCGTGATCCCTAACGAAGTCAGAAAACGCGGCGAGGAGAAGAACTTGATCGCTCCTCACCAGGACGCCTACGCCACGCTCAACTCGAATCTCGAGGCCTACCTTCCGCGCGGAGTTCTCTTCCCTCCCAAGGCTTGCGCGGAGGGAATTCCCGCAAGCGAGCTCCCTGGGCCGGAGGAATTCGAAATCGCTGCCGTGCAAAAACTGGAGGTCCGACAACGGCTCAAGGAAACCGCGGACGAATTCGCTCGGCGTCTTGAAAACGCGGAATCCTACCCGATCACTCTCTGAATTCGATGGTTCGGCCTCTTATTGATTGGTTCAATCGCGCCGCCGCGCAAGCTAAGGAAGACGGCTTCGCTGACCGCGCTCTGAGCCTGGGCGACACGGCTGCTGCGCTCGATGAACTGGCCGAGTTTGATCTCAAAGAAGTGCTCGCCTTCCTCGAAAGCTGTCAATCCGAGCCGCTCGGTGAGTTTCCCGAAACTGATCAGCCGTCCAGACTCTTTGAAAGCGCTCTTGCGGCATTCGATCCTTTCATTGGAGCCTCGCCGAAGAAATTGCTTCAGAGATTTCAAAACGTTTTGGCTTACGCCGGTCAGTCTGGCGGGCTCGGGAAATTCATTGTCGAAAACAGCCACCGCGCCGAAAAATCTCTCATTGGGCTTTGGCGCGAAATTCAAGCGCACGAAACTGGAAACGCGATTTCAGGCGAGTTGAAGGCTTCGCTGAAACGGGCAACCGTCGCTCAGCTGCGTCAGGTTTCCAAAAAGCTGGACCTTGCCGGAAAAGGCGGAAAATCGGCGCTCCTGACCGAGATCGAATCCAACCTCTCGGGCTCGTCACCGGCCGAAGCCAAACCCAAGCCGTCGACTGAAAAAGCCCAGCAGCTGCTGAGTCGGCTACGAGAAGATGCGGCCGCCGGAGCCACTTCCGCCAAGCTTGAGACGATCTTCAATGAACTCAGCGCGCTTGATCCAGAAATCATCGCGGCCCTGGGCGCGGAAAACTTTTACGCCGAGAAAAATCCGCGCAAACTTCTGAAACTCATCCGCGCCTCGATCCACGAAATCCAGGCCCAAGCGAATCGGAGTTAGACCGCCGACTTTCGCCTATTCCTCGACCATTTCTGCGGGCCCGAGCTCCAACGCCGCCGCGTCCGCGCCTTCGGCCGGCTCGATTCCCAGCAACTTGCAGACCGTCGGGTAGAGCTGGACTGAGTAGATATTTTTGAGGTCGACCACGTCCGCTCGCTCCGGAAATTTGAAGATAAAAGCCTGGCCGCGCATCACCGAAGTCGCCTTGACCGCGTAACCACCGGTGGCAAGCGGACCGCCGACTTCCACAGCTGGAAACACCGCCTCTGAACCCTTTTTGTCGGTGAACCGATACTTCGGTTGGAGCACCAGAATTCTTTCACCTGCGCCACCTCCGTCAGCGGGAAAATCCCAGTCCGCCGGCATCTGATCGGGCGTGTACATTTTCCAGAAAATCGGCCGACCGAGTTCGTCATCCATCGCTTTGAGGAATTTTTCCTGGTTCGTTCCATCCGGTAGGTTCAGCCAGATGTGAGCGACTGTGTCGTCGATCGCCACGACCGTCCGATCTTGAACCTGCTGACTGACAAGCTGCTCGTAGTTGATCAGAGTTTCGACCTCAGCCATGCCGTGATCGGTCGTGATGAAAACCCAAAGTTCGTCCGCACCCCGATTCAGTTTCGGCCAGGCTTCCTCCAGCTGAGTGAAAAACTCGGCCATCTGCGTGTCGAAATCCGTAAACGCCGTGTACGTCTCAGGAGCGCGGGCGCCGTGCTTTTCGCCGACCTTGTTGAGATCGTGGAGGCTCACCATCGCGAGCCGGATCTTTTCCTCGTCGGTGTCGCTCGTCCAAGCATCCATCAGCGCTTTGAGCCGATCCGCGTCGCTTGCCTCCGGATCAAACTCCGCCAAATGAATGTCGGCGGCGTTTTCGCTAGGTTGAATTTGCGAAAACGGCCAATCCTGGACAAGAACTCGGACGCCTTGCCGCTTCGCAGTCGTCCAGATCGGCTCGCCCTTCAGCAAACTCAAATCTGTCGGCCGCCGGACGATTTCACCGCTTTCAGGAAGGCGAATCGTTTCGCCGATGATCCCGTGCTGAGCTGGCTTAAGCCCGGTCGCCATCGAAACGAGACTCGGCCAGTTCAAGCTTGGAGACGTCGGCGACATCCGAGAAGTCGAGGCCGAAGCCAGGGAGAGATTTCCGAAAAACGGAGCGTTGGACTTTTCGACGTAGTCGCCTCGAAATCCACTAACGTTGATCCAAAGCACGTAGTTGATCGGATCCGGAAAATTCGAGCGCTCCGGCGCCGGCGCAACAACGACATCGGTCGTATTTGTCATCGGATCGGCTTCTGCCCGACCTAACAAAACCAACAGTTCATGTTCCGTTCGATCGTCGGCCATGCTGGATCGAACCCACTCGACTTTCATCGAGCTTTCCAACGGAAGCATCGCAACCGCAGCGGCGATCACGAGTAAGAGAAGACTAAGGGGGCCAATTTTATCCGCCATGAGGTTCTTACTAACACGGACCAGCTGGCAGGCGCAAGTTTTGGACTCAGCAGCTGCTGGATTTCTTTTTCGATCAAAAACTCGCACGGAACCCTTTAATTTTAAGAAACCCGAATTAATATCCGGTTCCCGAGCGTTCGACCCTCGCTTTGATCAAACCCGCATTTTTAATCTAACAAACTGACCTACGATGCCTGCCCCCGACCGCGGCACGCCGATGAACGCCATGTATGGCGACTGGTTTCTGGATTACGCCAGCTACGTAATCCTTGAACGCGCTGTGCCGCACATCGATGACGGCCTGAAGCCCGTTCAACGCCGGATTCTGCATTCGCTTAAGGAAAAGGACGACGGCCGATTCCACAAAGTCGCCAACATCGTCGGCCACACGATGCAGTACCATCCGCACGGCGATCAATCGATCGGCGATGCGTTGACGCAGCTCGGCCAGAAGCAGCTGCTCGTCGATACTCAGGGAAACTGGGGAAATATCCTGACTGGCGACAACGCCGCCGCTCCTCGATACATCGAAACTCGGCTTTCTAAATTCGCGCTCGAAGTCGCCTTCAATTCGAAAATCACGGTCTGGCAGAGTTCCTACGATGGCCGAAATAAGGAGCCAGTCGCGCTGCCGATGAAGTTTCCGCTCGTGCTCGCTTCGGGCGTCGAAGGCATCGCAGTTGGCTTAGCTTGCAAAATCCTGCCGCACAATTTTATCGAGCTGATTGACGCTTCGATCGCTGTTCTCAACAAAGAGGACTTCGAAATTTTTCCCGACTTCGCGCAGGGGGCGATGGCCGATGTTTCGGAGTATAACGAAGGCGTGCGTGGTGGTCGTGTCAGGGTGCGCGCCAAGATCGAAATTGAAAACCGAGGTCGGCATCTCGTCGTTCGCGAAATTCCTTACGGCACGACGACGCTCGGCGTGATGGCCTCGATCGCGGATGCTGCGGCGAAGGGAAAAATCAAAATCAATCGAGTCGATGACCTGACCTCGGATGTCGCCGAAGTCCGAGTTCAGCTGCCTTCCGGGACGGATTCTGAGCAGACGCTTCAGGCGCTTTACGCGTTCACGGATTGCGAAGTCTCGATCTCGCCAAACGCCTGCGTGATCGAAGACAACACGCCTAAGTTCCTCAGCGTGAAGGAAATATTGCGGATCAGCGCCTTTCGAACTCGCGATCTGCTGAAGATGGAGCTGGAAATCACGCTTCACGAGCTAGAGGAAAAGTGGCACTTTTCGTCGCTCGAAAAAATCTTCATCGAGAATCGGATTTACCGTCGAATCGAGGAATGCGAAACTTGGGAAGCGGTCCTGACCGAGATCTGGGCGGGGCTCGAACCTTTCCTTCATTTGTTGATGCGCAAAGTGACTCAGGAGGACGTTGCGCGCCTGACAGAGATAAAAATCAAGCGGATCTCGAAGTTCGATTCGTTCAAAGCCGATGAGCACATCCGCGGCCTTGAAGATCAGATCAAAGAGGTGAAGCGCAACCTTCGCAGCCTGACGAAGTACGCGATCAAGTGGTTCGAAGACCTCAAAACGAAGTACGGCAAAGGCCGTGAACGGAAGACGGAGCTAACCACTTTCGAGCGAGTTGTCGGGCGTGCTGTTGCCGTCGCCAACGAAACACTTTACGTCGATCGTAAGAACGGATTCGTCGGCTGGGGCATGAAGCGCGACGGCGATGAAGTCGGCCCTTGCTCGCGGCTGGACGACATCATCGCGTTCGCGGGCGACACGACGATGAAGGTCGTCAGGAACGCGGAAAAAGCTTTCGTCGGGAAAAATAATCTCCACGTCGCGGTCTTTCAGAAGGCCGACAAGCCGGTCTACCACATGGTTTATCGGGACGGCCGCGATGGAAACACCTACGCTAAGCGATTCCAGATTTCAGGGATCACTCGCGACAAAGTTTACGAACTTGGTTTAGGAAGGCCAGGCAGCCGGGTTTTCTATTTTCGAGTCCACGAATCCGAAGAACTCGCCAGTTTGGACGTCGTTCGGGTCCACATCAAACCGGCTCCACGCTTGCGGACTTTGCAGCTCGATTTTGACTTCAACACGATCGCGATCAAAGGCCGTTCCAGCAAAGGAAACATCGTCTCACGCCACCCAATAGACCGCGTGATCCGGCGTCCGAAGCAGGACGCCCCCGAAATTCCAGAAATTGTTGAGATCCGCGAAGACTTGTTTGGGAAGGAATTTTAATTCGATTCAATCGCAGGCTCCTCGGTTTCCTCGATATCCGATTCAACGTCTTCGGCTCGCTTCGCTAGAAAATGGCGAGGTGCCGTGAGGACGTTGCCGAAGACTTTGACTCCCGTGGCACCGTTCAGAAATATCGCGTTCTCGCCCGAAGTAATCCGGTTTCCGGAAACGACGACGTTTTCGCCTGGCTGAGAATTGTAGCGAGAGTTTCCCCAAATATAGATTCCAGACGTGCTCTCTGGGCCGCCTTCAACGATGTTTCCGCTGAAGATCAGGTTCTTGGTATAACCAAGCTGCACAACCGCGCCCTTTCGATCCGGGCCTCGAACGATATTATTCTGAACGACCAGATTCGTGTTTCCGTTTCCGATCAGAACGCCGTCAATCGTGTTACCGCGAATGATCATCCCATCCACACCACCAGCGAGAATCGATTTACGGCAGTGATTGTTTTCGATAATCACATTCTTAAGCCCGCGCGCGTGTTCGACGTGAATTGTGGACCCACCCGGCTTCACCGAGTGCTCAAGATCACGGCAACCGGTCACCAAATAATCGCGCGAGCCCTCGCTCCCTCCCATCTGGATTCCCTGGCGGATAAAATTTCGCAACGTGCAATCGCGAACCGTGATTCCGCGACAGTTTCGAGAGAACGCCATGCAGTCGCCGGAGAAATTCTCAGCGAAGACATTCTCGACAACAATGTTCTCGATGAAGTGGTCTTTGTTGTAAAACCAGATCCCCGCGTTGTGTTCTGGAGTCTCGCCTTTTTCGTATTTCGGATGAGTGTTTGAGCCATCGAGATGCAGATCCCGGATGACGACATTGCGTGTGCCGGTCGCGACTGGCGCACCGATCATTCGCCAGAAATTCGACGTATTGACGGCCGGGTCGAATTTCAATATAGAAGAGGTTCCTTCGCCTTGAACCGTGGTGTCCGGCGGAACTTCGAGTATCGGAGATTCTGCGTTTCGTCTTGAGAGGATAAATGTTCCAGCTGGTATCAAAACGGTTCCGCCGCCGGCCTCACCGCAAGCAGCGAGCGCGTTTTCAATCGAGGTAGTGTCATCGGTGTTGTCGTTAGCGGTCGCGCCGAATTTCGTGATGTCGAAAACTTCAGCAGCTGCTGGCGACAAGGCTAACGTTGAGAGCAGGGCAATCCATTTCATAGCTTAATAGGTTCCAATTCTTGAGCCGCGTCCAATTCTTGGTGTGCCGGCTGGTGAAATCGCGCCGATGTCGGGAGCATCAACGTCGTGAATGCTCCGATCGTCCGGCCAACCGTCAGGCAACTCGACTCCGGCATCGACAACCTGGCTGTCCGCGCTCGGGCGGCTTCCTTCTAGCTTTGGATCTGCGATCAGCGACTTGCCTTCGAAACTCGGAAAAGCTGCGCGGAACTTTCCGAAGAAACGCGCGGCATCCGGAATTTCTGGATCGGGCGACCAGTACAAATTTCCATCGCTCGCAAAATCCGAATCTGGAGGCGGGACAATGAAGCCGGGTAGCCGTGCCAGATGAAGAAAGATATTATTATAGATTCGGCGTGGATTTCCGGCTCGCAATCCACCGAAAGCTGCGCCTGGCGCGCCTCGCTGCGGATCACCAGTGATGATCGTATTCTGATAAATGTTCATTGCCGGCCACGGCGGCGAACCGTGATCGCCCATGAATTTTCCAGTGCTGAAACGAGGTTCGGCAGACATTGTCGTTGGCCGTCCGGTTTGAACCGGTTTTCGCAAATCAAAAACGTTTCTATAAATATAAACCTGATCTCGTGTCTCCGTCCAAGGCCCACCAAAAGCCAAAGGAGTCAGCACCTGGCGAAATAGATTACCTTCTATGTAAATCTGAGGGTCGCTGTCTTCGAGCCGATGCCGTTTGTACATCGGACTGAGATAAATTCCGTCGTCCTGCATGTTTTCAACGAGATTCTGGCTGAAGTGGACGTTGATGCTTCCGAGGTAAGGTCCGTCGTGCGCGTCGGTGAATTCGCAGTAGAGAATTTCCCAGTGATCATTTTGCGGAAACGCGTAGACGCTGGATTCGCGGCCGGAATCGATCTCGATCGATGCATGCGTATTCAGACGCGAGATGTTGCGATGCGGCCGTCCCGGGTAGTCTCGTTTCGAACCGTCCGCGCGGAATGTCCACGGCGCAATATTTCCGTAAACGCCAGAGTGAAGCAGACGAAAGTGCTGTGTTCCGGATGCCCGAATTCCATAAGCGCCAGCCCAGATTGTGAGGTTCTGAAGCTGGATATTTGTCGCCTGAGCCAATTCAACGGCGGTGTAGCCCGCACCGCGAATCGTCAGACCCTCGATGTAAAGATGGCTGGCCCCGTCGATCGCGAGAGGTGTGGATCGATACGGAGCGATGAGCAACGGGAGTTTGCGAGGATCGGTTTCGCCTTTGTAGTTAGCGATCGGCTCCGGCAAATTTGTGTGAGCGAGACGAATATGAATTCGGCCACTTTCTTTGTTATACCATAAGCCGGGCCCAAAATAGACTGGCCGGATGTCTGTCTCGTCTCGCCGATCCCAATCTACCCAATCGACGACCTCGTTCGTAGCGCGCAGATCCTCTGAATGATAATAGGTTTGAAGACCGATCATTGAATCTCCAAATGAACCCAGCACATTCCGGAGATTCGAATAGCGCGAGGCTGAACGGTATTCTCCAAGCTCTTCGTCGACGACCTCCCAGGCAGTCTCCGGCGCATCGAAAAACTCGGCGAAGGAACCGTCGATGATCGCGTGTTCGCCGGGAAACGACCGAATCGTGATTTCCGCGTTGTGTTTTCCCGTTAAGGAAATTCTGACGTTCTCTCGGTAGACTCCTTCGCGAAGAATCAGGGTGTCTCCGGGACCAATTCGAGTCAGCGCGAAATCGATCGTTTGCCAGGGCGCGCTCTCCTCGCCGGAACTGGCATTGTCGCCTTCCGGGCTGACGAAAAAGTGCGGCCCGTCGCCAAGTGCCTGATCGGATGGAAAGAACAGCGGCCTAAGCGGCGGGTGCGAGGCGTAGTCTTGAGCAAGCGCGGCGAAAGGAATCAGGAAGGCAAGGGAAAGAAGGCGAGGCAACATGGCTTCTTCAACACAGCGAATTCTAGAATTCCCTTTCGCAGCCTGGTCTGACTTCGACCAATTCCAAGCCAGATTCCGTGAGCCGAAACACAGCTCGCTCCGTCACGTAAAGCACTTCGCGGCCAGCAGCAGCTGCTCGTTCGCCGTTGAAAGAAATTTGATCGACTTTCTTAACGAACTTGGGAAAACGCCCCTCGCGGACAATCCGCAAATTGTCGGCTTCCATAGCAACTTCGAGCCCGCCAGAGGTGTAAGTCGTGCAGAAAACCAGTCGCTTCGCAGTCTGCGAAATGTTAACGAAACCACCGACGCCTGCGACGCGATCGCCAAAATGCGAGACGTTGACGTTTCCTTTCTCATCGATCTGCGCCGCCCCTAAAGCCGCGAAATCGAGCCCGCCCCCGTCGTAGAAATCGAACTGCGCGGGCTGATCGATAATCGCCTGCGGATTTACGCTAGCCCCAAAGCTAAGCCCTCCAGCCGGCATGCCGCCGATCGGTCCGCTCTCAACCGTCAGGGTGACTTGATCGAGTAAGCCTCGATCCGCTGCGACGCGCGCGATTCCCTCTGGGAGCCCGATCCCGAGGTTCGCGACGTCGCCCGGTCGCAACTCGTCGCAGGCGCGCTCGGCGATCAGGCGGCGGATCAACGGGAGCGGTTCGACAGTCGGCGTCGTCGAGGCTGACGCCGTGAAGTAGGCTGGGTTCAGCGACTCCCCGAAAGTCAGATCGTGCTCGCCTTCCTCGGCGACTACGATGTGGTCGACGAGGATCCCGGGCACCCGAACTCGGTGAGGCGGGATGGGCGTGGATTCGATTCGTTTGACCTGCGCGATGACGATTCCGCCCGAGTTTCGCGCCGCTTGCGCGATCGGCAGGACCTCGCCGATCACAGCCTCTTCTTCCATGAACAGATTGCCGTTTGCGTCCGCCGCTGTCGCTCGAATTAAGCCGACGTCGATGGGAAATGCATGAAAAAGCAACCAGGTCTGACCGCGAAGCTCGACTCGCTCCACCAGTCCCGCTGGAGTCCTCGAATTTAACCGCCCGCCGCCGTGTTCCGGATCGATAAAAGTGCCAAGCCCGATATGCGTTACGCAGCCCGGGCGTCCCGCGGCGATGTCGCGCAGCAGCTGGCAAATCACGCCTTGCGGAAAGTTGTAAGCCTCGATTTTTCCCTGGATCGCGAGCTGGCCCAGACGCGGACAGAGCCCCCAATGGCCGCCGACGACTCGCCGCAGCAACTGCTGGTGAGCGAGATGATTCAGCCCGCGGGAATTTCCGTCACCCTGCCCGGCACCGTAGACCAGGGTTAGGTTTTTCGGCTGAGCACAATCGAGAAACCGGCGTTCGATCGCGGCGGTCAGCGCTTCGGGATGAGCAGCGCCGACGAAACCACCACAAGCGACGGTCGCGTCGTCTGCGATCAGCCTGGCAGCTTCGTCAGCAGTGATGCGCTGAGGGTGAGCGTATTCGTAATCTTCCAAAGTCGTGGCACTTTCCGAAACAGCATACCGAGCAGCTCCGAATAGAAAATGTAAATCGATTGATGGCGACTCTCGATCCCGTGTTCTCACCAGCTTTCCTCTATCTCATGAAGACTTTTATCTGCTCGTTCTTACTCGTTGGAGTCGCTCCGCTCATGGCTGAAACTGAATCTTCCTGGAGCCAGGAGGCACCGCGCGAAGAAATTCGGCCGCTCTTTGAAGTGATCGAAGGTGACGGGCCAGACTCAGCGCCGACGCTCGCGATCCGGACCGACGAGCGGGAAGGCTTGCATGGCTCGTGGAAGCGGACGTTTTCGATTTCAGGAGGTAGTTTTTACCATTTTCATGCGCTTCGAAGCACAGCAAATGTGGACACGGCTCGCCGAAGCTGTGTCGCGAAAATCACCTGGCAGAACGACGCCGGCCAACTGGTTCAAAACGACAATCCTATGAATCCGAAGTACCAGCGTGGCGGTGTCTCAACGCATCGACCGGACTACCCGATGGACAAGGCCACTAAGGACGGCTGGACCGAGGTTTCCGACACTTACAAAGCGCCAGCAGCTGCTACGCGGGCTGTGGTCGAACTTTTCTTTCGCTGGGCACCGGCGAAGAGCGAAGTTCGCTGGAATGACGTTCGATTCGAGGAGGTTGAGAAGCCTGCGCCGAGAACCGTGCGGCTTGCGTCGACTCATTTTCAGCCGAGGAGCGAGGAGCGAACGCCCGAGGCAAACCGTAAACTTTACGCGCCGTTGATCGAGGAGGCAGCTCGTCAGGAAGCTGATCTGATCGTGTTAGGCGAGACGCTGACTTACTACGGAACTGGGCTGAGTTACGCTGACGTAGCCGAGCCAATTCCAGGGCCCTCGACAGAGTATTTCGGGAAGCTGGCCAAGCAGCATGACATCTACATTGTCGCCGGTCTGATCGAACGCGATCAGCATCTGATTTTCAATGTGGCTGTTCTGTTAGGACCCGATGGCGAGGTCGTTGGAAAATACCGAAAAACCTGTCTTCCGCGGGGTGAGGCCGACGGTGGGGTGACGCCAGGATCTGAGTATCCGGTCTTCGAAACGCGCTTTGGTAAAGTCGGGATGATGGTCTGCTACGACGCCTTTTTCCCAGAAGTCGCTCGCCAGCTTACGATCAACGGCGCCGAGGTCATCGCCCTGCCGGTTTGGGGCTGCAACCCGGCGTTGGCAAAGGCGCGGGCGTGCGAAAATCATGTCTATCTTGTCAGCTCGACTTACACGAATCATGAAACGAATTGGATCAAGACCGCGATCTTTGATCACGAAGGCGAGATGATGAAACAGGCCGATCAGTGGGGCCAGGTGATCGTCCAGGAGGTCGATTTGAACCAGCGCCGACACTGGCACGGCCTCGGCGATTTCAAAGCGCGAATCGAGCGAGGACGGCCTGCTTGGATCGTTGAGTAGTTAGCGAAGCATCGACTTGGCGAGCGCGTAGCCCTTGTTGTCAGCGTTGCTGCTGACTTCCATGAACAGACGGCCAATCCGAGCCCGCGAGTCCTCGCAGAAGAATTCGGCTTTCGCCAGCAGCTGCTGGGCGTCCGGCTCGTTCGACTTTAGGAGAGCCTGGGTGCGGGCGCAGGTCACGCTCATCGCGAACAATTCCGCTCCGATGTCGACAAAACGGCCTAGTAAGACCTGCTTCTTTTCTAACTTGGGACCAAAGCGGATCATCGAGTGAAACATCCGACGAGCCAGTTTTTGGCTTAGCTTGCGAATTCTCCGAAGGTCGCGACGAAGCTGAGGATTCAGGTCGCGCGGCAAGCCGCCGAGTCGCGGCAGCCAGAGTTTTGGATACCAACGAAGGTAGAACCAGGCGCTCTTCATCGCGGCCTTGAACCGGGTTTTCATCGGCAGCGTTGAGTTCAAAACTGGACCACCGATCTTCAAGTGCGGGTCGAGTGCTTCGCGCGCGATGAACAGCCGCATGATTTCGCTGCTGCCTTCGAAGATTGTGTTGATCCGAGCATCGCGGAAAAACCGCTCGACCGGCACAGGTTCGTCGCCACGCGCGCGGAGGGAATCGGCGGTTTCGTAGCCTCGCCCGCCGCGAATTTGCATCGTATCGTCGATGATTCGCCAGCCTCGCTCGCTGCCGAATAATTTCCCGAATGCCGCTTCAAGTCGGATGTCGTTTTTTTTGCTTTCGTCGACCAACGCACTCGTGAAAAGCGTCATCGACTCCATCGCGAACGTGTCCGCCGCCATGCGAGCGAGTTTCTGAGCAATTGCGTCATGCCGACCGATCGGCGCTCCCCATTGGACGCGGCGAGATGCCCAGTCGCGGCACCAATCAAGGCAGCGCTTTGACATTCCAGTCGCTCCAGCAGGCAGCGTGATTCGGCCAGTGTTCAAAGTCGAAAGCGCTACCTTCAATCCTTTGCCCTCAGCAAGGATGATGTTTTCTTTTGGCACGACGACATCTGTGAAGCGCATCACGCCGTTGTAGAGAGCCTTGAGCCCCATGAATCGGCAGCGGTTCACGACTTCGACACCAGGCCAATCTGCTTCGACGATGAACGCGGTTATTTTCGATCTTCCGGTCCGCGCCATCACGACGAGTAGGCCAGCTCGAACGCCGTTCGTGCACCAGAGTTTTTCGCCGTTCAGGATGAAGCTTTTGCCGTCTTCGCTTAGCACAGCCGAGGTCTTCATCTTTGCCGGATCGGAGCCGACATCTGGTTCGGTTAGTGCGAAAGCCGAAATTTCACCGGCGGCGCAGCGGGGGAGATATTTCTTCTTTTGCTCGTCCGTTCCGAACATGATCAGCGGCTGCGGAACACCGATAGATTGATGCGCGCTGAGCAGAGCAGTCAGGTTTGCGTCGTAGCCGCCAAGCTCCATTGCCGCTCGCGAGTAGTTCGTCTGACTAAGGCCGAGTCCGCCGAGGTCCTTGGGAATTTTGATGCCGAAAGCACCGAGTTTTCGCAGGCCAGCAAGGACGTCATCCGGGATTTCGCCTTCGCGATCGATCTCGTCTGGATCGGCGTGTTCGAGGAGAAACTGGCGCAGCCTGCCGATGAAAACATCGCCCTTCTTTCGGTCCTCATCAGACTGGATTGGAAACGGCAGTAGCCGCTCAAAATCTGGCGCTCCCATGAAAAACGAAGCGGCAAAGCTTAGCTTTCGGGAAGTCTCGTCGCGTGCGGCTTCGGCCATTTCGAGAGCGGCGCGCTCGCCCTTGTTCATCTTTGATGTGTCGATGACCGACTTTGTTTCCGGTTCTTTAACTAGAGTATTCATTTGGTGACTTGGTTAGGGATTTTTGTAGAATTTGCCGCCTGTTTGAAGCCGCTCAGAGGGCTCGCAATTCTCTTGCGCGGCTTCGCAAGCGATCTTGAAGCGCGCCAGCAGTTGCTCGTGGCCGACGCTGTCGGCGAACCTGAGCGGACCGCCGCGAAATGGGGCCCATCCGGTTCCCATGATCATAGCAAAATCGATGTCTTCGGGGGCACCAGCGACGCCTTCTTCAAGGCAGCGAGCGGCTTCATCGACCATCAGGATCGAAAGCAGATCGATGATTTTTGCTGCGCTCATGACGAAGCTTTCGTCTTCGTTTCGAATGTCCAAAGCGTCTCGACTGAGAGTTGGTTTTCCCGGTTTTGGATAATTGTAGAAACCGGTGCCGGCCTTGCGTCCGAACTGACCGGATTCAACGAGTCGGCTGGGGATCGGAGGAACATTCCCAAGCGTTTTCGCGACGTGAAGGGCGACGTCGAGCCCAATTTCGTCTAACAAACGAAGAGGTCCCATTGGCATTCCGAAATCGAGCATTGCGTCGTCGATCAGTCGTCCGTCGATCCCTCGATCGAAGAGTTTGCCGGCCATCAAGAGGTAGGGCATCAGGATTCGATTGACGACGAATCCGGGACTGTCGTTCACGATGACTGGTAGTTTCCCGATCGACTTTACGAATCGAAGCGTGGCCTCAACTGCCTCGGGTGAGGTGCGCTTCGTGACCACAATTTCGACCAGTTTCATCCGATGAACGGGATTGAAAAAGTGCAGCCCTAGGATGCGCTCAGGATTGACGATTCCCGGCGTTTCCACGAGTTCTGTGATCGGAAGCGCTGAAGTGTTCGTTGCCAGAATCGCGTCAGGCCGAGTTCGTTTCGACAGGTCGACAAAGATCTTCTTTTTGATTTCGAGATTCTCGACAGCTGCCTCAATTACGAGATCTTCGTTCGTCAACGGCACTCGCGAGGCGGTTCCATGGACCAGATCCATGCGGCGCGTCGCTTCACGCAAATTGAAGATCCGGCGCTTCACGGCACCTGCGTAAAGTTTGCGAATTGAGCTGAGCCCGGTCGCGATTTTCGATTCGTCGATGTCCTGCAAGATCACTGGCAAGCCTCGCGAGCTAACCCATTGGGCGATGCCCGCGCCCATGACACCTGCACCGATGACTGCGACTCTTTCGATGTTTTCCGGCTTAGCTTTGACCGTGCGATCGAAGCGCATGCGGCGTGAGCGCTGCTGAAGGTTGAACGTTCGAATCAAATTTCGGCAAGGGGCCGTTTCTGCGAGTCGAAGAAGCGCGCTTCGCTCATTTTCGAGCGAGCGGCTCACTGGAATCGATACCGATGCGGTTGTGACGCCGAGCGCCTCAAGTGGGGCAGGGTAGTTTCCTCGCGTTTGGCGCTGGAGTTTTCTACCGACGAAATATCGGACCGCTCCAGCGCTAACGCGATTATTGGTCAGGCGATGCGGCTCAAAATCGCGTTTTCCACGTGCAAGCAGCGCTCGCGCCTTGATCAGCAGCTGCTCGCGTTCAACGACGGCGTCAACCACCCCAAGTTTCTTCGCTTTGCCTGGCGAAAGCCGCTTTCCCGAGAGAATCAGCCCCAGCGCGTTGTTTAGCCCGATCAGTTTTGGAAGCCGGGTGCAGCCGCCCCAGGCTGGCAGGATTCCGAGTTGAGTTTCCGGCAAGCCAAGCGTGGTGACTCGGTCTGAGCTGGCAACGCGCCAATCGCAGGCTAACGCCAATTCCAAGCCTCCGCCCATGCAAGCACCGTGGATCGCAGCTGCGGTCGGGATTTTGAGCCCGGCAAGCAACTCGAAGACCGTTTGTCCTTTATGAATAAAGGTGTTCAGAGCCGCCTTTGTCAGGCCTTCGATGGATCCCAGATCGGCTCCAGCGATGAAAATCGTCGGCTTCGCGCTGACGATCACCAGACCTCGAACTCCGAGCGAATCCAACTCGACGAGGTGTGAATTGAGATCGTCGAGGGTGGTGTCGTCGAAGATATTTGCGGACGAATCCGGATGATCAAAAGTAAGAATCGCGATGTCGTCCTCACCGATATCTCGCAAGATGTTGGGAAGGCGCGATGGCGGCGGAGCGAACGTGGAGGCGAAGGGAGGGGAGGGGGGAGGTGAAGTCAGGCTGCTCATTTCTGCGTGTATTGGGGGCTGTCTCGGGGATTTCCGAGGCGGCGACCTCACGCTTCGCTTCGCTTGATTTCTCGCGCAGTCTGAGCTGTTGGACAGTCGGATGTTCAGGCTGTGGGATTTTGGGCTTGGGCGTATCGTGCAGTTTTTGGGTTCTTTTTAGGGAAGCTGCCGCCTCGTTAATTACATTGTCAGACAATTAGACTAAATCCAGCGGATTTATTGACAAACTTTGTGAAATTTCTCGTGAAATGCGGTTTGCCTGTGGTCGATTCGACCTTGCGAGACGTCTTCAAAGCGCCAGGCTGCGTGCCATGAAGTTCGTGAAATTCCTCTTGCTCTTCGCATTCACTTTTCCAGCAGCTGCTGGTTTTGCTGCGGAACGAAACATCATTTTTTTCATCACCGATGATGAAAGTCCGACTCTCGGTTGTTACGGCGACAAAGTGGCGGTCACACCCAACATTGATGCCCTCGCGGCCGACGGAACGCTCTTTCTGAATGCCTACGCGACTACCGCGAGTTGCTCGGCGAGCCGTTCAGTGGTGATGTCAGGCCTTCACAATCACGCAAACGGCCAATACGGGCATCAGCATAGTTTCCATAAGTTTTCCAGCTGGCTCAATGTCGTCAGTTTCTCGATGCCGCGCGTGCTCGCCAACGAAGGCTATCGAACGGCGCACATCGGAAAATATCACGTCGCGCCGAAAGAGGTTTTCCAATTCCAAAACTACATGAAAGCGAGCGGACGAAACGCGGTCGAGATGGCTGACACTTGTCGCGAGTTTATCAGTGCTGACAGCGATCAGCCTTTCTTGCTATATTTCGGAACAAGCGATCCGCATCGTGGTGGAGGAAAAGACGACACTTACGAAGGTAAGCACAAGCCAGATTTGTTTGGAAACAAGCCGAACAAGGGTGCTCATGCAGGAGTTGAGGAGGTTTTCTACGATCCTGCGACTCTTCCGATTCCACATTTTTTGCCAGACACCCCGGAATGCCGTAGCGAGTTGGCTCACTACTATCAAAGTTGCTCGCGGATCGACCAGGGCGTTGGGCGGCTCGTCGAAATTCTAAAAGAAGCAGGGCTCTATGATAAAACGCTAATCGTATTCACAAGCGATCACGGAATGGCATTTCCAGGCGGCAAAACGACGGTTTATGAAGGTGGATTGAAAGTTCCGTTCGTTGTGCGAAATCCGTATGAGGAGAATCGGGGCGTTCGGAGCGACGCATTGATCAGCCATATCGATATAACGCCTTCGCTATTGGATTTTGCGGGAGGTTTGGATTCTGAAAAGAATCGCCCGAAGGAGTGGGTGGATCCCAATCAATTCTGGAAAGACAAGCCCTATGCGATGAATGAGAATCGTGGTCCTTCAAAAGGACTGAAGGCTTTTCATGGAAAGAGCTGGATTTCGATCCTGGGTAAGCCGGACGCAGCTCACTGGGAGACGATTTTTGCTTCGCATACGTTTCATGAGATCCAGATGTATTATCCAATGCGTGTCGTTCGCGATGCGGACTACAAATTGATTTGGAACATCGCGCACGGCCTTCCTTACCCATTCGCCAGCGACCTTTGGGCTGCGTCAACCTGGCAGGCGCAGTGGGATAAAGGAAAGGACGCCAATTATGGAACCGGGACGGTCGATTCCTACGTTAATCGACCCGCGTTTGAACTTTACGATATTCGTAAAGATCCGACTGAATCGAATAATCTAGCGGAGAATCCAGAATTTACCGAAGTGCTGAAACGCTATAAGGAAACGTTGAAGTCGTATCAAAAGCAGATGGGCGATCCTTGGATCATGAAGTGGGATTACGAGTGATCATTTCATCGGCCATGGACATGGACCCGGATTGTAGGCTGTTCGCTCCGCGCAGATCACGAAAATCCAGCTTCCAACGGCGAAAGCGGCAGCAGCGATCCAGAAAAGTCGGACAGCTGGACCGGATAGCCGCAATTGCAGATTTTTGCGGGTCAAAGCGACCAGCAACGCCCAAGTCGCAAGACAGAAGCCCAGAGTGGCGACCAGCGGGTTAAAAAGAAACGCCTGGAGTAGATTGCCGTTGGCGAACGCGAAGGCCGCCCGAGTTCCTCGGCAACCGACGCATGCGAAACCGGCCAGTGTTTTCAAAGAGCAGTTAGCCGGGCGATCAAGAGCGAATCGCGCAATCTGCGGAAGTGTGTGATGAAGAACCAATCCGAGAGCCAGAAACGCGAGCAAGACCCATGCACAAACTAGAGCGGGACGCGAGGCTTTGCGGATTCGGATTCGCGTCACTCGACGATAAACCAGGGGTTGAGCAGATTCTCTTTATTATACTGCAAGGGCTCGCCAGTCTCGCGGTTCAAGACCTGCCGACCAGCCTCAAGCGCAACTGCGTGGGCGGCACCGGTGTCCCATTCCATGGTCGGCGCGAATCGCGGATAAACGTCTGCTGAGCCATCGGCGATCATGCAGAGTTTCAGCGAGCTACCTGAGGAAGCGAGATCGACAGTTTTCCCTTGAGCGCGCAATTCTTCGACGAATTCCTCGGTTTCCGCCGACATGTGCGAACGGCTGGCGACGACTCGAACCGTTTCGAGCTTGGAATAATGCTCGCCACCGTGGAGCTCGGTTTTTACGCCGGCTGCGTCGATTTTGAACGCGCCTTTCCCTTTTGATCCGTAGTAGAGCACAGCAGCTGCTGGCTGGTAGACGACTCCGAGAGTTGGAATTCCGCCGTCGATCAGCGCGATGTTGACCGTGAATTCGCCGTTCTTTTTGATGAATTCCTTGGTCCCGTCGAGCGGGTCGATCAGCCAGAATCGGTCCCACGTCTTACGTTCCTCGTAAGGAAGCGCTTTGATCTCTTCGGAAATCGTCGGGATTTCCGGGTACGCTTCGAGCAAGCCCGCGATGATGATTTCGTTCGACTTTTGATCGGCCTCGGTCAGAGGAGACCGGTCCTCCTTTTCTTCGATCGAAAATTCACGCTGATAGATTTCCATCGTGGCCTCGCCAGCACGGCGCGCGATTTCGATGATGGTGTCGATGTGGACCTCGTTTGTCATGAGCCGTGCACCAAAGCAGTCGTCAACCGAAGAGCAAGCGTCAGCTCACGTTCTCGATCTTGCCTTTGAGCCAGTCGAGCGCTTCGCGAGCGATATCGTCTTCGGGCTGAAGCTCGAGAAACAGATTCCAAACTGTCTGCGCACGCTCATAAAGGCCCTTTGCCTTCGGTTTGTCCCCCAGCATTTCGTGTGCAAAACCGGCGTTCCCAAGCGTTTTGCCGAGTTCTTTCAGGTAGAAATCGTTGCGGTCTTCTTTATCGAGCAATTCGTTAAAAACGTCGATCGACTGGTCGAATCGTTTTGCTGCTTCGGTGAACTCCTTCTTATCCGCCAGAAGTTCGGCGAGTTCGACGTTTTGCCGCGCGAGGAGAAATTTGTAGCGCTCGATATCCGGCTCAATCTGAAGCAGCTCACTGAAAATGGTGATCGCGATATTGTTGAGCTCGCGCGCCTCTTCAGGATGCCCTTCTGCACGCTGAATCGCGGCCATTCGGCCATAACTGTTGGCGAGTTCGGAACGATATTCGTGACTTCCGGGATTCAGGCTGACGATTTTGGCCAGAAGCGCGTGGGCGTCCTTCATCATCCTGGTGTCGTCCTGGAAATTGCCCTGCTGATTGAGACAAACAGCGAGCCTGAACTGGTAGTCGTCCGTTCGCGGAAATTCTTCGACCAATTCGCCCAACAACTCGGCAGCTCGCTGTTGCAACTGCCGAGCGCCATCCAGCTCTCCTCGTCTACCGAAAATGAAGCCGATATCCGAAAGAACTCGCGCCAGAAGCGCCTTTTTATCTTCTGATTGAGGATCGCGATCGCGGAGATCGTTGAGTGGATCGACCAATGAATCGAGTTGAGCGAGCGTTGCATCGACATCCCGGTTAGCTCGCTTGATCTCGGCGAGTTGGTAGCTGTTTTTCAGGATCTCGAACGCGATGTCGTCTCCAGGGGCGAGAGCGTGGAGTTCCTCAAACCACTTATTCGAAGCAGCCAGGGCGTCGGCAGCCCTTTCGAGATCGTCTCGGAACAGCTCGATTTTCGAAATGTTGCGCTCAATTCTGGCTAACTCGAGGATGGAACGGCTCTTCTCTGCGCCTTCCAGTTCAAGCGCCAGCATCAGATCGCGCGCCTTCGAAAGTGAGGCGACGGATTCGGTCAATTTGCCTTCGGAGCGCTTAATTTCACCGATAAATTGATGCGCTCTGGCCAGTTCGCGCGCAAAACCGGCATCCCCATCGTATTTTTCGATAAACGCCTCAAAATAAGCCAAACCGCCGCTCAGTCGCTCGCGACGGTCCTCTTGGAATCCCGGAAATTCGACATCCTCGGCTCGCATGACGATATCAAAAAAGCGATCCGCGTTTTCCTGAGCCGATTGTAGAAACCCCCGTGCCTGATCCGCCAATCCTTGCTGCTTATCGCGTTCGGCCGTGGCGATCACCTTGGCCGTCGAAAGCTGCGTTCGTTCGTTAGCGAATTTCGACTCGCGCCCTGCGACGTCTCGCTTCCAATCGCTCTTGATGTAGCCCGCTTGCGCCACCGCGGCTGCCAGGTTCTTGAATCCAAGTAGAGCAGCTCCGCCAAGAACGGCCGAAGTTACCAGAAAAAGCCCAGTCGTCAGAATCAAAGTTTTGGTCTTGATCTTCTGGCTGCGCAGGCGCGCGTTGTGCCTGTTTTTCAGCGATGCCAAGTCGGCGCCATGCCGAATATTCTCAAAACTTCGGGCTACATCCCGCAAATCCACCGGTCGCTTCGATGGGTCGAGATCCAGGCACTGATCGACGATTTCACGTAGGCTTGCCTCGAAGCTGTTCTTAGGTTTGGATGGCCATTTTATCTGCGGTTCGAGCTGAAGTGCCTCAAAAAACGCCATCGGATCTTCGCGATGCAAGGCCGCCGTCACGTGCGCGCGTTTTTCAGCGTCCTTCAAGTATTGGCGATACAGCTCCTCAAGTCTGGGGAGCTTTCCAGTCAGCAGCTGGTAGGCGACGACTCCGAAGCTGAAGACGTCCCAACGCTTGCCTTTTCCGTGCGAAAAATCGCCGTTGGTGAGCTGTTCGGGGCTGGCGTAAAAACCGCTTTTCCCCATTTCATAAACGTGGAGGCCAGCGACGAGCCCTTGGCCTGGATCACTCAACCGGAGGCGGTAACCGCCAGTTTGAGACTCGATTTCCGAGTCTTGCTCGACGAAAATGTTACCCGGTTTGACGCCGGTGTGGACGACGTCATTTTTGTGGAGAAAAGCAAGGCCATCGATCAGCTGTTCGACAAGTTTCCAAGCCTGTTTGGTCCGAAGTTTGCCCATCAAGGGCTCCAGGGTCGCGGGTTCCCCTTCTCTGGTGTAGAAATTGGTCGCGAAAAAGTAAGGCGCTTGACCCAGATTATACGTGTGGATCGGAGCCAGCCTCGGGTGATCCGGCAAGCTGGCGACGGTGGTCAAAGCATGACTCAGGAGCCCCGGATTCACCGCCAGGCTGTTCAAAACCTTTACCGCGCGGAACTCACGCTCTTCAAATCGGCAGCGATAAACCGGACCACATCCGCCTTCGCCGATAAGCTCTTCAAATTCGTACCCTGGGATGTGAGGGAGATTCATCACGCGGTTCTGGGGAACCAATCATGACGCTCAACTCTCGACAATCCAACGATTTTTCGGGTCGAAATCAGAAAATGATTCCGACCCTGCCATTGGTCTAAGTTTTGCCGATCAGGCAGCCACCGGTAGAGGATTCTCTTCGGTGTCTACAGTCTCGATTTCGCTCTCCGCGAAATTGAGGGAAGTCTTTTCTTTAGCCAGCTCAAGTGCGAGGGCGATCAACGACGCGTTGAGGAAGTATTCCTTCAGCAACTGCGATTTTTCAGGAGTTTTCATATCTGTTTGGGGTGGTTGGGGGCGATTTTATGAAAATGAGAGAGGTTGTAAACACCAAATTTAAGTTTTCTTAAACAATTCGATTGGAACGCTCAGTGAGATTTGTCCTTTGAATCGTCATCGTGACGAAATTTGGTCTTCTTACATCTATGACGATCAAACCCCAGCATCTGCTCAAAGCAGCGGAAATAAAATCGAATCCACGTAAATAGCAGTTGTAATTGTTATAAAAACCATATAATCTACACCTCTGAGAATTTTATCCGCCCGACTATGAATTCCCCAACCCGCGTCTTGCTCATCGACGACAACCTGAATCTCACGAGTTTGCTCAGTCGTGCTCTGAGCAAATTCGGTCTGACTCCGTTTGTCGAAAACAACTCATTCCTCTCGATGGACGCGATTCGGCGCCACAAACCTGACCTTTTGGTGCTCGACGTGATGATGCCGGGAAAAGACGGGGCCGCCGTCCTTGCGGAACTCCGAATGGATAAGGAATGGGGCAGCCTTCCCGTGATTCTTCTCACCGCTCTGGCTCAGGAAGCTCAAAGCATCGCCAACATCGGTGGTCGGCAGTGCTCGGTGATGGGGAAGCCGGTCGAGCTGGCTGATCTGGTCGAAAATATCAACGCTCAGGTTAAGCTTGCGGCTTGAGAAGCCGAATTCGGAAATCCCTTTGCCATGCAGCAGCAATTCTTTTCAAGTCGCCACAAAACACTGGAAAACGCGACCGTGATTTTGACCGGTGCGGCCGGTTTTATCGGTAGCCACACCGCGGAGCAACTTATCGGAGCCGGGCATCGGGTGATCGGGCTCGATGATTTGAGCACCGGGAAACTCAGCAATCTGTGGAACGTGATCGACCACGAAAACTTCACGTTTGTCGAGGGCGACGTTCTTGAAGGGTCAACCGTGGCCGACCTTTGCCGCGAAAACCGCGCGGATGCGATCATCCATCTGGCCGGTCTGGTCAGCGTCGTCGTCGCTGAAGAACGGCCGGCGAAGAATTTCCGACTTAACCTCGAAGCCACCCATTTCGTGGCGGACGCAGCTCGGGTTCACAACGTCAAACGCGTCGTCTTCGCATCCTCAGCTGCAGTTTACGGAGACATTTCCGAACCGCTGATTCACGAAAACTGCCCGACCCGCCCAATTGGAATGTACGGAAGCTCCAAACTGGCCTCCGAGAACCTCCTGCTCGGCTACTCGATTTCCTACGACATGGAGGTCGTCTGCATGCGCTATTTCAACGTTTACGGCGACCGGCAGGATCCGACGAACCCTTACTCAGGCGTGATTTCTATCTTTTCCGACCGTTTCGCCCGCGGAGTTCCGGTCACCGTTTACGGAAATGGCGAGCAGACTCGGGATTTCATTTCTGTGCGCGACGTCGCCCGCGGAAACGTCCTCGCGGCGACCACTTTGCAGGTTGAAAGCGGCAGCCGAAACGTCTGCACCGGGAAATCGCGCTCGATCAACGAGCTGATCCAGATTTTCTCCGCGATCTATCCGGACGCGCCAAAAACGAAATACGCGGAAACTCGTGCGGCGGAAATTATCCACTCCTGCGGAAACGGCGGCTACGCAGCGATGGTCCTCGGTTTTGAGCCCTACATTTCGATGGAGGACGGTCTTTGTGATCTCGTTGCGATCCAGCGCTACCAGGAAGAGCACGATAAAGCGGCTTAGGTTTGGGGCTCAAGCCCGTGCCTGTTCGCGAATCGCGATCAAATCTTTCATGATCGAACTGAGGCTGCCGGACCATTCCGAAGTCCCAAAAGCGTCGTGAACCGTTCGATACAGCTTAAAAATTTCCGCGTAAGTCGCCTGGCGAGTCGGATCGGGCGTGTAAATTCGTTCCCGATAACCACAAACTCCGCTTTGGGCTTCTTCGATCGACATCTGGCCGCTAGCAGCTGCTGCGAAAATCGCTGAACCGAGCGCGCAAGTCTGATCGCTTTTCGCCACCTTTAACGGGCGGCCGATTATGTCGGCGTAAATCTGCATCAGCGTCGCGTTTTTCACCGCCAAACCGCCCGTATTGACCACCGTATCGATCATCACGCCGTACACTTCCATGCGATTGATGATCGTCAGCGCACCGAACGCGGTTGCCTCGATCAAAGCCCGATAAATCTCGTGTGCCTTCGTGTGAAGCGTCTGCCCCAAGATCAAACCGCTGAGACGGACGTCGACCAGAATCGTGCGATTGCCGTTGTTCCAATCGAGGGCCAGCAAGCCGGTTTCGCCTGGAGCCTGCCTCGCGAGTTCGGCCTCCATATTCTCGAATTTCTCGTCCATCGTCGCTCCGTAGCTGTCGGGAACGAGATTGTTCACGAACCACAAAAACATATCGCCGACAGCGGATTGACCGGCTTCGATTCCGTAATTTCCAGGAAGCACCGAGCCGTCGACGATCCCGCAAACGCCCGGGAGTTCGTCAATTTTGCGACTGTTCGGGGCCACGGTCACATCGCAAGTGCTCGTCCCCAGGATTTTAACCAAAGTGCCTTCCTTTACCCCTGAGCCGACCGCCCCCATGTGGGCATCGAAAGCGCCGACCGCCACCGCGATTCCTTCGGGCAAACCCAGTTTTTCCGCCCACTCCGCGCAAAGTCCGCCAGCCTTCGTGTCCGCACTGTGAGCCTCCGAAAAAAGCCGATCCCGCAGCGCCGCCAGATCTGGATCGAGCGCGCTGAGAAATTCCTCATCCGGCAGCCCGCCCCAGTCGTTGGCGAACATCGCCTTGTGCCCCGCCGAGCAAACTCCACGCAGCAGCTGCTGGGGATTCGTGTTTCCAGTAAGGACAGCTGGCAGCCAATCGCAATGCTCCACCCAGCTGTGCGCCGCTGCGAAAACCTCAGGAGCGGCGTTTTTGCAGCGCCAAATTTTGCTCCACCACCATTCCGAGCTGTAAATCCCTCCGCACTTCGCCAAGAACTGCGGCCGCATTTCGGCGGCGGTTTCGGTGATTTTCGCGGCTTCGGCATGCCCGGTGTGGTCTTTCCAGAGCCAGACCATCGCCGCGAGATTGTCTTTGAATTCCGGAAGCAACCCCAGCGGCGTGCCCTCGGCGTTGACCGGGATTGGCGTGGAACCTGTCGTATCGACGCCGATTCCAAGGACATTTGCCGGATCAAAATCTGTATCCGCCTCGCGCGCCTGCTCGATCGCCCCTTTGATGATCACCTCGAGCCCATCGAGGTAGTCCTGCGGATTTTGACGGGCGACATTCGGGTCCTTCGGATCGGTCAGAATCCCAAGATCACCGGAAGGGTAGGGGAAAACGACCGAACCAAGTTCCGCCCCGCTCGTCAAATCGACCAGCAAAGAGCGGCAGGAGTTGGTTCCGTAATCAAGGCCAAGCGCGTATTTTTTCATTCGCGCGAGCTTGGCATTGGATGCTGGAATCGCCAAACTCCAGTTTCAGAATTTAGCCCATTTCGTACAAAAAAACTACTCGTTGAAACCAATTTTCAACGAGCAGTTCTGTAGAACAAAATTTCTTGGAGCCGGATCGCTAGAATGCAAACCGATATCCAGCGTTGAGACGTTGCTCTGATTCAGGCAATGGCGTAAAGTTTCCTGTCGAGTATTGAACGTAAAACTGTCGACCGCGCGTCGCTTCTTCATCAGGGAATACTCCCCCAATCATATCAAGAATTGGTCCTCGCTTGAATATCAATTCAACCAAGGCGCCAAACGACTCATCTTGACTGGTTGCCTCAAGCATTTCCGTATCGCCAAATGAATAGGAATACTGAAGCGCCGCATGCAGGGCAATTTCATTACCCAGCAATTTGTTGTCAAAATCGACATACCAGTCGGCAGAAAGGCGGACGCGACCGTGTATCTCTTCGACTTCTCCTCCAATATCTTCAATCATTGCGTTTCTATCCGGGAACACGGCTTCGACGGCGACGTCGACGCTGGGAATCCAACCAAGAATCGAATCAGATTCGAAATTCCCGTTCACAAGAGTTGCGGCCGCAGCCAAGGACCCGTTGCTGTGATCAAGAGCCTGATCAGTCTCATACCTTGCGTCGATCGAAAAGGCGAGATCGATATCCTTCGCAAAGCCATCCAAGTTTGGCGGTGTTCCATCGGGGCCGGGAGGCGGCGGCGTTTCCCCTTCATATATGACTATCGACTTATAAGTTCCGAAACGCCCTTCAACAACGATCGGCGTCTGGTTCAAAGAATCGTCTTCACTGAATACCAATGCACCTGAGGAGTGGAGAGAGCCCTCCAGATTTCCGAATTTAGCTTCCCAGCTCTTGTCCCACTTTACGCCTGGAGCAGTTCCTTCAGCCCCGTCAATTCCGTGGAACATATCGAAAGCGAAGAAATCAGCTGGTGCTTTCGAATCTCCATCCTCTCCATTTTGTGCGATGGCGAAAGTCGCGAACGACAGTCCCAAAAGAACAGTCACAGAAGTAACCGTTCTGCGGATCGTGAATATTGTTTTTTTCATTGTGGCGTGAACTTAGTTATGAGTTTAGTTGAGTGTGACAAGGAAATTCATGTTGTCATTTAAGACGGTTCCGACATCCGCAATCGTGTTGGTTGAGGTAGAAACGATGGTCGTAACGTCGTCGGCTACATCTTCTTTTTTGACATTATCCCTTAAAATGCCGTTACAAACGTTGAGAGCATATTTAACGAGCTTATCTCCTACTTTGTTTAGTTTTCGATCTCGGATCGACGGGTGTGTACTCGGAGTGATTCCTAAGATCAACTCGCTGATGGTCATTGCCGCCATCTCAGCCCATTGTTGATTCTCAGGTGGCGCCTCAATTCGGTCCCGTGTGGTGTCATTGGTGTACTTGGCTACCAGATACTGTGCGGCGACCTTTGTCGCACGATTCACAGTTGAAACATTTTTTGCTGTTGCTGTCTTCTTTGTGGCGGCTTTCTTCGGGGGCATTTTCTTGGTTTGTGAGGGTTTTGGACTCCTTAGAATGAATGAAAAAGTTAGGC